>NZ_JADBDT010000001.1:4542500-4842500 GCF_014873485.1 Sphingopyxis sp. OAS728 | reverse complement strand
GAGCCAGATCACTTCGGCGATCATCGGCATCACGCTGGTGCTGATCGCGGTGTTCATCCCGATGGCCTTTTTCCCCGGGTCGACCGGCGGCATCTATCGCCAATTCTCGATGACGCTCGCGATTTCGATCGCCTTCTCGGCGTTGCTCGCGCTGACGCTGACGCCCGCGCTCTGCGCAACACTGCTGAAGCCGCACGACAATAGCGAACGCAAGGGCCGGATCGGCGCCTTCTTCGACCGCTTCTTCGGGCGGTTCAACACCTGGTTCGGCCGCACGACCGACCGCTATCAGGGTAGCGTCGGCAAGATGCTTACGGCGCCGCTGCGCTGGCTCGGCGTGTTCGTGGCGATGGTCGCGGTCACCGCATTGCTCTTCACCCGCCTGCCCGGCTCCTTCCTGCCGCAGGAAGACCAGGGCTATCTGATCACCGTGATCCAGGCGCCCCCGGGCGCGACGACGCAGCGCACCAACGAAGCGACGAAGCAGGTCAAAGCCTTCTTCGCCGAACAGCCGCAGGTCGCCAATGTCGTGTCGGTCAACGGCTTCAGCTTCTTTGGCCAGGGCCAGGCGAACGCGATCATGTTCACCCCGCTGAAGCCATGGGACGAACGCACCGGCGAAGGCGACAGCGCCGACGCGATCGCGGGCAAGGCGATGGGCACCCTCATGGGCATCAAGGAGGCGTTCGCCTTCTCGCTGAGCCCGCCATCGATCCCCGAACTCGGGACGTCGAGCGGCTTTACATTCAAGCTGCAGGATCGCGGCGGCAACACGCGCGAAGCGCTGATCGCCGCGCGCAACCAGATGCTGGGCGGCGCAATGCAGAGCAAGCTGCTCGCCAATGTCCGCCCCGAGGGCCAAGAGGATGCGCCGGTGCTAAAGGTCGATATCGACCGGATTCAGGCGCGCGCGCTCGGCCTGTCGATCGGCGACGTCAACGCGACGCTCGCGATCAGCTTCGGCAGCGCCTACGCAAACGACTTCACCCGCGAAGGCCGCGTGCTGCGCGTGCTGCTCCAGGCCGACGCCGCGAGCCGCATGACGCCGCAGGACGTGCTCGAACTGCGCGTGCGCAGCGCGAACGGCGACATGGTGCCCTTCGGGTCGTTCAGCTCGGCCGAATGGTCCGCCGAAGCGCCGCAACTCCAGCGCTATAACGGCTATCCCGCGATGACGATTTCGGGCGAACCCGCGCCCGGCCAGTCGACCGGCGAGGCGATGGCCGAGATGGAGCGTCTCGCAGAGTCGCTTCCCGCGGGCTTCTCCTACGAATGGACGGGCATCTCCTATGAGGAGAAGCAGTCGGCGGGCCAGATCGGGCTGCTGCTCGGCCTGTCGCTCGTCGTCGTCTTCCTGCTGCTGTCGGCGCTGTACGAAAGCTGGGCGGTCCCCGTTGCGGTCCTGCTCGTCGTGCCGCTCGGCGTGCTCGGCGCGGTACTCTTCTCGATGTTCCGCGGCCTCTCCGCCGACATTTATTTCAACGTCGGGTTGATCACGATCATCGGCCTGTCCGCGAAAAACGCGATCCTGATCGTCGAATTCGCGATCGAACAGGAAGCCGAGGGCAAGTCGACGCTCGACGCGGTGATGGAGGCGGTGAAGCTGCGCCTGCGCCCGATCATCATGACCAGCCTTGCCTTCATCCTCGGCATGGTCCCGCTCGTCATCGCGAGCGGCGCCGGCGCCGCCAGCCGTATCGCGGTCGGATCGGGCGTGATGGGCGGGATGATCGCCGCGACGTTGCTCGGCATCTTTTTCATCCCGCTCTTCTACTTGTCGGTGCGCAAATGGATCAGCCGCAAGCGACCGCCTGCACCCGCCGAAAAAGGACATCATGAGGAGCCCGATCATGCGTAATCTGATCGCGCTGCTGGCCGCGACGACGCTCGCCGGATGCGTCAACATGGCGCCCAAACATGAGCGTCCAGCGCTGCCCACCGCGCCCGCCTATCCGGCCGAGTTCGCGGGCGACGTGACGCTCGGGCAGCGGGCGACCGAAGTGTCGTGGCAGGATTTCTTCGCCGATCCGCAGCTCGAGGTGCTGATCACGCAGGCGATCGCGCGCAACCGCGACCTCGCCGTCGCGATCGCGCAGATCGAGGAAGCGCGCGGGCTCTACCGCATCCAGGACGCCGATCGCCTGCCGACGGTGGGCGCGAGCGCCGATGCGACACGCACACGCGGCCCGTCGCTGACGGGCGCAGGCACTGACACGACCAACCGCTATTCGGTCGGCGTCGGGGTGACCTCGTTCGAGCTCGATTTCTGGGGCCGCGTCAAAAATCTGTCCGAAGCGGCGCGCAGCCAGTATCTCGCAACCGAGCAGGCCGAACGCGCCTTCCGCCTCGCGCTAGTCCGCGACGTCGCCTCGACCTATTTCGCCTCACGCGGCGCCGAGGAACAGATCGAGCTGGCCGAAGCGACGGTGACGAGCCGCAAGGAAGGCCTGCGCATCGCGAAGCGGCGGCTCGACGCCGGGGTGACCTCGGCGCTCGACTATCGCCAGTCGGAAACGCTGCTGACGCAGGCCGAAACGCAGCTTGCGAGCCTCAAGCTCGGCAAGGCGCAGGCCGATAATTTCCTCAGCGTACTCACCGGCGGCCCGGTCGCGGGACCCCTCCCCGCTCCCCTGCCCCTCATGGCACAGGGCCAGTCGCCGACGCTGACCGCCGGCCTGCCCTCCGACCTGCTGGTCGCCCGTCCCGACGTGCTCGCCGCCGAGGAGCGGCTGCGTGCCGCCCGCGCCAATGTCGGCGCGGCGCGCGCCGCCTTCTTCCCGACGATCTCGCTGACCGGCAATCTCGGCTTCGCCTCGGGCTCGCTCGACAATCTGTTCAGCAACGACGGGTTCGGGTGGAGCTTTGGCCCGTCGATCAGCCTGCCGATCTTCGATTTCGGGCGCAACAAGGGCAATCTGACCGTCGCCGAGGCGCGCGAGAATATCGCCGTTGCGACCTATGAGCGCACCGTCCAGGGGGCGTTTCGCGAAGTCGCCGACGCGCTCGCCGGGCGCCGCTATCTCGCCGATCAGGTCGAAGCGCAGGAGCGCGGCACGCTGGCGACGCGGCGGATCGCCGACCTCGCGCGCAAGCGGTATCGCGAGGGCGTGTCGACCTATCTCGAAGTGCTCGACGCCGAACGCAACCTGTTCGCGGCCGAACAGACGCTCATTGAGACACGCCGCGCGCAGGTCGACAATCTCGTGACGCTCTATGTCGCGCTCGGCGGCGGGCTGGTCGAGCGGCAATAAGGTGCCGCGATGACCGACGAAGCTTCGCCGCTGCTGAAGGATATATTGGGCCGTCAAGCGCTGGAGACGATCGGCGATGCCGGGGTCGCGGCGTCACCGCGGTTCGATCGCTCCGCGTTTCTGTCTGCGGCATCGGCAGGCCTCGAGGCGCTGTCGATCATGGAGCGCGTGCGCCATATCGCCGATGCGCTTCATGGTGCGTTGCCCGACAGCTATCCCGAGGCGCTGACGATCATCCGTGCGATGGCGCCGCGTCTGACGCACGGGTTTCAGGCGATGGCGGTGACCGAATATGTCGCGCGGTACGGGCTCGACGATTTCGACCGGTCGATGGAGGCGCTTGCCGACCTGACGCGCTTCGGCTCGGCCGAATTTGCAATCCGGCCGTTCCTCGCGGCCGATACCCCGCGCGCGCTGGCGATCATGGCGCGGTGGGCCGGCAGCGACGACGAGCATGTCCGCCGGCTCGCGAGCGAAGGGGGCCGCCCGCGCTTGCCATGGGCCGCGCGCGTTCCGGCGCTGAAAGCCGATCCGACCTTGGCGGCGCCGATCCTCGAGTTATTGAAGGCCGATCCCAGCCTCTATGTCCGAAAATCGGTCGCGAACCATTTGAACGACATTGCCAAGGATCGCCCCGACTGGCTACTCGATCGCCTTCAGGCGTGGCCTCAGGATGATCCGCACACGGTCTGGATCATCCGCCATGCGCTGCGCACGCTGATCAAGAAGGGCGAACCTCGCGCGCTGGCGCTGATCGGCGTCGGCCATGGCGCGGCGGTGAGTGTGCGCCGGTTCGCGGTAGAGCCTGACGTCGTGCGCCTTGGCGACCGGATTGCAATTACGGCCGACCTTGCATCGGACTCGCCCGATGCGCAGCGACTGGTCGTGGATTATCGCATCCATTACGCACGCGCCGGAGGCAAGACCGCGCCGAAGGTGTTCAAACTCAAGACCTTCGAGCTTGCTGCAGGCGACGCCATCACGCTCGGGATATCGCAGACGATCCGCGATTTCACCACGCGGCGCCATCATCCCGGGCGGCACGAGGTTGAGTTGATCGTCAATGGCCAGACGATGGCAAGCGCCGCTTTCGAGATATTGGCGGCAGACGAAGCCCTTTAACCCGGTGGCGGCGCCGTTGCGGGATCGGGCGGCGGGCGTCCCTCCTGAACTGTCGGACGCCCCTCCTGGATCGGCAGGCGCAAATCGATCCGGCTGCCGTTGATTTCGGTCGTGATCACCGCATCGCCGCCCTCGATCCCGACGCGCGTACGGTCGCCGATCGGGATGTCGCCGATGTCGGGAATGTCGAGCGGCTCGACGGGGCCCGTCGGATCGACCACCTTCTTGCGCTGCGGCGTCGCCTTCCGGCCCGATGCCTCGGTCATGAAATCACGCCAGATGCGCGCGGGCAGTCCGCCGCCCGAAATGCCCTGCAGCGGGCTATTGTCGTCATTGCCGATCCACACGCCGACGACGAGATCGTTGGCATAGCCCACGAACAGCGCGTCGCGATTGTCCTGACTGGTGCCCGTCTTGCCGAAATTGGCCTGCGGCAGCCGCGCGGCGCGGCCGGTGCCGCGATTGACCGCGGCGCGGAGCATCTGTTCGATCTCTTCATGCTCTTCGGATCCAAAGCTGCTCGGCCCCGAGATCAGGTTTTCGAACCAGCCCTTTTCCTCCGTCTCGAATGCATGCGGCTCGACCGGGTAGCTGTTGGCCGCAACCGCGGCATAGGCCGCGGTGAGTTCGAGCAAGGTCATGCTCGACGTGCCGAGCGCGAGGCTGGGGTCGCCCTTGGCCATCGGCGCGGTGACGCCAAGGTCGCGCGCCATGTCGATGACCTTGTCGTCGCCCACTTGACGCAGCAGCCGCACCGCGGCGACATTGCTCGACGAGGCAAAGGCATCCTCGAGCGTGATCGATTTGGAGTAGGCGCCACCCGAATTCTTGGGCCGGTAGGCCCCGGTCTCGATCGCGCTGTTGTCGATGACATCGTCGGTATCCCAGCCGTCGCGCAGCGCGGCGAGATAGACGAACAGCTTGAACGTCGATCCCGGCTGGCGCCGCGCCTGCGTCGCGCGATTGAAGGGCGATGCGGCATAATCCTTGCCGCCGATCATCGCGACGACCTCGCCATTCGGGCGCATCGCGACGAGCGCGACCTGCGCCTTGCCCAGCCCCGCGCGTCCGGTCACGCGGCGCGCGATCCCCTGCAACCGCGCGTCGAGCGTTGTCGCGATCGTCTGCCGCGAATAGCCGACGTCGCTCAATTTGCGCGCCTCGGGCAGCGCCCAGTCGGCAAAATAGGTCCCGGTCGGGAGCGTGTTGCGCGTGCGCACGTCGATGCGCGGGGTGCGGAGCGCCTTGCGCTCCTGTTCGGTCAGATAGCCGGTCGCGACCATCGCATCGAGCACCAGCTTCATGCGCTTTTCGGCGAGGTCGGGATTTTTGGTCGGCGCGAGGCGTGACGGCGCCTGCACCAGTCCCGCGAGCATCGCGGCCTGCGCGGGGGTCAGCTTCTCGGGCTGGCGATAGAAATAATGGAGCGACGCCGCGCGGAGACCATAAGTGTTGTCGCCAAAATAGGCGTTGGAGAGATAGCGTTCGAGTATCTCGTCCTTGGTCAGCCAGGCTTCGAGCCAGAAGGCGATCAGCGCCTCGCGCGCCTTGCGGCCGAGCGTCCGTTTGGGCGTCAGGAAAGTGAATTTCGCAAGCTGCTGGGTGATCGTGCTGCCGCCCTGCGTGCGTCCGCCGGTGACATTGCTCCACACCGCCCGCGCGATGCTGCGCGGATCGACGCCCCAATGATTGTAGAAGCGCCGGTCCTCGATCGCGAGGAAAGCGCCGGTGACATGCTTCGGCAGGTCCGCTGCCTTTACGGGCGTATCGACGATCGCCCCGATGCGCGCGATCGGGGTGCCGTCGGACGCGAGCAAGGTGATCTGCGGCGGCGCGATCGGTTCGAGCGATTTGGACAGCGGCGCGGTCAGCGCGAGCCAGCCGACGAGCAGGATGAAGATGACGCTGAAAATCGCGAAACCGCGCGAAATGCGGCGCGTCCATTTGCGCCGCCGTGTTTCGGGAACCGGCAGCGGCGGCGGAGCCTGTGCAATGTCGGCGAACGGGCCACCCGGCGTCGCGGCGAGCGTGGGATCGGGGCCTGCGGATTTACGGAACCATTTCATGCGCAGCGCCCGTATTACAGCCCCAACACAGCATAAGCAAATGCGTTGTGCGGTGCGTGGGATGGGGCCCATTTCGCAAGAAGGACAGCGACTTGATCGCCGCGTCCGGATAAGAATAGGAAAAGCCCCGCGCACCGGAGAGCGATGACATGAGCCACACAGCGTCCCGCTATTGCGATCTCGTGATGAAGGGCGGCATCACGAGCGGCATCGTCTATCCGAACGCGGTCCTCGCCCTCGCGCGCGACTTTCGCTTCAAGAATATCGGCGGAACCTCGGCGGGCGCGATTGCCGCAGCGGCTACCGCGGCAGCGGCGTTGGGCGACCGCAAGCATGTCGCATCGGGATCGACCGCGCCCTGCCCGCCGACGCTTGGCTTTACCGGACTTGAGCGCGTCGCCGCGCAGCTGTCGTCGCAGGGCTTCATATTCGGCCTGTTCCAGCCCGCGCGCGGCGGTCGCAGTGCCTATCGATTGATCGTGACGCTCGCCGGGAACGCGGGGGTATTCCGCAAAGCCATCGCAGCGGCGGTCGCGGTGGTGGCGATCGCGCCGCTCGAAACACTGCTCCTGCTCGGCCTGTTCCTGGCGTTCGGTCATTGGCTTGCGGGGTCAGCCGGAGCCGTGGCTGCGCTGTTGCCATCGCTGATCTGCGCCTATCTCGGCGCCGCGATCGCCGCGCTGCTGCGCGTTGCGCGCGTCACCCGGCGCAACCTGCTGGGGCTTTGTTCGGGGCTGAGTACCGGAAAGGATGGGGCCAAGCCCGCGCTGACCGAATGGCTGCACGAGGTCCTGCAATCGCTGTCGGGAAAGGCGCCGTCGGAGCCGCTGCTGTTCGACGATCTCTGGGCCGCGCCCCGCTATCCCGGCGAACCGAAGACAGAAACGGCAATCTCGCTCCAGATGATCACGACGGGCGTATCGCATCATGAGCCGAGGACGCTGCCCTTCACCGACGCAACCTTCTGGTTCCTGCGCGAAGAATTCGACCTGTTGTTTCCCAAGGAGGTGGTCGACGCGATGGTCGCGATGGCGGGCTCGCCCGACCGCGTCGACGACAAGGATTATTACAGGCTACCCAGCAGAGGCCGCATGCCCGTGCTGGTCGCGATGCGGATGAGCCTCAGCTTTCCATTGCTGATCAGCGCGGTGCCGCTGCACGAGCCCGTCGGGAGGCGAACGCGCCGCGGCGAGACCGAAGGCGAGACGTTCGATGACGGCGAGGACCCCAAGGAAACCACGCTCAGCCAGAGCACCGACAGCCTGGCGACCGGCGGCGAGGCGCCGCTTTCGCTGATCGAGGGTTTCCGCGTCTGCTGGTTCTCGGACGGCGGTGTTTCGAGCAATTTCCCGCTCCACCTCTTCGACGCACCGCTGCCGCGCTGGCCGACCTTTGCGATCAACCTCGTCTATCCGCAAAGCGAGGACAGCCCGGTGGTGGACAATCCCGAACCCCAAGGTGCACGGGACAAGGCCGAGGCCGCCGTGTGGCTCCCGCTCCACAATAATCGCGGCTGGCAACGCAGCTATAGCTCGATCGCCCGCCCCCTCGCGCTCGCCGAGGTGTCGGGCTTTGTCTTCGGCATCCTCAGCACGATGCAGAATTGGCGCGACCTGTTGCAGTCGCGCGCACCGGGGCAGCGCGACCGGATCGTCCATGTCGCGCTCGACAAGGTCGAGGGGGGCATGAACCTCGATATGTCGCAGGAGATATTGGACAGCATTTCGCTGAAAGGGACGGTCGCCGGCGAACGCTTGTACCAATTCTCGTTCGACAATCATGTCTGGGTGCGGTGGCGGAACGTCGCCTCGGGGCTTCAGCGTTATACGGTCCGGATCGCCGCCAGCGCAAAGGTCGTACCACCGATCCCCGCCTATGAGAATGCGCTTGCGACGGTCCGGACGGGAGCGCCGCCGGCGGTTTCGTACAAATTCCGGTCGACCGAGGCCGAAAGCGCCGCGCAGGCATTATACGCCGACATGGTGACGCGCGGCAAGGAATGGGCCGACCTCGGCCCCGACCTCAGCGACGGGACGCCGCGGCCGCTGCCGCAGATGCAGATCACGCCGATCTATTAGCTCGCGGGACCATCGCGGTCCTGCTGCGGCGAAGCCCCATCATCCTTCCTGATGAAGCTCATCTTGCCTTGTGGCTCGAGGATCGCCCACGCGACCTCGGACATCCGCCCGATCCCGGCAAGGCGCATTTCGGAGAGAATTTCGTCGCGCGTCAGCCGGTCGCGGCGGAGATTTTCGGTCACGACCTCGCCGTCGCGCACGATCACGCGCGGCGCCCCTTCGAGCAAATCCTTGGCGCGCGGGAATAGGTAGGCCGTCCAGCTCAGCACCAGCGCCCAGAAGGCAAAGGTGCAGATCGCAAGCGTCGCGCCGGTCAGGCTGAAGTCGTTATGCGTCACCCCCTGCTGGATCAGGTCGCCGAGCACGACGAGCACGACGAATTCGAACGGCGTCATCTGGCCGAGTTCGCGCTTGCCGAGCAGCCGGATGAGCAGGAACAGGATGAAGAACATCACCGTGGCGCGCAGGACGATATCCATCAGGGGAGCACCTTGATGCGCAGCGGCATCGCGCCGATGCGCCGACCGCCGTCAAAGACCGCGATGTCGCCCTTGGTGCCTGCAAACAGCGGCGGATTGATCTGGCCGTCGATCTTGACGTGGACGCTCTCGCCAACGTCCAGCCGGCCGTAGGAGAAATGGAAATAGCCGTCTTCGAAGCTTTCCTCGGCAGGCGCCGGGATCATCGTGTTGACGGTCATGTCGTGCCAGAGTGCGGGGCTCACCGCGATCACCGCGTCGGCCATCCGCGCCTCTGCGATGAGGGTCAGGTCGGTTTCGAAAAACTCGCCATTGCGGATCGTCGTCGGCGTTTTCACGACAAGGCGGGCATCGCCAAAATCGGCCATAATCGGCGGGCTGGGCTGTCCGCCCGTCAGACCCAAGCCTGCCGCGAACAACAATCCGCCGAGGAGAAGGATCGAGATCGGGCTGGCGTGCCGGTCCCACAGGCGTTGATGCGATGACTTGGGTTCGAGCCCTTCGAGCGCCTGCATGCCGTTCTCCGATCGGCCGCCCATCGTCATTCTAACGATGGGCGGCTTTTCATCGACGCGCGGCGCGGCGGTTCGTTCCGCGGCTTAGCGGTCCGACGCGGCGCTCTCGATCAGTTCGGCAACCTCGACCGGATGCGAAACCATCAGCGCGTGCGAACCGCTCGCGACCGCAACGGTTTTGCGGGCGTGCGCGCGCTCGGCCATGAATTTCATCGTCGCGGCGGGGATGTTGCGATCCTGACCGCCATAGATGACATAGCTCGGCAAACTCTTCCACGTCGCCGCTTGCGACGCGTCGGTCAGCGCGCCCTGCGTCACCGGGCGCTGCGTCGCGGCCATCAGCGTCGCTTTTGCCGCGGGGACGTCGGCTGCGAATTGCGCATGGAATTTCGCCGGCTGGATATAGAGATCGGTCCCGCCGCCCGGCAGGCTGACCGGCGCGAGCGCGTCGCCGAGCGTGCTGCCGGGGAATTTCGCCGATAGCGCCAGCGCCGACTCCCCCGTGTCGGGCAGGAAACCGGCGACATAGACCAGCGCCTTCACATTGGCGTTGCCCTTCGCGGCTTCGGTGATGACGACGCCGCCATAGCTGTGGCCGACGAGGACCACGCGGCCCGGTATCGAGCGGACGACCGACGCGACGCTTTCGGCGTCGCCCGCGACGCTGCGCAGCGGATTGGCGGCGGCGATCACCGGATAGCCATCCTTTTCGAGGCGCGTGATCACGTCGTTCCAGCCCGAGGAATCGGCGAAGGCACCATGAACGAGAACGACCGTCGGCTTAGCCGTCACATCCTCGGCATGCGCGCTGACGGTACCCGAGAAGAGGAGTGCGGCAAGCGCCGCCGAACGAATGGAGCGATACATGTCATCATCCTTTTTACAGTTGGCTGTATCAGCCATGCCCGGACGTTGGATCGGCGCCTATCAGATGAAAGTATGATCATTTTCCAGTCGCATGCCCCTGCCCCCAGACCAAAGCATAGGGCGGAACGACAACCATCAGCTATTCGTGCCGGATAGCTATGCCGATCCGTCAGGGGCTTCGACAGGAATGACGAACCGGAACTCGGCGCCGCCACCCGCATGGTTGGATGCGGTGATCGATCCGCCATGTTCCGCGATGATCGATTGGCAGATCGCGAGGCCGATCCCCATGCCCGCCTCCTTCGTCGTGAAGAAGCCTTCGAAAATGCGGTCGAGATCGTCCGGCCGAATGCCCGGCCCGGTGTCGCGAAGGGTGAAGGCGAGCGCGCCGTCCTCGGTCAATTGCGTCCCGATGCAGATCTCGCGCTTGCCCTTGGCCTGCGCTTCGACCGCCTGGACGCTGTTGATGAGCAGGTTCACGACGACCTGCTGCAACTGGATCCGGTCGCCCATCGTTTCCGGGAGTGACCGGGCGAGATTCGTGGTGATCGCGATCGATTGCGACTCAATCTCGTGACGGATGAAAATCAGCGATTCCTGCACGATCTCGTTCAGATCGATCGCCGAGCGCTCGGGCTGCCGTTTCGATGCCATGCCGCGGATATGCTGGACGATGTCGCTGGCGCGGCGTCCACTTGCCGCGATACGCGTGGTCAGCGCCTTGACCTTTTCGACATTGGGGTCGTCGCGCGAGAGCCAGCGCAGGCTGGTCTCGGCATTGGTGACGATCGCCGCGAGCGGCTGATTGATCTCGTGCGCGATCGATGTCGTGAGTTCCCCCAGCGTCGAAATGCGCGCGGCGTGGGTAAAATCGGCCTGGAGCTGCCGGATCTCGGCCTCCATGCTCAGCCGTTCGGTCACATCCTCGAAACTGAAGATGGTGACGTCCAGTTCGGCGAGCACCTTTGGATAGGTCACCGACATACGCACGTCGAGCACCCGGCCGTCGAAGGTCTGGACCTTGGTCACTTCGCTATGATCCGCCTGCCCGTTGAAGCGGCCGATCATGACATTGCGCAGCGAGTGGCGGCTGATCGTGAACAAATATCCGACGGGGCGCATCAGGTCGAGCGCGCTGGTGCCGCCGAGCAACTGTACCGCCGCGCGATTGACATCGGTAATCTGCACCGTGGTTGCGGCGAGCTCGATAAGTTCGGGATGTTCATCGAGGTAGGCGCCGAAATCGGTGACGCCGGTTTCGCGGATATCGTTGTAGATGCGGCCCATGTGGCTGGCATCGACCTGCCACAGCGCAACCGGCATGTGATGGACGAGCTTGCGGTATCGCGCCTCGCTCGCGCGAAGATAGACATAGGAGCGGTCGTCATCGACCGCGCCGTTGACCGCGACATAGATCCGCCCCGGCTCCTCGGCGCGCCACACCGTCACCAGCGGGTCGCGCAATATGCCGTCCGACGGCATTTGCCGGCGATAGGTTGCCCCCTCGGTCTGCCCGGTCATCGCATCGACGATCAGGCCCGCGACGGCAACGCGGCTCTCCAGCGGCCAGAAACCCGCGACCGGCTGGCCGATCATCAGGTCACGACCGCGATTACCGCCGACCAGACGCATTGTCCGCTCGTTCACATTGACGATCCGCGCCGCCTTGACCAATTTGTGATGGAGAGCGTTCATATCCCGTTCGTCGATCCCGCCCGCCTCGCGCAGCCGTGCGATCTCGGCGATCAGCGCCGCGGCATCGGAGACGTCGATCTCCCAGCTCGCCGCCATCAGCCGGTCGGGGATATGCCAATCGGCTCCCGCGACCGCTCCCTCATTCAGCGACTGCCGCCCATATTCGATGACATCGCGCGGCGTCCCGTCCTGCGCGTAGCGGACATATTGGCGGATATCGACCGCGATATGGATGCCCGAAGGGGTGCGGCGACTGACCACGCCCTGCCATCCGCCCTCCTGAAGCAGCATGCGCCAGTGCTCGCGCTCATTTTCGCTGCGCGTCGAAAGATGGCCGATCCCGCGGCCGATCATGGTGAGCGCGGGCCAGCCGTACAAGGCTTCCGACGCGGGGTTCCAGTAGTGAACTGCGCCCTCGACATCGAAGATGATCACGCTTTCGGAAGCGAATTCCGCGATGTCGGGCTCGGACGATTTCGCCGCGACGTACAGCTTATCCTTTGGCGGCACCGAAGGCAGCGGAGCGTCGGGCAATTTCGTATTCACCGCCGAAGCTCGTCCGGCCAATCCTCTTCGCCGATCGCCGATTTGATTTGGTCGAGAAGCGTCTCGTCGGCGACCGGCTTGGTCAGCCAGGCCTGCGCGCCGAGTTCGAGTGCTTTCGCCCGGGCCCCTGCATCGAGAACCGAAGTCAGAACGATAACAGGCAATTTCGACCCGCCAGCCCGCATACGTTCGAGCAGGTCGATCCCGCTCATGCCCGGCATGCGGACATCGGTAATCAGGCAATCGACCTCGATGGGCGAATTATCGTTCAGGAACGCCGGGGCGCTGTCAAAAGTGCTACACGCGAGCCCGGTGACCATCATCAGATCACACAGGGCCTCGCGGATGGCTTCGTCATCATCCACAACTGCGACAAGAGGCGTCTTGGGCAAGCGATTCAGCCCTTTTTATCACGACCAAGGTGGCCAACGACGCCAATGTTACGCGGCTTATAAAGCTTTGTAACCATACCAAAGTCTAGGCTTCTCCCGTTTCGCGCAATTGCAAAGGCAATTTCTCCCACGCGCGGATCAGTTCACCGACTGTCGCGGCCTGCATTTTCTTCATGACATTGCTGCGGTGCAACTTGACCGTAATTTCCGAAATACCAAGGTCATAGGCGATTTGTTTGTTGAGCCGTCCGCGCGCTACTTCGCGCATTACTTGGCTTTCGCGCGGGGTCAGGGTCGCAAAGCGCTCGACATGTTGCTGGATGATTTTCGCATTCGCACGTTCGGCGACGTCCCGCTCGACCCCGGCGACGACCGCGTCGAGCAATGTCTGGTCGCGGACCGGCTTGGTCAGGAAATCGACCGCTCCCGCCTTCATCGCCTGCACCGACATCGGGATATCGCCGTGCCCGGTAAGGAACACGATCGGCTTGGTGACGCCCGCCGTCGTCAGATGTTGCTGGAGGTCGAGCCCGCTCGATCCCGGCATACGGACGTCGAGGACGAGGCAGCCGGCGCGTTCGAGCAATGGCGATTCGAGCAGCTCGCGCGTCGATCCATAACAACTTGCCTCGATCCCCACTGACAGCATCAGTTCGCTGATCGCGGTGCGCACCTCTTCATCATCGTCGACGATGAGAACAAGCGGCGATTCATAGCTTTCGGTCGAAATCATTGCCCCCTCCAGGGTCGCGGCACTGACAATTCAGGTACAAGGGTCCAGGCACACTCGGCCAACACCCGCACGGCGGAC
Source organism: Sphingopyxis sp. OAS728 (assembly GCF_014873485.1). Taxonomy (NCBI): domain Bacteria; kingdom Pseudomonadati; phylum Pseudomonadota; class Alphaproteobacteria; order Sphingomonadales; family Sphingopyxidaceae; genus Sphingopyxis; species Sphingopyxis sp. OAS728. The sequence goes on along the minus strand of NZ_JADBDT010000001.1, from coordinate 4,828,678 downwards.
ATAGCATCCGCCGACTTCGCGTTGCCCGACATTATCGTATCCATGGCCTGAGCGCCATATGAGCGCCGATCCTGCAAAGATTCATGGGTCATCGCCTTCGCCAATAAGGAAGCCCGCGGGTGGTCCGCCACCCCCATTCGAGGGAGCGAGATTTTCTTTCCCGCTCCCTCGTCGAGACACAGCAGGCTGGCCGTCAGGCCGCCCGCTGCCTCGGTGGCAATACCGAACCATCGATGCCACCCGGCCAAGGCGTCACCGTTTCGCCCGCAACTTGCCAGCGATCGCGCTGCTTTCGCAGCCGCAGCTCGTACATCGCGGCAGGATGATCGGGACTCATACGGCGGTAAAGAATCGCCGTTGCATGATCGTCCTGCTGCTCGACATGGAGGATGCGATGTTCGGTCGAGAGCGGCGCGTCGCCCTCATCCCGCCGCGCCTTGAATTCGGCCATCATCTCTGCACGCGCCACGCGCGTGACATGGCCATCACCACCAAGGATCAAATAGGATTCGTCGGCGGTGTAGAGCTTGTCCATGGCGTCGAGATCATAGGCGCTACCCTTGGTCACGACGTCCGAGATCAGCCGGTGGATTGCCGGATCAACGGATATTTGGGCCATTCAATCGGTCCTTTCATTGAACGAAAAGGGTTTCAAAGCAGCGCCATGCCGCCGTCGACGCGCAGGTTGATGCCGGTGACGAAGCTGCTGGCGTCGGAGGCCAGGAACAGCGCCGCACTTGCCAGTTCGCTTGGCTGGCCAAGTCGGCCGAGCGGGATCGCGCCCGCCATCATGTTGACGAACGCATCATGATCTTCGGGGGCCACGCCCAGCTTTTCGAGGATCGCCGTCTCGGTCGGTCCGGGGCTCAGCATATTCACGCGGATGCCGCGCGCCTTGAATTCGAGCGCCCAGGCGCGCGCGAAGGCGTTGATCGCGGCCTTCGTCCCGGCATAGACCGCATGGCCGTCGAGCACCTTGTCGCTGGCGAGCGAGCCGACGAGGATGATCGAGCTGCCGTCGCGCAGGACAGGCGCGATCTTCTGCACCCCGAAAAATGTACCGCGGGCGTTGATCGCGAACTGCGCGTCATATTCGGCCTCGGTCACGTCGTGCGAGGGGCTGATCGTGTTCACGCCGGCGTTCGCCATATAGATGTCGGCATGGCCGAACCGCTCGCGGACGATATCGGCGACCTGCCGATGGTGATCGGGATCGGCGACATCGCCCTGGATGCCGAGCGCGGCCGAACCGATTTCGCGCACCGCATCGTCGACGACCTGCTGGCGACGGCCGGTGATGACCACCTGCGCGCCTTCGGCGGCGAAAAGCTTTGCCGCGGCAAGCCCGATGCCGCTGTTGCCGCCGGTGATCACCGCGACCTTTCCGTTCAAACTTGTCATAACTCACCTTCCTTGTTGAGGGGAAAGCGCGATATGGCCGTTCCAGTATCTCTAATAAGACTGGACTTTGGCACATCATCTTTGCCAAAAACTATCGAATGAAAACGCGACAGGAACGAACCACCGGGCTGCTCGCCTTTGTCCGCACCGTCGAGGCCGGGTCGTTCAGCGCCGCGGCGCGGCTCGCCGGCACGACGCCCTCGGCGGTGTCGAAGAATGTCGAGCGGCTCGAAAAGCGACTTGGTGTGAAATTGTTCCTGCGCTCGACGCGGTCGCTGTCGCTGACCGTCGACGGCACGGCCTATTATGAACGCGTCGCGCCCTTGCTCCGCGCGCTCGACGACGCCGACGAGGCGCTCGAAGGTGCCGGGCGCGCGAGCGGGCTGCTGCGCGTCAGTATTCCGGCTATTTTGGGCGTGGCGCTCGTCGATGCGCTGACGCGCGATTTCGTCACCCGCTACCCCGAGATCAAGCTGGAGATCAGCATTTCCGACCGCCATGTCGATCTGGTCCGCGAGGGGTTCGACGTGGCGCTGCGCACGGGGCAGGTCGCCGACAGCGACTGGATCGTGCGTCCGTTGGGAAATCTGCCGCTCGCGCTGGTGGCGTCGCCCGCCTATCTCGACCGCGCGGGCTACCCGCAATCGATCGAAGAACTCGGGCGGGCGGCGCATATCCGTTATATGCTCGGTGCGCGGGCCTACCCCATCGCCTTTGCCAATGGCGAAATCCTGAACCCCGCAGGCGTGTTCGACAGCGATTCCGGGCAGGCGATGCGGACCGCGGCGCTGAACGGCCTCGGCATTGCGCAACTGCTGCGCTTTGCGGTCGAGGACGACATGAAAGCCGGCCGCTTGATACAGGTAATGCTCGACTATCCGCTGGCACTCGTCCCCGCCCAGGCCCTGCACGCGTTCGGACGCTTTCCGCCGCTCCGCATCCGCCTCTTCACCGACTTTGTCGCCGAAACGCTGGCCGCGCATATCGTGAAGCGCTGATGCGCTCATGTGCTGCGAAAGCCGATCCTGCGATGGCTCTCGTCGCAGAAGGGTTTGTTTTTCGACGCGCCGCAACGGCACAGGCGCGCGGTCTCGACGGTGGCTACGGTGCGTCCCGTCCCGCTGAGGATTTCGAGATTGCCGCGCACCTGCAGCGGCCCGTCGAGCTCGGGTTCGATGGCCAGCGGACCGTCGCGCACCGCGAGCTGCGGGCCCTTTTTCGTCGGTGGCTCGCCGGTCGCCTCGAAGCCGATATATTTGTGCGACTTGTCGCAAAAGGGTTTGTTCTTCGACGCACCGCAGCGGCAGAGCGTCGCGCGAAAGCCCGCCTTCTCGCCATCGATCGCGAGATCGGCGCGCACCGCATAGGGACCGTTTTCGCGCAGCGTGATCAGATTGACCGGCGGAACCGGCTCGGCATGGCCGTCGCGGCGTTCGTAGGTCAACGCACCCGAAGGGCATTGGCGGATCGTACCGCACAGATATTCGATCTCGGTCGCGTCGGGGATGATCCACGGGCCCTCGACATTGGCAAGGAAGGTCGCGGGCCCCTGAGTCACGCAAAAGCGGGCGTGGATGCACCGCTTTCCGTTGAATATCACCGCGATATCCCTGCCTTCGGCGCGATCGACCCCGTCGACCGATGTGGTGGGCGGAGCGACGAGAGTCGGTTGGACGGGCGGCGCCTGCTGCGCCGCTGGCGCGGTCACACCGGCAGGGGCATTGCGCAGGCGCGCCGCCTGCTTCGCCAATATTTGCGCGGCGCGCGCGCAACGAGGATCGGCGGGGTCCATTGCTTCCGCCGCCGCCGCCAGTTCCTCGGCGCGTTCAAGATAGACGTGCCGCGCGCTTTCTCCGGGGGGGAATGATGCCGCATCGCGGAGGGCGGTAAAGGAAACACCCGCGTTGCAATCGGGGTTCGAAGGGCCTGCCGGGAGGCGCGCAGCGCGTTCGGCAACAGCGGTAAGCGCGTGCATCAGCCCGATCGCGCAGCCGATATAGAGCGCCTTGTCGGTGTTCGGCCGCGGGAGCGCATAGGCGCCCGCAAGCAGGCGAAGCGAGAGCGCATAGATGGAGTTCGCGAGGTCGACGGCCGCAACGGCGTCTGCATCTTCCAGCCAAACCCGCCCTTCGGGCCGCGGCGGCTTGCGCAGCACGGGGTTGACCGCCGCAGGATACGCGGGCGCGAAAGCCGGATTTGTTCCCGCCAGCTGCCGCATCTCGGATTGCACCGCGACGAAACGCTGAAAATGCGAACCATCGCGATGCGACGGTGCCCCCTCGCCTTCTTCGATGATTTCGTTCAGCGCGGCGAGGGCGCTGGCGAGGTCGGTAACGAGCCTGGCGCCTCCGAAATCGACCTCCGCCGTCGACAGCTGGAGAGCCGGATCGCCGCAGAACACCACCGCCTCGCCGTGCGCATCGACAAGCGCACGCAGGTCGGCCTCGATCCGTTGGTAGAAGGCACCGATCGTCGCATAATCATAGCTTGCCGGCGTGAGGTGCGGCGCGACGATTGCGCGGGTCGAACCATTTGTGACCGCAAAGGTCGCGCCATCGGGCTCGCTCGAACCTTCGGGGCGTTCGAGAAAGATGAAATGCTGGATCACGTCGGCGCCGAAGGGTGCGAGTTTCACATTGATGCTTGCGGGCAGATAGCCCGGGTCGAGCGGGAAGTTGGTCCGGCCGAAGCGCGGCGAGCCGCCCAATGCTGCCGTGATATTCCACACCGCGACCAGATGGCTCATCTCGTCTATCGCGACGTCGAGGATCGCTCGGCGCCAGCGTGCGACTGCTTCGGCCTCCGCTTCAGCAAGCCCCTCGCCCTCGCCATCCTTCAAACTGAAGGCGGCGTAGAGATAGGTGCACATCAAATTCTGTTCGAGTTCGGCGGCTTCGTAGAGCGCGTGCAGGATCTTCTCGCGGCTTATCGCCGTTTTGCCGTCCATTTTCTTACCCTCCTGACACGATCGCGTGGTGGCCGGACAAGGGAGCAGGATAGACAGCCATCCGGCGAAGGTTAGGCGCGAGAGCTGACAAGCCGCTTGTACCAAAGCGCTCGTCCACCCGCCAAAATGCGGACGAAACTTCGTCCGGCCTAACCGGCGAGGCAACGCACCCTGACCTTTCGTATAGGTCGCCCCCGTCTCGACAGACCCGGCGTGCGGGGCATAGCCTCTGGCCCATCGAGAGCGTTTTGACAGTACCATGAGGTGACGAGATGACTGCACCATGGAACCCGGAGCTGGTCTCCTTCCAGATCGACCGCTCGCATTCGACACCGATTACCGCCCAGATTACCGCGACGCTGCGCGCAGCGATTATCGAAGGGCGGCTCCGGCCCGGAACGCGGCTTCCGTCATGGCTCGACATGGCCTCGCAGCTCGGCGTGGCGCGCGGGACGGTGAAGGCCGCCTATGAAGCACTGGCCGACGAATTGCTCGTCTTTTCAGCGGGCGCCGCCGGCACCCGCGTCGCCGAGCGCGCCGCGCCCAAGCCGGTCGAGACGAAACAGGTCGACATTCCGCGCCCCTTGCAGGATCTTGAGCGCGGCTTTTCGCTTCGTCCGCTGCCATTTCAGATGGGCGTGCCGGCGCAGGATGCCTTTCCGGCAAAATTATGGGCGCGGCTTCGCACCCGCGCGGTCCGCGCCAATGCCATGGCACCAGTCGGCCCGCCCGATCCGCGCGGCGAGCCCGAATTGCGCGCGCAGATCGCGGCGCAGCTTGCGATCACGCGTGGCATCTGCTGCCATCCCGACCAGATCATCCTCACTTCGGGCTACAAGAACGGACTTTGCCTGACCTTGATGGCGCTCGGGGTGCAAGGCCGCACCGCATGGGTCGAGGACCCCTGTTATCCTGTGGCGCGCACGGGGCTGGAAATCGCAGGCCTGAAACCGGTGCCGATCCCGGTCGATGCCAAGGGCATACGCGTCGACATGGGCGTCCGCGCCGCGCCCGACGCCGCGCTGGCCATCGTGACACCGGGCCAGCAGGCGCCGACCGGCGTCACGCTGTCGCCCGAACGCCGCACCGCGCTGCTCGCCTGGGCGGAGCGCGAAGGCGCGTGGATCATCGAGGATGATTATCTGAGCGAGCTGCAGCTCGGCGGCCGCGCGGCGCCGGCGATGGCAGCAAACGATCCGGCGGGCCGCTTGATCCATATCGGCACCTTCGGCAAGACGATCAGCCCCTCGCTGGGGCTCGGCTTCGTCGTCGCGCCGCTCGCGCTCGCCGGTCGCTTCGGCGAGGTCGCGGGCTACCTGAACCCCGCGCCCAATGTGACGACGCAGCTCGCGCTCACCGATTTCCTCGCCGACGGCCATTTCCTGCGCCATCTGCGGCATATGAAATGCCTGTACCGCGAACGCCGCGACGCGCTCCATGCCCGGCTCGATCCGAATATCGTCGTCGACGCCTTTGCCGGCCTTGCCCTCGTCGTGCATCTGCCGCGCGGCTATGACGATGTTGCATTGGCCAAACGCGCACCCGAATTCGGTATCGCGCCCTGCCCGCTGTCGGTCTGGTACGCCAATCCCGCCGAGGCGCAGCCCGGAATGGTGCTCTGCGTCACCAACCTGCGTCCGCAAATACTCGACAAGGCATGCGACATGCTCGCGACGCTGATCGACGAGGGCGCGGCGGGGCCAATTGCGGCGCAAGCAGCTTGAACGGAGAGATGCCATGAGACTGCTGCACGTTGACGCCAGCCCCAAGGGCGCGAACTCGAACTCGCGGGCGCTGTCACGCTTCTTCGTCGACCAGCTTCGCGCGCATATCCCGTCGTTGTCGATCGATTATCTCGACCTCGCATCGGAGGTTTTGCCGCCGATCACCGAATTGTTCACCGGCGCGACCTATACGCCGGAGGCCGAACGGACGCCCGAGATGCGCGACGCGCTGACCGCGTCCGATGCGTTATGCCGGCGCCTGCTGGACGCCGAGGCGCTGCTCTTTGCGATGCCGATGCACAACTGGACGATGCCCGCAGCATTCAAAGGCTTCGTCGATGCGATCGTTCGCGGCGGCTTGACCTATGTCCCGACCGAAGATGGCCGCTTTGTCGGCATGCTTGGCGGCAGGAAGACCCTGTTCGTGACCACCCGCGGCGTTGATCTGCGTCCCGGAACACCTTTTGCCGCGATGGACGCGCTGACACCCGCGCTGCGCGCCGCCTTCGGCTTCATCGGCGTCGCAAACCCCGCGTTCGTCGATGCCCAACCCCTGCAGTTCGCGCGCGAAACCGAGCGCGCCGACGCACTGACCCGCGCGAAGGAAGAACTCGCAGCGCTCGCCGAATATTGGGGGAATATCGAACCGCGGGTAATGCTGTCGCAGGCGAGCTGAACCACATAGTACAATCATATCCGCAGAGCTTGGGTCTGTCGCCGCGCGGCGGGAGGCTTAGTTTACCCGCATGTTTCTCAAACAAGGGTGAGCTGCCATGGACGCCGAAGTCATCGACAATGCCGAAAAGCGCTGTTTCGAACTCGATTTGCCAGACGGTTCGACGGCCTCTGCCTTTTACCGCGTCGACGAGGAGGGCCGGCTGGTCCTGATTCACACCGAAGTGCCGTCCGAATTCTGGGGCATGGGCATCGCGTCGCAGCTCGCCGAAGGGGCGTTTCATCTGATGCGGCAGACTGGGCGCAAGGCGATCCTGCGTTGTCAGTTCATGGTCAATTTCTTTGGCCGCCATCCCGAATTCGCCGACGTCGTTGCCGGCTAGCGAGGCCATCATGATCGACGAATATCATCTCGAACGCTTCGTGAACGCGCAGGCCGAAGCCTATGACGATGCGATAGACATCCTGCGCCGCGGCGCGATGTGCACGCCCTATATGGACTTCATCTTCCCGCGGCTGGGCCGCGAGGACGGCGAGGACGGCGCCTACGCGCTGTCATCGCTAGACGAAGCGCGCGCCTATCTGGAATTCGCGCCGCTCGGGGGCCGGTATCGCGAATCCGTCGAGACGCTCTTCCGCCTCGTGCAGACGAGCGCGCGCGAGGTGTTCGGCGATGTCGATGCGGCAAAGCTCCACGCCTCGCTCACCCTGTTTGCCGAGGCATCTAACGAGGTGCTCTTGCGCTCTGTGCTCATCACCTGGTTCGACAATATGGTCGACGAGGATACGATCGTCCGGATCAACCGCGACGCCTGACCCTCAGACGACGGCGATCCAATCGCGCAGCCAGTCGTCGAACCGCTTCGGTGCAACGCGCGGGCGGTCGCAAGTAAGCGGTTCGCCATCGAAATGCGCACCGAAGTATAGCGCGTCGGGGTCGACCGAGATCCAGCGCGGATCCTCATTGGCGGTCAGGATTTCGAGCGCGAGGTCGGAAAGACCGAAGGTGTCGGGCCCGGCAATCTCGACGACATCGTTCGCCGGCGCTTCGGTCACGAAGCCGGCCAACGCTTCGACCACGTCGTCGGCGGCGATCGGCTGCATGGTCACTGGCGCGAGCCGCATCCGGTCGCCCTCGCCGCTCGCGTCGACGATCTTGTAGACGAACTCGAAAAAGGGCGTCGAGCGGACTATCGTAAAGGGGACGCCGGCATCCAATATCCGTTCCTCCTGCCCGCGCTTGGCCTGGAAATAGCCGCCGTTCAGCGTTTCCGCACCGACCGCCGACAGCGCGATGAAATGCCCGACCGACGCCGCGCGGGCGGCAGCGAGGACATTGTCGCTCGAAGCTGCGAAGAAGCGCCGCATGTCGGCGGCGTCACCATAGCCCGAATTCGACGCATCGACGACGACGTCCGCGCCTTCGAGCGCTTCGGCCAGCCCTTCTCCGCTGATCGTGTTGACGCCGGTCGACCGTGCCGCGGCGACGACATCGTGGCCCGCATCGCGCAGACGTGCAGCGAGCCGGCGGCCGATCAGGCCGGTTCCTCCGATGATGGTGATTTTCATGACATTTCACTCCGCGATGCAATTGCCGTGTCAGCAATTTATCCCGGCGGGAGCGGTCATGGCAGAACCGAGAGCGGACAATCGCCCTGCACTAAGCGGGCGTTTCATCCTCCGGCACCAAAGGATCCTCCCATCCCGCCTCGGTCGCCTCGAAGCGCGATCCCGTCTCGAGCGTGCGATGCACCGGGCAGCGATCGGCGACGCTGATCAGCTCCGCATGCTGCGCATCGTCGAGCGTGCCTTCGATCTCGACGCGGCGGCTGAAGATGTCGGGCTTTTCTTCGCCCTTTTCCTTGCGGTGCGTCACGCCGGTGCGGATCCGGTCGACCGGCCAGCCCTTGCGGTCGGCATAGAGGCGCAAGGTCATCGTCGTGCAGGCGGCGAGCGCTGCGGACAGGAGATTGAACGGCGTCGGCCCCGAACCGAGCCCGCCGGCGCTTTCGGGCTCGTCGGCGATGAAAGCGGCCTTGCCCGCGCGCATTGCGAGCTGGAACTTGCCGAGCCGCGTCTCCTCGGCCTCGGCATCGAACTGGCTGGCCGCAGTCGGCGGGGTCGCCGGCAGGTAGCGGCTGGCCCAGGCCGATATCATGTCGGCGGCGAAATCGGCATCGCGCGCATCGGTCAGGAGATGGTCTGCGCCGTCGAGCGAGACGAAGCTCTTGGGGTGCTTTGCCGCGAGATACATGCTGGTGACATTTTCGATCCCGACCACCTGGTCGATCGGCGAATGGAGCAGCAGCAGCGGCCGCTTCAGCTTTGCGAGGCGCGCGCCCTGATCCTGTTCGCGCAGGCTGGCGACGAATTCCTTGTGGACGGTGAACGGCCGACTGCCGATCGCCACGACCCCGCTTCCCTCGCGCTCGATCGTCTTCAACCCTTCGGGATCGAACTGGTGAAGCGCATGCTCGACATCGAAGGGCGCCGCGATCGTTGCGACGGCGTGAATGCCGGGCAGCGATTCCATGGCCGCGATGACCGCTGCTCCGCCCAGGCTGTGCCCGACGAGCAGCATCGGCGGCATCCCGGCGTCGGCCATCGCGCCCGCCGCGTCGACCAGATCCTTCACATTATGGCTGAATCCCGACGCGCCAAACTCGCCTTCGCTGGCGCCCAGCCCGGTGAAGTCGAAGCGCAAGACGCCGATGCCGGCACCCGCGAGCCGGCGCGATATCCGCACCGCAGCCTTGTTATCCTTCCCGCACGTGAAGCAGTGCGCGAACAGCGCCCACGCCTTGGTCGAACCGACCGGCAGCTCGAGACGGCCCGACAGGCGGTGACCGGCGGCGTTATGAAAGTCGAAGGGGCGCGTCGGCATGAGATTCTCCGGTATCGCAGCGGCTGATCAACCCCCGCATAACAGAAAGCGCGCGGATGCAGGAGCGGCGAAGACGCCCCGCGGTTAAGCGAGCCCTTCGGCCTTGAGCGTCGCCTGCACTGCGGGCCGCGCGTTCAGCCGTTCGTGGATCGCCGCGATCGCGGGCGGAATCTCGACGCCGAAGCGTTCGGCCCAGCGCGTGTTCACGAACAAATAGAAATCGGCAACGGTCGGATGGTCGCCAAACAGATAGTCGCCCTTGATCGTGCCGCCGAACAAGCGCATCCGGCCGGTAATATAGGCGCTCGCGACCGCTTTCTGCTCGTCGGTGCCGTTGTGCCAATAGGGCTTGTAGCTCTTGTGGAACTCGGTCGAGATATAAGCCAGCGCCTCGACCAGCCGCGTGCGGCCGAGCGGGCCTTCGACGCCGAACTGCGGGTAGATGCCCGCGAGATAATCGAGAACCGCGATATTTTCGGTCAGGATTTCGCCATTGTCGAGCTCGAGCGCCGGTACATAGCCCTTGGGCGTGACCTTGTTGAAATCCCCGCCGCTCGCGGTGATTTTCGTCCGGATGTCGACGCTCTCATTCTCGAACGGGACGCTCGCTTCGTAGAGCGCGATATGGGCGGCCAGGCTGCAGGCCCAAGGGCAATAATAGAGCTTCATCGATCATCTCCTGACGGGGAGCCGCTGGGACACCGGAGGGCGGTGCCCCAGCGGCCGGGGTCGGTGCTGGACAGCAGGGTCAGCGGGTCCAGCACCCGGGGGCTGATTAGGCCGCGGCCGCCTGTTCGACCGGATGAACGGCGCGAAGGCTGATCTGGACTGTGTTCCAGAAGTTGATCGCGGCAACCGCGACCGTCAGATACGCGATCTGCTTGTCGTCGAAATGCGCCTTCAGCAGTTCGTAATCCTCGTCGGGCGCACCGGTTTCGGCGATGCCGGTCAGCGATTCCGTCCAGTTCAGCGCAGCGCGCTCGCGGTCGGTGTAGAGCGGCGATTCACGCCATGCGTCGAGCAGGTGAATGCGCATGTGGGTTTCGCCATGCTTCACCGCATCGGTGACGTGCATGTGGATGCAAAAGGCGCAGCCGTTGATCTGCGAGGCGCGGAGCTTCACCAGTTCGATCAGGCTGTGTTCGAGGCCCGAATTTTCGAAGGTCGCTTCGAGGGCGAGCATCGCCTTCATCGCGTCGGGGGCGGCCTGGAAGATATTCATACGGGGGGTCATAATTTTTCTCCTTGGTATTCTCGGCGGACTACAGAATGGCAGCGGTGCGCGAGCGCTCCTGCCGCGCGTCAGCAACGGCCCAAAGGCTGAGCAGTGCCGTCAGGATCGCGGGCAAGGTGACCGCCGGGAAATCGCGAGCGATGGCGTCCGGACCGCAAATGCCGACCGCGACTTCCCAGAAGTGGAAGAACGCGTGGCCCCAGAGCCACAGCGTCGCGGTCGTCCACAGCAGCACGCGATACTGCGGACGGAAGGCGCCGACGAGAAGCGACGTCCCCACGAACAGGAAGATCAGTCCGATGTCGCGAATGAAGTGCTGGTTGAACGGGCCGGTCGTCGTGACGCCCGGCACCGCGAGATACCAGTCGCCGGGCGACCAGAGCATGAAAAGCCCGTTCGCCTCGGCCCCGATGCCGAGGATGATGGCGGTCCAGATGCAGATCGTCTTGAGCATGATATTCTCCCCTGGAAATCGCGGTCGTGATTATTTCTTCGGCGGCGGCGGGACGTTTTCGAGCCACCAGTCGAAGCGCGTCGAGCCGAGCTTGGCGCCAGGCCCCGGGATCAGCGAGTCATCCTCGAGGCGCAGCCCGAAATAGCGCGCCTCGGGATCGATCACGATCGGGCGGGTGTCGCCGTCGAAGGCCATCACCTTTCCGATGATCTCGTCGAGATGGAATTTTTCGGGGCCGCCGATCTCGACCATGCCGTTCGCGGGCGCGGCGAGCGCGACCGCGGTCACCGCATCGGCGACATCCTCCGCCGCCATCGGCTGGATATAGGCGTGCGACAGGTGAACCTCATCGCCGACGACCGCCGACTGGCCGATGCCGCGGAGGAATTCCATGAACTGCGTCGCATGAATGATCGTGTAGGGAATGCCGCTTTCGCGGATCAGCTTTTCCTGTGCCTGCTTGGCAAGGAAATAGGGGCTGACCGCCATTTTTTCGGTCCCGACGACCGACAGCGCGATATGATGGCCGACGCCCGCAGCCTTTTCGGCCGCGGCGACATTCTGGCCCGCCGTCTTGAAGAAATCGATGGCCGCCTCGTCAAAGGTCGGCGAGTTCGCGAGATCGACGACGACCTCGGCGCCCGTCAGGACTTCGGCCAATCCCTCGCCGGTCAGCGTATTCACGCCGGTGTTCGGCGCGGCGGCGACCGCCTGATGTCCCTGCGCATTGAGTTTGCTGACGACTTTCGAACCGATAAGCCCGGTTCCGCCGATCACGACGATTTTCATGGCACTTGCCCTTTCCCTGCGACGACGCGGGTTGCGTCCGTTGCGTTGGGCTTAGCCAGTTGGCCCCGCGAGCTGCAGACCTGAGAGGTGCGAAAGCCACTGTACCATCCGGTTTTTTGGTACCGTTGGTACAATCAGGCGGTCAAATCTCGAACCTTACCAACGCACAAGCCCCGGACGTACAAGGCCTCATCGAGACGGATCGTGCTCCCTCCCCCTCCCTGCGCGGTTCGTCTCGACCGCATCGGCTGATGCTGCGAACTTCGTGGAGCCGTGTTAATCGGACGCGACAGAGATGATGAACGCAGGAGTTTTTCCGGTTTCTTCCTGCGGCCAACGAATTGGCAGGCGAGCATCCTACCTGTCCGGCTCCCTTTTTCCCGAAGCCCGATTATCCGTTTGCGAGCGTGTCGCGCGCGACGCGTTGCAGCGCTGCGGCCTGCGCATCCGAAAGCCCCAACTCATCGGCGCCCTTCTCCTTCGCGCCGAGCGTCGTCGGATCGATGCCGGTAATCGCGCCGAAGGTCACGAGCGCCGAGAGATAGTAGCCCGCGACGCTCGCGTGATAATGGTCGTACGCCCACAGATCGAGCTGGCCATAGCCGATCCCGTCATAGGGATTGGGGTCCGCGACGCCCGTCGTCATCGCGCGGTTCCAGGCCTGGCCGACCGGCACGATACCCGCCACGGACGGAGTGGCGGATCGTGCGCGGTCGGCCGCGGCGCGAAGGTCATCGGCCATCGACGTCACCGGCTTTCCGTACCAAGGACCCTCGGATTTGTAGATTTGATCGGCGCGCGACCAAGTCGCGGCGAGGCGGATGTCGACCGCTGGATTGCGCGCCTTGAACAGCGACGCCAGCCGGCCGACATTGCGCATATAGTCCGTCGGATCGCCGGGCTTCGCGCGGTCGAGCGTGCTGAATTCCTGCAGCACGACGATGTCCCACGCCCTGTCGAACAGCTGGCGCCGCTCGTCGTAATGGAAGCCCAATGACTTGCCGCCCTGCGTTTCGAGGCTCACCCGATAATCGAGACCCGCCTGCTCAGCGAAGAGTTTGAACAGTGCGGGCACGCCGCCGTAGCCGGCATTGTTGAGGTCGGTGACCGACCCCGCGCGCCAGTTGCGGGCGGCCGAATGGGCACCCTGCGTGAAGCTGTTGCCGATGAACAGGATCGTCTTCGGCGCCGCCTTCGTTGGGGCGGAGGGGGTCGCGCCGGCGGCGGTCGGCGCGGGCGCGCTCTCCTTTGCCGTTGCCGCCGGCGCGACGGCGAGCGCGGCAGCGCCGATCAGGAACCAGATGCCGTGCCCGTATTTCATATCAAAACTCCGTGGTGACCGAGCTGTACCAGTAGCGGCCATAGGGGTTGTAGAGCGACCCCAGATAGCCTTCGGACGACAGCGGCGGCTTTTCATTGGTGATGTTGCGCACCCCGACGCGCCACCGCATGTCGCCGCCGAGGCCGCCGGCATCCTTGATACGCACCTGCGCGTAGAGGTTGCCGGTGAGCTGCGACTTGACGCGCCACGGGTTGCCGTCGGCATCGACGAAGGCGGTTTCGTCGACCGCGCCGGTATAGCGCGCGAAGGCGCCGATCTGGAACTGGCCCAGCGACCAGGTGAGCGAGGCGGTGCCGCGCCATTTCGGGCGACCGTTGGCCTCGATCAGATTCTGCGTCTCGGGCAGCGGCGTCCCGGCGTTGATGTCGCCGGCTTCGCGCGCTGCGACGAGCATGTCGACCGCATCGCCCGGCGCGCGCGAGAATTTGAGCAGCCGCGTCGCGTTGACCGAGAAATCGAACTTGCCGACATCGGTCTTAGGCGACTGCCAATAGAAAGCGAAGTCGAGCCCGCGGACGGTTTGCGGCTGCAGGTTGATGAACTGGTCGCGCACCGTGGTGATCGCGCCCACCGGGGCGATCCCGGTCCCTGCGAACTCGGCGATATCGTCGGCGTCCGGCGCGGCGCGGATGACATTGGGATTGGACGATCCCTGAAGGCGGAGCAGATAATCGAGCGCGACTGCGGTGTCGTTGCCGAGGATGCCGACGATGCCCTTCTGCTTGATCGACCAATAGTCGACGGTGAAGGTCATGCGGCCGAGATCCGACGGCAGGAAGGTCGGCTCGAACACCGCGCCGAGGTTATAGTTGGTGCTCTTCTCGGGCTTCAGGTCGGGGTTGCCCGAGACGCGGCGCGAATAGCCGACATTGTTGCCGCACGCGGTGAAATTGGGGATCCGGCCGGCGCGGAGATCGACCTCGCAGCGCAGGAAATCCTGGCTGGTCGCGAGGCGTGCATATTCGACCGCGTTGACCTGTTCGAGGTTCGGCGCGCGGAACCCCTGCGAGAAGGAGCCGCGGAAACGAACGCCGTCGACGACGTCCCATGCCGCCGCGATTTTCGGCCGCGCGACACTGCCGAAATCGCTGTAATGCTCGAAGCGCCCGGCAAGCTGGACGTCGAAGCGGCGGACGAGCGGGATGTTCATCTCCTCCGAAACCAGCGGGACCGCGAGTTCGGCATAGCCGGCGGCGACGGTGCGCTTGCCATAGGTGTCGGGATTGTCGCTGACCGCCGCGGCATCGCTGATCGTCACCGCGCCCGACACCGCATCGATGAAGGGGCTCGACCCGTCGACGGCGGAATCGCGATCATCGCGCTGGGTTTCGCGCCGCACTTCGAGACCGAAGGCGACGCCGACATCGCCGCCGGGCAGCGTGAGCAGATCGGCACGCGAGGCGCGGAAATCGCCCATCGTCAGCGTCGTTTTCGACCGTCGCTGGAGCTGGAAGGTGATCGCGTCGATCGCCGCCTGCGAGCTGGGGGTGCAATCGCCCGAGCTCAGGCTGTCGATGCAGCCGCCGTTGAAGGGGTTATAGGCGTCGGGGGTAGCGAGCGCGAGGCTCTGCTGGAGCGCCGAGCTGCGCACCGCGAGGCTGCTGTCGACCGCCGAGGCTTCGGAATAGACGAAGGCGCTGTCCCATTTGAAGCCCGCGACCTCGCCGCGAACACCGATCAGCCCGCGTAGCTGCTCGCCGCTGACCTTCACCGCCTGCGGCCCGGTGTCGACGAAGCGATAGGTGGTCAGCAGCACCGGCAGCCCCGCC
Source organism: Sphingopyxis sp. OAS728 (assembly GCF_014873485.1). Classification (NCBI taxonomy): domain Bacteria; kingdom Pseudomonadati; phylum Pseudomonadota; class Alphaproteobacteria; order Sphingomonadales; family Sphingopyxidaceae; genus Sphingopyxis; species Sphingopyxis sp. OAS728. Next base: position 4,813,459 of record NZ_JADBDT010000001.1, on the reverse strand, counting down.
GCGGGTACGTTCACGAGCCCCGGGATGCGGTTGGGGTTCGGTTGGCCATTGATCGTCGTCGCGCCGAACGGGTTGTAATAGTTCGACGCCGGGATCCAGATCTGATTGAGGTTGATCACCGGCGGCTGGATGCGCGTCGTGTTCGAACGGTAATAGCCGAACTCGCCGAACAGAGTCAGGTCGTCGGTCACGTCATAATGGCCGTTCACGAAGGCATTATAGCGTTTGACGCTGGGCATCACGGTGGTGCCGACGGCGGTATCATAGCGCAGGTCGCGGAACGCATTGTTCGTCGCGAGCGCGGTGTTCACGAGGCAGAGGTCGGCGGTGAGCGCCTGCGTGCATCCGCCAAGCCGCGTCGGGCGGACGGTGAAGGCGCCCGCCGCAGTCGTCAGGTTCGTTGCGCCGCGGCGCGGCCGGCCGCCGGTGACGGGGACCTGCAGCGCCGGCCAGGCACCGCGCGTCGCGCGTGCATCGGGGGTCAGCGAGTCGGCGAAGTCGGGATAATCGGCGAAGAGCGGACGCAGGTTCGCCGAAGCGGTGAAATGCTGATCCTCAGCGCGCAATGCCGAGCGGTCGGTATATTCGAACGAGGCCGTGATATTGCCGCGCGCGAAGCTCTTGCCCGCAAGAATATTGCCCTGGAATTCGCGCAGGTGCGTGCCCTCGGCGCCGCCATATTGCGCCTGCATCCTCAGGCCGTCGTAATTGTCCTTGAGCACCGTGTTGACGACGCCCGCGACGGCATCCGAACCGTAGAGCGCGGCGGCGCCGTCGAGCAGAACTTCGAGGCGGTCGAGCCCCGTCGTCGGGATCGCGTTCGAGTTGTAGCTGAGTACCGGGACCGTGCCGGTGTCCGACAGGCCCTGGCTGGCGGGGTGAGTGACGATGCGGCGGCCGTTGAGCAGCACGAGCGTGTTGCCGACGCCGAGCGAACGCAGGTTGACCGAACCAACGTCGCCGCGCGCCGCATTGCTGGTCTGCGCATTGTTGCCGGGGTTGAAGCTGACGTCGCCCATCTGCGGGATGTTGCGGATCAGTTCGTCGCCGCTGACCGCGCCGATCGCGTCGAGCTTGTCCTGATTGACCACGACAACGGGCAGAGCCTCGGTGACGCGCGCGCCCTCGATGCGGGTGCCGACGACGACGATATCGCCTGCGGCTTCGCCATCGGGCTGCGGCCCAATAGCGTCAGCGGCTTCGGCGGCGGGGTCTGCTTCGGCCGTCTGCGCCAGCGCGGGAGCACTCGCGAGAAGGCAGATCGCCGTGCTGGCCAGAAGCATCGTTCCCATTGTCCGTTTCATTGTCACTCTCCCCAATTTTTTCTCTGAATTTCGTATTTTGCCGGTGTCAGTCGCTGTCCGTTTCGACGGGTGCTGCCGCAAGCGGTGCGGGCTCGCCGCTGAGCGCGCGATTGAGCGCGTCGCGATCGAGTGCCTTTTCCCAGATCGCGACGACGATTGCGGCGAGCGCGTTGCCGATGAAGTTGGTGAGCGCGCGGCACTCGCTCATGAAGCGGTCGATGCCGAGGATCAGCGCGAGCCCGGCGACAGGCACCGTCGGCACCGCGGTGAGCGTCGCGGCGAGTGTGATGAAGCCTGCGCCGGTGACGCCGGCCGCGCCCTTCGAACTCACCATCGCGACGAGCAGCAGCGCGATCTGGTCGCCGAGGCTGAGGTCGATACCCGTTGCCTGCGCGACGAACAGCGCCGCGAGCGTCATGTAGATGTTGGTGCCGTCGAGGTTGAAGCTGTAGCCCGTCGGCACGACCATGCCGACGACCGATTTGGCGCAGCCCGCTTTCTCCAGCTTGTCCATCAGGCTCGGCAGCGCTGCCTCGGACGACGAGGTTCCAAGCACGAGCAGCAGTTCGGCCTTGAGATAGGCGATCAGCCGGAAGATCGAAAAACCGCAGAGCCGCGCCATGCCGCCAAGGACGATGACGACGAACAGGATCGAGGTCAGATAGAAGGTCGCGATCAGCGCGCCGAGATTGACGAGCGACTCCACGCCATATTCGCCGATGGTGAACGCCATCGCGCCGAATGCGCCGATCGGCGCGAAGCGCATCAACATGCCTACGAGATAGAAGAAGACGCTCGACAGCTTTTCGAGCATGCCGAGCACCTGCGCGCCCGCGGCGCCGGTGTGCGACAGCGCGATGCCGAACAGGATCGCCGCAAACAGCGCCTGCAGGATCGACCCCGAGGTCAATGCCGAGACGAAGGTCGTTGGGATGATTGCCAGCAGGAAACCGACGAGCGAGGTGTCGTGCGCCTTCGCATCATATTCGGCGATCTTGGCAACCGCGTTGGGATCGAGCGTCGCCGGGTCGATGTTCATCCCCGCGCCCGGTTGCACCACATTGGCGACGATCAGCCCGATGATCAAAGCGAGGGTCGAGAAGAAGAGGAAATAGGCGAAGGTCTTGGCCGTCAGGCGGCCGAGCGTCTTGCCGCTGCCGACCGATGCGATGCCGGTCGACACGGTGAGGAAGATCACCGGCGCGATGATCATCTTGACGAGGTCGATGAAGCCCTTGCCGAGCGGCTGGAGCTGGACGCCGATGTCGGGCCAGAAATGGCCGAGCAGGATGCCGCCCGCGATCGCCGCGAGCACCTGCACATAAAGATGCGACCACCACGGCCCGGTCTTCGCCGGCACGTGCGCCGCATTCATGTCGATCGTGGCTGCCACCAGCCTCTCCCCATATAGTGCGTCCGGCTCGACGCGGACCGGGGTGTTTCCCGGCCTTTGGCTGAAAATAGGGGCAGGATAGAATCGCGGTCAAACGCCGAGAAATTCATATTCAAGATATTGTTATTATTGATATATCACTGGAACTGAGCTGACGAGAAAAGCCAATTTGTGCAAAATACCGCATACGTAGCCAGGGATTTGTGCAATAATTCGCACATGACGTTGCAGAGTGATTCGACCGCAGCGGGCGCACACCCCAACCGCCGACGGCTGTTTGTCGCCGTCGCGATCGGGCTAGTTGCCCTGCTCGCCGCGGGATTGGGGCTGACGCAATGGGCGGCGGGACGCGCGAGCGCGCAGGCCGACATCGAGGCGCGGCAAAATGCCCGCGCGCACGCGAGCCTGCTCGAAAGCGAATTGCAGAAATTCCGCTTGCTCCCGCGCGTGCTCACCGAATTTCCCGACGTCCGCGCCGCGCTGGCCGACAAGAGCGACGCGGCGTCGCGCCGGCTCGACCGCGAACTCGAACAGCTTGCGGTACGCACCGACGCGACGGTGATCTATGTCATCGGCGCCGACGGCACGACGATCGCGGCGAGCAACTGGCGCGCGCCGACGAGCTTTGTCGGCGAGAATTACCGTTTCCGCCCCTATTTCCAGGGCGCAATGAAAAGCGGCGAGGCCGAGCTGTTCGCGCTCGGCACGGTCAGCGGACGCCCCGGCCTCTACCTCGCGCGCCGCGTCGATGTCGGCGGCCGCCAGCTCGGCGTGATCGTGCTCAAGGTCGAGTTCGACAAGCTGGAATCGCGCTGGGCCGATTCCGCTGCGGCGACGCTCGTCACCGATGCGGCGGGGATCGTCGTGATGAGCAGCGAGCCACGCTGGCGCTTCCGCTCCTTTGCGCCCATTTCGGCCGAAACACAGCAGCGGCTTCGCGCGACGCGCAGCTATGGCGAGGCCCGGCTCGATCCCTTGCCGGTCGGCCGCGCCGGGGACGGCATCCGTGTCGGCGCGGACCTGTTCCGCGAGGCCGACGAGCGCGTCTCCTTCCCCGGCGGCACGCTCCGTCTGCTCCAGCCTGCCGAACCCGCGCGCGCCAGCGCCAATGCGACCGCGCGCGTCGCCTTCCTCGTCTTGCTGATCCTCGTCGGCGCGGCGATCGTCACATTGCTCCGCGTCGTCGAGCGGCAGACGCTGCGGCAGGCCGCGCATGAAGCGCTCGAACGCGAGGTCGCGGCCCGCACGCGCGACTTGCGGAACGCCAATGACGAACTGCGCCTCGCATCCGAACGGCAGCGCGAAACCGACCGTCGCTATCGTGCCGCGCGCGAAGAACTCGCTCAGGCAAGCCGCCTGGGATCGATCGGCCAGATCACCGCGGGCGTCGCGCACGAGATCAACCAGCCGATCGCCGCGATCCGGACCTTTGCCGAGAACAGCCTGCGCTATCTGGAGCGCGAACAGCCCGACAAGGCGCGGGGCAATCTCGATACGATCGTGGAACTGACTGCGCGGGTCGGGGCGATCACCAACGAACTGCGCAATTTTGCGCGCCGCAAGCCGACGCCGCTGGGGCCGGTGGCGGTACAGTCGGCGGTCGACGGGACATTGCTCCTGATCGGCGACCGGCTACGCGCGCAGGGCATCGCGCTCGACGTCGAAATCGAAAATCCTGCGGCGTCAGTGCACGCAGACCCCGTCCGGCTCGAGCAGGTGCTCGTCAACCTTCTGCAAAACGCCGCCGAGGCTGTGCATGGCGCAAAAGATCCGCGCATCGCGCTCCATACGCACGGCGCCGACCCGGTCCATATCGACGTGTGCGACAATGGCCCCGGCGTTCCCGCCGACCTCTTGCCGCAGCTCTTCACGCCCTTCGTCACCGGCCGCCCCGACGGACTAGGTCTCGGGCTTGCGATTGCCAGCGATATCATGGCCGAATTCGGCGGTACGCTGACGCTGAACCCCTCGCCGCTCGGCGGCGCGGGGTTCCGCCTGACGTTGAGGCCCGCATGAGCTTTTTCACCGTCGAGCAGACGATCTTTTTCGTCGACGACGACGCGGCGCTGCGCGAAGCGAATGTCCAGACGCTCGACCTCGCGGGGCTGGCGGTCGAAGCCTTTCCCGATGCGCAAAGCGTGCTGCCGCGCATCGAGGCGGGCTTCTCCGGCATCGTCGTCACCGACATCCGCATGCCGGGAATGGACGGGCTCGAACTCCGCGCGGCGATCCACGCGATCGATCCCGACATTCCCGTCATCCTGATCACCGGTCACGCCGATGTCGCCATGGCGGTGCGCGCGCTCCACGACGGCGCGTTCGACTTCCTCGCCAAGCCCTTCGCCGCCGATCATCTCGTCGGCATCGCGCGGCGAGCGCTCGCACACCGCGCGCTCATTCTCGACAATCGGCGGCTGACCACGGCGGCGGCGGCGATCGACAGCCCGCTGATCGGCGAGAGCTCGGCGATGATGCGGCTGCGCGAGACGATCGCGCAGCTGGCGCAGGCCGATATCGATGTGCTGATCGAAGGCGAAACGGGGACGGGCAAGGAACTCGTCGCGCATATGCTCCACCGCCAGAGCCGGCGGAGCGCGGCATCGCTGGTCGCGGTGAACTGCGCCGCGCTACCGCAGGAACTGGCGGAAGCCGAATTGTTCGGCAGCGACCTTATCGACCGCGCGACGGGCAAGCTCGGTCAAGCCGGCCGCATCCGCAGCGCGCATCGCGGCACCTTGTTCCTCGACGAGATCGACACGATGCACCCGTCGGTGCAGGCCAAATTGCTGCGCGTGATCGAGGAGCGCGAGGTCCAGCCGATCGGCGCCAGCGCGCCCGAGCCCGTCGATCTGCGCGTCGTCGCGGCGACCAAGACCGACCTGATGGACGCGGTGCGCGGCGGCGATTTCCGCGAGGATCTCTATTATCGCCTGCACGTCGTGAAGCTGCGCATCCCGCCGCTGCGCGAGCGCCGCTCGGACATTCCGCAGACTTTCGCCTTCTTCCTGGACGAAGCCGCGGCGAAGATGGGCATGACGGGGTTCCAAATCGACGACGGCATCCGCCGCCACCTCGTCGAGCATGACTGGCCGGGCAATGTCCGCGAGCTCAAGAATTTCGCCTATAGCGTCGTGCTCGACTTGCCCTCCGACCCCGGTCTGTCGGCGATGCCCGCCGACGCACCGCTCGCCGAGCGGGTGCGCCGGTTCGAGGCGACGATCATCCACGACACGATGGCGCAGACGCGCGGCAATATCGCCGAAACGATGGCGCGGCTGGGGCTGCCGCGAAAGACGCTCTACGACAAGATGGCGAAGCTCGGGATCGACCCCAAGAGCTTCCGCGCTTAGCTTGCAGCCATTTTCGAAAGGGAGGCTTCTCTCTCTTCTGCTTGTCATCCCGGCGAAGGCCGGGATCCCTACCTCGCCTTCTGACGGACCGGCGAGATCCCGGCCTTCGCCGGGATGACGGTTCAAGGGAGGGTGATCATGCCCTAACCCGTCACCGGTTTCCCCTGTGCTGCCAAGACGCGCAGGATATTCCCGCTCCACATCTTTTCGATATCGGCATCCGAATAGCCCGCGGCCTTCAGCCGTTCGGTGACCTTCGGCAGCGCCGAAATATCCTCGATGCCCGGCAGGCCGCCGCCGCCATCCCAGTCGGCGCCGAAGCAGATATGGTCGACGCCGCCGACCTCGATCGCGCGCAGCACCATCTTCATATAGCCGTCGAAATCGGCCGCCCAGAGCTTCTCGGTCTTGTCGAGTTCGCGCCACTGGCGATTGAGATCGGCCTGCTCGGCGGGCGTGATCTGGCCGATGCGCTCATATTTGCCGAACAGATCGGCGCGCGCCGGCGACATGTTCATCGGCGACATGAAGATCGTCGAGATGCACATCGCGCCGCCCTTCGCCGCGAGCGCCTTCAACCGTCCCTCGTCGAGGTTGCGCGGGTGGTCGAAAGCCGAACGCAGGCTCGAATGCGAGAGCAGGATCGGATATTTGGACAATGCCAGGATCTGGTCGAATGCCGCATCGGACGAATGGCTCGCGTCGATGACAATGCCAAGGCGGTTCATCTCCGCGACCCACTGCTTGCCGAGCGGGCTCAGCCCCTTCCAGCGCCCCTCGCCCGTCGCGCTGTCGGCAAACTGATTGTCCTTCGAATGTACCGGCCCCGCGAGGCGCAGCCCCTTGTCGTAAAATTCCTTCAGCAGCGAAAGGTCCTCGCCGAGCGGATAGCTGTTCTCCATCGATTTGAAGGCGATGAGCTTGCCTTCCCTGTTCAGCCGCACCGCGTCGGCCGCAGTCAGCGCCGGTGCGATCGCGGCCGAGTTCGCGGCAATGGTCTTGTCGATCAGGTCCGACCGCCCTCGCGCAAAGGCGAGCGCATCGGCATAGCCCTTCGGCGTCAACGGCCCCTGATCGGTGTAGATGGCGAAAAAGCCGCCATCGAGATTGCCGTCCTTCATCCGCGGGATATCGAGTTGCGCCATGTCGTCGGCGAGCGCATGACGGTCGGCGAAGCTCCAGCCCGCGCGCTCGAAATGGAGCGGCGTGTCGAGGTGGGTGTCGAGCACGAGCATCCGGCTGTGCAGCGGCGCCTGCGCTTCTTTCGGCTTGTCGCCTCCGGTCGAACAGGCCGTGAGCGCGGTGGCCGTCAACAATATGGCGAAACGCTTCACTTCTTGTCCTCCACAGGCTTCAGGTCGAGATCGTGATAGTCCCAGCTGAAGTCGGCGATCTTGCTCACCGCCTTCAACGTCACGCCGGTGATTTTGCCCTCGGCATCGAGCGCGAAGGTCACATAGGCGGGCTCGATCGCCGGATCGTCGAAATCGGTGACGAAGCTGTCATACTGCCAATGTTTGAGCCGCCCCGCCATCCGCGGCGTCGAGGTGAAATCGATCGTCAGGCCGGTCGATGCCTGCCCGATCACGATGTCGCCATACCAGGGATCGCGGTAGCGGCCCGCATAGCGCGCCAGTTCGAGCGAGGGACCGCTCTCAGCCGGCGACGCCTTTGCCTGTTTCAGAAACTCGACTCCCCCTGCGAGCCGCGACTGATACCAATCCTCCCACTTCTGGATCCAACCATAGTCGGGCTGGTCCAGATAATGATCGAGCAGATCGTAGGTGAGGCCGAGCAGCATGCCGCTGTCCTCGCTGTTCATCATGATCGCGAAGCCGACATTTTTGTCGGGGATCATTACGACGCGCGTGATCGAACCGAAGACCCCGCCGCCATGCTGGATGATGCGGTGGCCGCGATAATCCTGCACCTGCCATCCGAGCGCATAGGCCTGCTGCGTCGGCTGCGCGGGCTTGAGCTGGTCGGGAAGCGGCGAGATCGGCATCGGCGTCACGGGCGCCCACATTTCGGCCGCCTGTTTCTCGCTGAATAGGCGTTTTCCGCCCGGCAGCGCGCCATGCGCGAGCTGGATCTTGAGCCACGCCGCCATGTCGTCGGCGCTGAGCGCGAGGCCGCCCGCGGGCGCGCCATTGCGCCCCAATTCGTCGCGCTCGTTGAGCGCCGCCTGCGGGCCGAGACCGCGCAGCGCGCCCGACAGCCGCGCATGCGGCCACGACCGGTTGGGAATGCGGAAGCGGTCTTCGCTGTCGCTCGTCGCATTCTTCATCCCGCCGGCGCGCAGCACGCGGGCGCGGATGAAATCCTCCCACGTCTGTCCGGTGACTTCCTCGATCAACTGGCCCGCGACCGCGTAGAGGATATTGTCATAGGCATAGGCCGAGCGGAAACTCGTCTTGGGCTTGAGGTAGGCGACGCGTTCCACCGTCTGCTTGCGCGTCAGATGCGTGCGCGGCACGAACATCAGGTCGCCCTGCCCCAGCCCGAGCCCGCTCCCGTGGACGAGCAGGTCGCGGATCGTGATTTCGCGCGTGACCCATGCGTCATACATGCGGAACCAGGGCATATGCTTGATGACGGGATCGTCCCACGCGATCTTGCCCTCGTCAACGAGGATCGCGAGCGCCGCGGCGGTCATCGCCTTGCCGGTCGATCCGGTCTGGAAGATCGTCTGTTCATCGACCGGCGCGCGTTCGCCGATCTTGCGCACCCCCCAGCCGCGCGACAGCGTCGTCTTGCCATCCTCAACGATCGCGATGGAGACACCTGCGGCGCCGACTTTCTTGCGCAGCGCCTCGACGCTTTCTCCGATATCGGCGGGCGGTTCGGCCCACGCAGGCACGGCGGCCGACAGCATCAGCGACAGGGCAAGCAGGCGTTTCATGGCAAGGCCTCCATATGGGGAGCGGTGGACGGGCGCAGCAGGCGCCAGGTTCCGATGGTGATGAGCGGCAGGACGAACACTGCGAGGAACAGCCAGGCGAGGAAGCGGTATCCGCTCGCGATCAGGTCGACGAGGCCGATCTCGCCCGCGACGAACATGCAGCCGGTGAGGATGACCGCGCCGATGATCGCGCGCGCACCGGTCGAGAGCGGCGGCCGCCCGTGGCTCTCGATCGCGCCCGAAATCCGTTCGTTGATCGCATGCACCGAACCCGCCCCGCTTTCGAGCAGCGCGGCAAAGATCATCACCTGAAACAGGATATGGAAACCCGGCACCGTCATCTGGCGGAGCAGGAAATCCGACGGCAGGGTCTCGTCGCCGATCGCGGGATAGAAGGCCATCATCGCGACGAAGAAGAGGATCGCGGGCAGCATCGACAGCGGCCCCGCGATCAGCCCGGCGACGACAGCGTCGCGCTGGTGCCTCAGGTGGCGCAGCACGGGCAGGATCACCACGGCGCCGACGATATTATAGCTCGCGTAAGTGAGCCCGCCCGCCATCCAGTTGCCCGACGGCGGCGGCGCGTTCGCGAAGCCCTGCCCGATCAGTCCGCCGAAACTGGCGAGCGCGAGGACAAGGAACAGGCCATAGACGGCATAAAGCAGGATCGAGACATATTTGAACATCTGCTCGACCACGCCGGTGCCCCACGCGGTGACCGCGACGATCGACACGGCGAGCAGCAGCACGCCCGCAAGTTCAGGCCAGCCAAAGGTTGCCGCACCGATCGCACCCGCCGCGGCGCCGAACACCGCGAGGATCAGGACGACGAAGATGATGTAGGCAATTTCGAACGCGATCCAGGCGGGCCCCAGAAGTCCCTTGAAAAAGCTGCGATAATCATAGGCGCCGAGCTTGATCGCGAGCGCGAAGGTCAGCGCGGCGACGACGCTCCAGATCAAGGTCGCGAGCAGCATCGCGGACAGCCCGCCCCACGGCCCTGACGGCACGAAATATTCGGCCAGCTCGCGCCCCGTGGCATAGCCGCCGCCGATAATCACAGCCTTCAGCGCAAAACCGGGCAGCAGGTAGCGCTGGAACCAGCTCGACCCGCTGCCCGTCTCGCCCACACTCACGCGAGACACTTTTCGACGAGCGCGTCGAACCCTGCTCCGCCGCGGATCGGATCGGCCACGGGAAGCCCGAGCCGTTCGCGTTCGGCCGCCATCAGCGCCTCGGCCGCGTTGGCGTCAAAACTCGATGTGTTGAAGCTGACGCCGCCGCAGCGGATCGCGGGATTGGTACGGCTTCCGAGGCGGATCGTCATATCGATAACCTCCTCGACCGAAGGCAAGGCAAAGCTTTCCATGCCGAGGATGACGCTGCGCGTGGGATCGTGACAGACGACGAAGACGTCGGGCTGGCTGCCGTGGAGCAGGCCGAGCGACACCGGGGCGTAAGCGGGGTTGAAGATCGACCCCTGCCCTTCGATCACGTCCCAATGACTATCGGGCGCATCGGGGCTCAGCATTTCGGCCGCCCCTGCCTCGAAATCCGACACGACCGCGTCCATCGGCATGCCGCCGCCCGCGATCATGATGCCGGTCTGGCCGGTCGCGCGAAAATCGGCGTCGAGGCCGCGCGCGATGAGGGCGCGGTGCAAGGCTAGCGCAGTATATTTCTTGCCGAGCGCACAGTCGGTGCCGACGGTGAGCAGCCGCTTGCCCGCCCGCTTGCGCCCCGTTCCCACGGGGATCGCGGGCGGCGGGGTGCGGATGTCGATAAGCCGCTGTCCCGTCCGCGCCGCCGCCTCGACGAGCGCAGGAACGCTCGTCAGCTTGGTGTGGAGCCCGCTCACGATGTCGAGCCCCGCCTCCATCGCCTCGACGAGCACCGCGACCCACGCTGCGCCGATGATGCCGCCCTGATTGGCGACGCCGATCACCAGCGAGCGCGCCCCCGCCGCCCGCGCCTCGGCGGGCGAGAGGCGCGGCAGGCCGGTCGAAACGGTGCAACCGCCGATCGCCCATTCGCCCGTACAGCGATCACCCGCCCAATCGGCGAGACCGAAGGCGGTCTTGGCATAGGCCGCATTGGTCGTGTCGCCGAGGAACAGCAGATAGGGTTGCGGCAGGGTCAGGCTGTCCTCCAGCCTGCCGATAGGCGCGTTCATCTTGCCCAACTCCAATTCGCTCAAAAGGCCATATCGAGCGCGACGCCGATCGTCCGCGGCTGCAGCGGAATGCTCGTTTGATACGCCTGCGTACCAAAGGCGTCGAGCGTATAGGACCGCTGCGTCGCCGCCCGCTCGTTCGCAAGGTTGCGAGCATAAACGCGGATCGTCCAATGATCGTCGAAGGTCACGGCAGCGTTTGCGTCAAGCGCGGTATAGGCATCCGACCACAGATTGTCCGGGCTGCTGGAAGGCAGCGACGCGAGCTTCGACGAATGCCGCACGCCGACGCCGACCTTCGCCGTCGCGTTGCTGCCGATGGCAAAATTATAGTCCGCCTGCACCGATCCGGTGAATTTCGGCACGCTCGGCAGGCGGGCGCCATCGACGCCCGAGATTTCCGGTGCGTCCGCCGTCAACTTCGCATCGGCGTAGGCCGCGCTCGCAACCAGCGACAGCCCCGGCGCCGGACGCCACGTCAGCGTGCCTTCGACGCCCTTGCTGACCGCGGAAGGCCCGTTGGCCTGTCCCGTCACGCCGCCGAACGGCTGGACGACCTGAATGTCGGTCCAGTCCATATAGAAGCCGGCCACATCGACGGTCAGCGTGCTGCCCAGATTGCCCTTGAAGCCGACTTCATAGTTGACCAGCGTGTCGGCCTTGACCTGCGGCGGAACGCCGGGGAACACCACGTTCGGACCGCCCGGGCGATAGCCGTTCGCGACGCGCGCATAGATCATCGCGTCGTCGTTGATGTGGAGCTGCGGACTGACGCTGTAGATGAAGACATCTTCTTCCGAGGAGCCCGTGAAGTTGGCGACGCCGATGAACGGGCCGCTGCTGATCTGCTGGAAGTTCTGCTTGTTCTTCGCGTAGCGGAGGCCGCCGGACAGTGCGAACATGTCACCGAAATAAGCCGTCGCATTGGCGAATACCGCCATTTCCTTGAACGTCGAGGGCAGCGAGACGACGGCGCCCGGATCAAGCGCGTTGGGTGCGCCCGAGAAGTCGAACGTCCGCACGAGCTGATGGTTCTCGCTGTCCTCCTTTGTATAGAAAGCGCCGACCATCCATTCGAAGCGATCGTTGCTGGGCGACGCCAGCCGGATTTCCTGCGTGAACTTTTCCAGATCGAGCGCGATGCTGAACGGCGCGAGGCCTGCGGGCACCGCCCCACCGGTCAGCGCAGGGAAAGCGATCCCGAAAACCAGCGAGGCATCCTGCACGCTGGTCGTGCTCGTCTCGCTGTATGTCGAGACCGAGGTCAGCGTCGCAAAGCCGAGATCATAGTCGAGAACGGCCGAATAATAGTCGATGCTCTTGCGGAAGGGCTCGGGCAGGAAGGAGTTATACGACCAGCCATCGCCGATCGGGACGCCTGCCGCAGTAGCGACGACATTGTTGGTCGCGTTCGCGTCGATCGTCTGCCAGATGCCGCCGAGGCGGACGGTGAAATCCTCTGTCGCATTCCACAGCAGGCTCACCCGGCCGCCGCGCTGTTCGACATCGTTCGCATCGTTGAGCGCAGGATTGTTGACCGAACTGACATAGCCGGGCGTCTTGCGCCAAGAGAAGCTGGCCGTCATGCCAAGCTTGTCCTGGACAATCGGCGCATTGACCATGACCTGCGCGGCCCAGCCCGGATTGCCGGCTTCGTCGATGGTGAACAGCTCGCCGCCGGCCTTGACGCTGAAATCGGTCGTGCTGGGCGCGACGGTGCGGTATTTCAGCAAGCCCCCGATCGAGCTTGCGCCATAAAGCGTCCCCTGCGGTCCGCGGAGGATTTCCAGCCCGGCGATGTCATAGGGCATCAGGTCGAGCGAGTAGGTCGCGCTGCGCGCGTAGAGGCTGCTCGACCCCACCGGCGCGTCGTCCAGATAGATGCCGACCGCCTGCGCCGATCCGACCGGTGCAATACCGCGGAGCGAGATGATCGAGGTGCCCGGTTGCGAGCTGAGCACCGTCATGCCCGGGACATAACCGGCGTAATCGACCAGCGACCCCGCCCCCTGTTCGCGCAGGGCGTCGCCATTGACGACGGTGATCGAAATCGGAACATCCTGCAGCGCCTCGACGCGCTTTTGCGCGGTCACGACAATCTCGCCCGCCGTTTCCACCGCAGCGGCTTCCTGCGCCTGTACCGGCATCGCGACCATCAGTGCGGTCATGCTTGCTGCGAAAAAAAGTCCCTGTTTCATCGTCTTATCCCCAGACTTGGGCGAGCAGGCGGCGGAAATTGCCACCGAGCACGGCCCGGATGTTTTCGTTGGAATAACCGCGGCGGATTAGCTCTTCGGTCAGGTCGAAAGTTTTGAGCGGATGGTCGAAGCCGTCGATGTCGATCTTGTCGCGGAAGGCGTAGCTGCCCTTGTAGCTGTTCTTCAGCGCCGCATATTCGTCGGGCTTCATATCGTCATAGCCATGCAGATCGGCGTCCGACCCGATGCCGACATGATCGACCCCGACCAGCTTGGCGACATGGTCGATATGGTCGGCCATATGCCCGACATTGGTCGGGTCGGTGGTGCGCACGAACATGCGCACCCCCGTGATCCCCATCACCCCGCCCTTTGCGGCGAGCGCCTTGATCGCCGCATCGGTCTTGACCCGCGGATGATCGACCAGCGCACGCGCGTTGCTGTGAGTGATCGCGATCGGTCCCTTGGCGATCTCGATAGCATCCAATGTTGTCTTGTCGCCGCAATGCGAGACGTCGACGAGCATCTTCTGCTTTTCCATCTCTGCGATGATCGCGGCGCCATAGTCGCTGACGCCGCCGTCGACGCGTTCGGTGCTGCCCGATCCGATGCGATTCTGGCTGTTATAGGTGAGCTGCGCGCAGCGGAGGCCGAGGCGGCGGAACAGCGCGACATCCGCGACCTTCTCGAAATGCTCGGCATTCTGGATGCCCATGATGACGGCGCATTTCTTGTCGGCTTTCGCCCGATCGAGGTCGGCCACGGTATCGACAAGAGTGAAGACATGGCTGTTACGCCCGGCAAAGCCCTGCCAGCCGGCGAGGAATTCCATCGCTTGTGCCTTTGCGTCGGGACCGCCCAGGCCATAAGCGTTGTGAAATCCGGTGATGCCCGATGCCCGGAACTCGGCCGCTTCGGCGTCGGTCAGCCGGTGCGCGACATAATTGTCGTCGAGCGTGATCTTGAGCGGCGCGAGCATGTCGATGACGAGCGATGAGGCGACCAGATCGACCGCGCGGCGCGAGTAGTTTTTTCCCGGCGCCGCAGCAAAGGCATAGCTGCCCCGCGCGATCATCGGTGCGGACAATGCGGTACCGATCGCGCCCGCGAGTGCCGCGCGGCGCGTGATCGGGAATGACGCCGTCATCCCATCCTCCCTTATTTCGTTTCAGTCTCGACTATTGTCCTAATCAGAAAATTGTCAACCGGCTTAGGACACAAAATTGTCATCATCCCCAAATTTCGGCGGGGCAATGAATCATGCCATCGCGATATTCCACGCCGGGCACGCGATCGCGCGCGAGGAATGTCGGACCGTCGAGGTCGACGATGTCGCAAAGCTGGCCCACGAGGTAGGACGGCGCCATCGACAGGCTGGACCCCATCATATTGCCGACCATGACGTCGAGGCCGAGCTTCTTCGCCTGCCGTGCGATCGCGAGACCCTCGGTCAGACCGCCGCATTTATCGAGTTTGATGTTTACGACGTCGAAGCGGCCGACAAGCGAGGCGGTGTCCGCGAGCGACAAAGCGCTTTCGTCGGCGACGAAGGGCAACGGGCGCTTCAGCCCATCGAGGTCCGCCTCGCGACCGCGTCGCAATGGCTGCTCGAGCTGCGCGACGCGCGTTGAAACGAGCACGGGGAGCAGTTCGCCGAGCGTTTCGACATCATAGCCCTGGTTGGCATCGACACCGATCCACGCGTGCGGCCGCGCGGTGCGGATCGCGACGACGCGCGCGATGTCGTCGGAGAGATCGCCGGTCAGCTTGACCTTGATCGGAGCATCCGGATCGATCGCGAGCGCGGCTTTTGCCATCGTCTCCGCGCGATCGGCACCGAGCGTCAACGTCGAGCGCAGCGCCCTTGGCGGGTTCAGCCCGGCAAGCTCCCAAACGGGCCGCCCCGTCTGCTTCGCCTTCAGATCCCAGAAGGCGCAGTCGAGCGCATTGCGCGCGCCGCCCGGCGGAAGAAGCTGTTGCAGGTCGCCACGCGTCGCACCGTCCTCGATCGCGCCGCGGACGCGGGTCGCCTCGGCCAGCATATGCTCGATATCGTCGCCGAGATAATAGACCCCCGCCCCCTCGCCGCGCCCGACATGCGTGCCGTCCGAAAGCTCTGCAACGAGCAAGGCGGTTTCGGTGAAGACATGCCCCGAAATGCGGAAC
Source organism: Sphingopyxis sp. OAS728 (assembly GCF_014873485.1). Lineage (NCBI taxonomy): Bacteria > Pseudomonadati > Pseudomonadota > Alphaproteobacteria > Sphingomonadales > Sphingopyxidaceae > Sphingopyxis > Sphingopyxis sp. OAS728. Next base: position 4,797,973 of record NZ_JADBDT010000001.1, on the reverse strand, counting down.
GGCTGGTGATAGGGAAAACGCTCGACCCGAAGGTCGAGCGTCAGTTCCCGCATGGCCTGCGTCGCCATCAATAGACCATCCCGAAGCCGTAGAGATGGAAGGCGAGCGTCACCCACACGAGGACCAGAGCGGCGAGGATCAGGAGCACCGCGCCGAGCTTCATCGTCCAGCGGCGCTTGTCCTTGATGCTGAGCCACAGGTGCCAGCCCGCGGTGATCAGCAGCCCGAAGGCGGCAAGCGGCGTTACGATGCGCAGCAGGTTGATCAGCCAGTCGAGCGGACCGCCGATGCTGCCGATATCGGCCGAGAAGGCCGCGATCAGGCCGAACCAGCCCGCGAGCGCGCCGATCGCGAGCCACGCAAACACACGCGACAGGCGGTAAGCGCGCCGCGCCTTGCCTTCGAGCGCGAAATCGGCCTTGAAGCTGCGGCGCACGAGCGCGCGCACCGGCCAGGCCAGCGCCGCGAGCAGGATGATGCCGAAAGCGAAGATCAGCGCCGGGTTGAGCCAGGCAGCGTTCACGGCGAACGGCGCCGGTTCGAACACCATGAAGGGCGAGCCGCCATCGACGCTCCAGCGCACGACGCGGCCGTCCTTGACCTCGGCCGCGACGCGTTCGCCGGTGCCGGTGTCGCGCCACACGAAGGGCTCGACCTCGACCCAGTCGCGCGCGCCGGCACCAAGGCCGTCGAGCGCCGGGAGCGTGATCTTGCCATCATCGGTCAGCGAGATCGTCGTCTGCCCGAGCAGGCCGAACAGGCTCATGAAGTTGGTGAACGATCCGCGGCTGCTGATGTAATTGCCGACCATCATCTGCGCGTGCTGCGCCGCGGTCTTTGCATCGACCTGACCCGGCTTTTCGGTGCCCGGCAGATAGCGGTCGGCGAATTTGTGGAACAATGCGCTGCGGATCGCACCCGCGTCGCCCGCTTTCCCTGCGCTGTTCATCGAGATGTAGACGCCGATGTCGGCGTCGGGGAACAGCCATAGATAGGAGTGGAACCAGACGGTGTCGCCGCCATGCGCGATCGCGCGGTGGCCGTTGACCCATTGTTCGTAGAAACCGAGCGCCATGCTGTTGAGCGGACCGACGCCGGGCGCCTTGAAGTCGTGCATCTGCTTCGCGGTTTCGGGCTTCAGCAGCCCGGCACCGTTATTGAGGTGCGCGATCATGAACTTGCCCATATCGGCCCCGCTCGCCGACAGGCTGCCGGCGGGCGCCGGGATCACCATCTCGAACGGCTTCGCCTTTTGCGTGATGTCGGGATAACCCTTCGACATATGCGGCGCGAGACTGGCGGGAAGCGGCTGGCGGAACGACGAATGCGTCATGTTCAGCGGCTTGAAGATGTGGTTTTCGATATAGTCGTCGAACGGCTCGCCGCTGACACGCTCGACGATATAGCCGGCGAGCGCGGTAGCATAGTTCGAGTAAGCGGGCGTCGTGCCCGGCGCGAAGACGCGGTCGGGCAGCGCAAGCGGCATCTGCTTTTTCAGCGTCATCACCGCCTTGGGGTCGCTGCTGATCAGGTAGCGCACCGATTCCTGGAAACCTGCGGTGTGCGTCATGATGTTGCGCATCGTGACCGGCTTGCCCTGATAGGGCGGAATCTTGAAATCGAGATAGGTGTTCACGTCCTTGTCGAGGTCGATCTTGCCCGCCTCGACCTGCTGCATCACCGCAGTCCAGGTAAACAGCTTCGACACTGAACCGGGACGGAACAACGTGCTCTCGGGCAGGACCGGCGCTCGCTTGGCGACGTCGGAGAAGCCATAGCCCTTTTCGAGCACGACCTGATTGCCGCGCACGACGACGACGACCGCGCCCGGGATGCGCGCGCGTTCGAGCGCGTAGGGCAGATAGCCATCGAGCCAGGCCTCAAGGTCCTTGGCGTCGAGCGCGACGGGCGCCGCGGCAGTTTTCGCGACCGGAACGGCAGCGGCTTCGACTTTCTTTACGGCGGGTGCAGGCACTGGCCCCTGCGCCGCCAGCGGCAGCGCGGCAAAAGCCGCCAGCCCGATCATCGCCTTTCGGATGAAACGCATCGCTTTCCCCTTTTCGTTTTCGCGGCCTGTCACATCTTGCAGCAAGCCGCGCGACCCCTTACCAAGGGACCAACATCTATTGGCCCGATGGGGACATAATGATCCTGATTAGAAAATTGTCAAATATGGAATGGAAAAACTGATGGCGGATGGGGCGACACCGCCGACGCTGGGCGCGGTGATGAAGGGCATACGCGCCCGCAACGGCTGGACACTCAAGGAAATGAGCGCGAAATCGGGCATCCCGGTATCGACGCTGTCGAAGGTCGAACATGACCGGCTGACGCTGAGCTATGACAAGTTGCAGCAGCTCAGCCAGCGACTCAACATCCGCATGTCCGACCTGTTCGCGGAGGACGAGGAGGATACGACGCCGCGGGTGACGGGACGCCGGAGCATCGGGACGATCGAGCGCGCGGCGCGCGTGACGACCGATAATTACGACTATCATTATCTCTGCACCGATTTGCGCCAGAAGCGGATGATCCCGATCATCACGCGCATCCGCGCCCATAGCGCGCGCGAGTTCGGCGAACTCGTCCACCATCAGGGCGAAGAGTTCATCTATGTCCTCGAAGGCCGGATCGAGGTGCACAGCGAATTCTATGACCCCGTCACACTCGAGGTCGGCCAAGGCATCTATATCGATTCGTCGATGGGCCACGCCTATGTCGTCGCCGAGGGATTTGAGGAGGCGTTGGTGCTCGGCGTCTGTTCGAGCGCCGACGACGGGTTGATGGACAGCTTGATGAGCCTGCACGGCTAAACCCCAGCTTTCGGAGAGACATATGGCATCGCAGCGGCGCTTCGCACCTTCCTTCGTGCTGCTGTGCAGTTCGATGCTCCTGTCCGCATCGGCGGCCGCTGAGGCGCCCACCTATGACCTGATCATCCGCGGCGGGACGATCTACGACGGATCGGGCAAGGCGCCGGTCGTCGGCGATGTCGCGATCAAGGACGACCGGATCGTTGCGGTCGGCAAGGTCGATGGCAGCGCCAAGACCGAAGTCGCAGCGAAGGGCATGGCGGTCGCGCCGGGGTTCATCAACATGCTGAGCTGGGCGACCGAGTCGCTGATCGCCGATCCCAAAAGCCAGAGCGACATCCGTCAGGGCGTCACGCTGGAAGTGATGGGCGAAGGCTGGTCGATGGGACCGATGAACGCCACGATGAAGGCGCTGGAGACTAAGCGACAGGGCGACATCAAATATCCGATCGAGTGGACCAGCCTGGGCGACTATCTGGGCTGGCTGGAAAAACGCGGCGTTTCAACCAATGTCGCGAGCTTCGTCGGCGCCGCGACCGTGCGCGTCCACGAACTGGGCGAAGGCGATGTCGATCCGAACCCCGAGCAGCTCGCACGCATGCGTGCGCTGGTGCGACAGGCGATGAACGATGGGGCGATGGGGGTCGGCAGCTCGATCATCTATGCTCCCGGCTCCTATGCCGAAACCGACGAGCTCGTCGCGCTGACCAGCGAGGCCGCCAAATGCGGCGGCATGTATATCAGTCACATGCGCTCCGAAGGCGACCGGATCGAGGAAGCCGTCGACGAGCTGATCGACATTTCGCGCCGCTCGGGGGCGCCGGCCGAAATCTATCACCTCAAAATGGCGGGTCGCAGCAACTGGGGCAAGCTCGACACGATCGTGAAAAAGATCGAGGACGCGCGCGCCGCGGGGCTGAAGATCACGACCGACATGTACACCTATACCGCGGGCGCGACGGGGCTCGACGCGGCGATGCCGACCTGGGTGCAGGCGGGCGGGCTCGAGGAATGGATCAAGCGGCTGAAAGACCCCGCGATCCGTGCGCGGGTTGCCGCCGAAATGAAACAGCCGGGCAGCGACTGGGAAAATCTCTATTTCGGCGCGGGCGCCGACAAGATGATCCTGTCGGGGTTCAAGAATGACGCACTCAAGCCGCTGACCGGCAAGACGCTCGCCGAGGTTGCGGCGATGCGCGGCAAACCGGCCGAGGAAGTCGCGATGGACCTTGTCGTCGAGGATGGCTCGCGCGTCGGCACCGTCTATTTCCTCATGTCCGAAGATAATGTGCGCAGGCAGATCCAGCTGCCGTGGATGAGCTTCGGGTCGGATGCTGCGTCGCAGGCGACCGAGGGCGTCTTCCTGAAATCGGGCGCGCATCCCCGCACCTATGGCAATTTCTCGCGGCTGCTCGGCCGCTATGTTCGTGACGAGAAGCTGATTCCGCTCGAACAGGCGGTGTACCGGCTCACCACCCTGCCCGCGACCAATTTGGGCATCAAGGATCGCGGCGCGCTGAAGCCCGGCTATTATGCCGATGTCGTGGTGTTCGATCCGGCAACGATCGGCGACCGCTCGACCTTTGAGAAACCGCACCAATATTCGGTCGGGATGCGCGACGTCTTCGTCAATGGCGTCGGGGTACTGCGGAACGGCGAGCATAGCGGCGCGACGCCGGGGCGTGCAGTACGCGGCGCGGGCTGGAACCGTTGCAGCTAGGCCGCGATTGAAAGGCCCGCCAGTAGGCGCAGCTGTTCGGCGCGCGATTTGAACAGGAAGTCATAGGGCAGTCCAAGCCGAACGCTTGCCTTGCAGTGCGGCGCCGCACGATCGACATGGCGATCGGCGAGACGGCCGGCGAACCGGAGCGCCGTGCGATCGAAGCGCGTCAGGTCGAAACGCGAACCAAGATCGAGCCGCTGCCGGATATGCGCCGGAAGCAGCGACACCGAGGCGCGCGCGATCGCGCGATGGAGGAAGCGCGGCACGCCCGGCGCGGCGCGGCCGGACTGGATAATATCGAGGAATTCGAAGATGATCGGGTGCGGCTCGAAGCCGGGTTCGAGCGCGTCCATCATCGCCATGAAGGCGGCAACCGTAGGCGGCGTGTGCCGCGCCCCGAACTCGCGACCGATCGCGTCGCCGTCGGCCATGAAGCGGTCCTTGTCGGCGTCGCTCAGCGGATGGACGAAGCGGTCGTAAGCCATCAGGAAGCCGTAGGAGGCGGTTGCCGCAACCCAGTCGAGCAGCACGGGATCGAGCGCGCGATATCGGGTGCCGCCGGGCGTCTCTCCCTTCACCTTGCCGTGCATCCTGTTAACCTGCCCAATGACCGCTTTCGCGCTGCTCTCCGGCCCATAGCAGGCTAGCATTGCGACCAGCCCGGTGCGGCGCGAACGGCCGATCGGGTCGGCCTTATAGGTCGAATGATCCCACACCCCCGACCGGATGCGCGGCTCGGCGAATTCGAGCAGCACCGCCGCGATACCGCCGATACCGAGCGCGATCGGATTCTTGTAGATGCGCCACTGGACGCTGTCGGGCGCGAGCAACGCGGGTTCGCCGACGGGGGCCGCGAAGTCGATCGCGGTCCCCAGATACTCATCCTGCATCGGCAATCGCGCCACGCGGCCTTCCTCCTTTAGAAGTCATAACCCAGCGTAAGCCCCCAGGTTCGCGGCTGGTTGGCGAAACGCACGACGACGTTGGCGTTGCTGGCGACCGCCGACCAATAATATTTGTCGAACAGATTCTTTGCCCACAGCGACACCGACCAGCCGCTTTCGTCCTTGAGGCCCAGGCTGGCGTTGACCGTGCCATAGGCATCGACCTTGTAGAGATCGAGATCCTCGAAGATCGTGTTCGACTTGCTCTGGTAGCGCGCGCTAACGGCGCCCGTCAGGTTGACGGTGTCCGTGACCGGCGTGTCATAGGCGATGGTCACGCTGCCCTGGAATTTCGGGCTGTAGATGAACTCGGCGCCGTCGAAATTCTCGGGCTGCCCCGCGGCATTGGTGCCGTTGTAATCATTGATCCGCGTCTTCAGATACAGCGCGTTGGCAGCGATCGTCAGCCCCGTCGCCGGCCGGATCGTCAGCTCACCCTCGACGCCGTAAGCTTCGCTGTCGGGGACATTGTCGAGGCGCGAGAGCGCCGTGTAGATCGGATCGGCGAAATAGGTGCTGATCTGCTTGTCGGCATAATCATAATAGAACGCCGAGAGATTGGCCTGCACCAGCCGGTCGGCGAGCGTCGCCTTCACGCCGATTTCATAGGCCGTCAGCTTCTCCTGCTTCACCGGCGCATTCTGCCGCGCAAGGTTGGCGGCATTGATCGGCGTCGTCCCCGACTTATAGCCGCGCGAAACCGACGCATAGAGCAAGGTGTCATCGTTCGGCGACCAGTCGAGCGCGACGCGCCAGGCGAGATTGTCTTCCTTGAGCAGCGACTGGACCTCGCCGAACGTCCCCGTCACGGGATCGAAGGTGTTGCACTGACCCTGCGAAATCTGCGCCGCAAGCACGCCATAGGTTTGCAGGTAGAGCGCGCGGTTCACGACATTGACGTTGGGCAGCATATTGCCGTTGAAGTCGCGCGAGCAGCCATTGTAGCGCTGCTTGTCCTCGGTGTAGCGCAGCCCGACGGTCAGCTTGAGCTGGTCGGTCAGTTCGGCATCGGCGTTACCGAAAACGCTCCACGTCTTGGTGCGGATGCGTCCGAAATCCTCATAGGTACGAAAAGCCTGGCTGAGCTGGAGCGGCGTATAGCCCCCCGAATTGAAGATCGGGCTCGCGAGCAGCGGCGCACCCGCCGCACGGATCAACCCGACATTGGCATTCTGCCCGAGCAGCGTGCGGTTCGAATCGATGATGCGGTCGTTGGCGTAATAGGCGCCGACGAGCCAGTTCACCGCGCCCGCTTCACCCTCGACATGCAGCTCCTGCGCAAAGCTCTTGATCCGCCCGACGGTATTCTGGAGCAGGATTTCGAACGGCGCACCGCTCCAGTCGGAGAGCGCGTTGCGCTTGAAGTCGTTGTAGCTCGTGAGCGAGACGAGCTTCATCGTCTCGCCCAGATCCTGATCCCAGCGCAGCTTCAATCCCCAGAAGCGGTTGTCCTCAGCGAGCGGGCCGTCGAGCCCGAGTCCGGTGCCGATATCGGCCGAGCGCGATGCTTCGGGCGCCCAGTCGGCCTGGCTTGCCTTCGTCGGGAAATTGTTCGCCAGATAGGTGGCAAGCCCCGGCGCGTTAAAGAAACGCGAGTTGCTCGTACCCGTCGTCGGATTGGTCGCGGGCGTGAAGCCGATCCCCTGCCCGGCCACCGTGTCAGACTTGTTTCGCCACCATGTGACCGACAGGTCGAAATGCGTACCCGGCGCCGGATCGATCGCGAGCGAGCCGCGTAAGCCGAGCTTGTCGACCTCGCCGAGCCGTTCGCCCCGCGTGTTGCTGACCTGCCAGCCCTTGTCGCTATTCTCGCTGCGGAAGGCGATGCGCGCCGCGATCCCCTCGCCGAGCGGGCCCGAGATATGGCCGCCGATATTATACGTCTGATAATTGCCCAGATCGGCCTTGATGCTGCCCTCGAAACTGTCGGTCGGCTTCGCGGTGATGAAGTTGATCAGCCCCGCCGTCGTGTTACGGCCATAGAGCGTGCCCTGTGGCCCCTTGAGCACCTCGACGCGCTCCAAATCCATCACCGGCCCAGTGTTCATGATCGGATAGGCATAGGCGACTTCATCGACATAAGTGCCCACGGTCGAGGTCGACGAGAGGTTGATCGTGTTGAACCCGATTCCGCGGAGCGTATAGGTCGGCACGCCCTGATAGCTTTGCGAGACGGTGAAGCTCGGCGCCACCGTGGTCAGGTCGCGCATGTCGGTGACGCGCAGGCTTTCGAGCGTTGCGGCGTCGACCGCCTGGATCGCCATGCCAACGTCGTTCATCGATTCAGCGCGGCGCTGCGCGGTGACGATGATGTGGCCTTCGGCCGCCACGCTGTCGGGTGCGGTTTCCTCGGCAGCAAAGGCCGGTGCCGCGACAACAAGGCTCATCGCCGTGCCCGCGCCCAGGAAAATACGCATTGCCTTCATCACTCATCCTCCCTCAAACACCTTGTCGCGGGGCTCGTCGTTGTGCGAGCGTCGCGCGAAACCGGACCGTGACAGAACAAAGGATTGCGGCCGAGCGAACAAGCTGACACCTGTGTCAGGATAGCGGAGGGACGAGCGCGTGACCGATCAAAGGGCCGAATGCTGGGCAGAGATGCCCGCGCTGATCGCGGCGGTACAAACCGCTGGCGACGCAATCGGCCTGCCCTATGTCGCCGCGCAGGCCGATCTGGGTGACCCCGAGCCGATGAGCGACGAGGAAGGTCGCCCCTATGCCGAAACCAGCTTCAACTGGGTCGATCCGAGTTACGCCTATTGGCGCGACCGCAAGCTGGCGCTGCAACTCGCCTTCCTGACAGCAGCGCGGCTCGTCGCCGAACCCTTCTATTACAGCGACGGCCGGCTTGGCACCTGGCGGCCGACGCACCTGCTCGATGAGGTCGACTGCTCACAGGCGCGCAACACACCCAATTTCGGCGACGCGATCATTGCGCCGGTGCACCTGCCGCGCGGGCTCGTCGGCGCGGTCTTCTGGTGTTCGCGCGAACCCGTCGGGGTCGAGACGATCTTTGCCGCACAGGCCGGCCATCTGCACAACCTCGCGGTCAAACTGATCGCGACGCACAACGAGGCCCGCGGGCGCCCGCGCAACGCGACGGTGCCGCAAACGCTGACGCGCCGCGAGGTGCAGTGCCTGCGCTGGGCGGCGGCCGGCAAGACCGACGGCGAGATCGGGATCATCTTGTCGCTGTCGGTGTCGACTGTGCGTTTCCACCTGCGCAACGCGGCCGCCAAGCTTGGCGCGACGGGACGCGCGCAATCGATCCAGATCGCCGCCGGGCTCGGTTTTGTCGGTGCGCGCGCCGCCTGATGCAGGTGCCAGCTTGGCCCTGCCGCGCGGCGACCTACAAGTCCGGGGCATGGACATGCTGAACGACCCGGCCCTTACAGCCTTTCGCGAAGACGTTCGCGCCTTCCTTGCCGCGCATCTGCCCGACGATATCCGCCATGGCGCGGCGCGCGCGACAAGCGTCTTCGTCGACCCCGCCATTTCGCTGCCGTGGCAGCGCATCCTTCACACCAAAGGCTGGGCGGCTCCCGACTGGCCGGCCGAGTTCGGGGGCCCGGGCTGGAGCGAGGTCGAGCGCTATATTTTCGCCGCCGAATGTGCCGAGGCCGGAGCTCCCAATCTTGCACCGATGGGGCTGAAGATGGTCGCACCGGTCATCATGCATTATGGCAGCCCCGAACAGCGCGCCCACTACCTGCCGCGCATCCTGTCGGGTGAAGATTATTGGTGTCAGGGCTTTTCGGAGCCCGGCGCGGGATCGGACCTAGCCGCGTTGCAACTGCGCGCGACGCCCAATGGCGACGACTATATCCTGAACGGATCGAAGATATGGACGACGCACGCCCATTTTGCGAACCGCATGTTTGCGCTCGTGCGGACGTCGAGCGAGGGTAAACCGCAGGCGGGAATCAGCTTCCTGCTCCTCGACATGGGCTTGCCGGGGATCATGGTGGAGCCGATCCGCACGCTCGCGGGCGATCATGAGTTCAATCAGGTCTTCTTCGACGATGTCCGCGTCCCGCAGGCGAACCGGCTCGGCGGCGAGAATGAGGGCTGGTCGGTCGCAAAGCATCTGCTGACCTTCGAGCGCGGGGGTAAATATGCGCCGGGTCTGATCGGCCGGCTCGAACGGCTACGCGCCCGCGATGACATCGAACCGGTGTTGCGCGCGCAGCTCGACCGCGAAGCGGTGACGCTGAAGGCGTTGCAGGCGCTCGAGATGAAAGCGATGCGCGGCGTCGGCGGCAATGCCGCACTCTATGCGTCGGCGTTGAAGGTGCTGGGGACGGAGACGGCGCAGCGTATCGACACGCTCGCGTGCGAAGCCGCAGGCTATGCCGCGTGGGCCGACGCCGACGGACAGACACCCGCCGACCTCGCGGTCGCTGTGCCGCGCTACCTCAACGACCGCGCCGCGACCATCTATGCCGGGTCGAACGAGATCCAGCGCGACCTGATCGCGCGGACGATGCTCGGCTAGGACGCCCTGCCCGAAAAACGGGCAAGGTGATCGACGCAAGGCCCGAACGCCGCGGTGATCGCCAGCGCACGCTTGAAATGGCCACCAAGGCTCAGTTCCTCGGTGAGCCCCATGGCGCCATGAATCTGCACCGCGCTTTCGCCGACGATCCGCACGGCATCGCCGACCTCGACACACGCCGCGCTCACCGTCTGCGCGCGGTCGGCGCGATCCTGGTCGACCGCGAGAATTGCTGTTTCGGTGAGCGCAGCTGCCTTCATTGCAGCGAGTTGCATGTCGGCCGCGCGGTGGCGGAGCGACTGGAAGCGCCCGATCGGCGATCCGAACTGCGTGCGTTGGCCGAGATAGTCGATGCAGTCCGCGATCATCCGTTGCATCAGGCCGACGGCTTCGGCGCAGCGTCCCGCAAGGATCAGGTCGTTCGCATGGTCACCCCATGCGCGCGCCGCCTCGCCGCTCGCAAGCAGCGCGGCGTCGCCGGGTTTGAGCGTGAAGGCAAGGTCCGCCGAAACGCTGCCGTCGTGCATGATGCGGTGGCGCTGCTCGACCTTGTCGCCGTCGGCGCCGACAAGCAGCAGCGCTTCGTCGCTCGCGACGAGGAGCAGGTCGGCCTCCGCCGCACCCGCGACCAGCGCCGCACTGCCGCGAACCAGCCCATCTTCGACTGCCGGCATGGCCGCGGTCGACGCCGCACAGATGATCGCGATGCGCCGGCTCCCCGTTGCGAGGTCGGAAAGCGCCGGATACTCGGGCGCAACGCGCGCGAGGACCGAGGTCGCCGCGACGTGCGAAAGCCAGTCGGCGCCAGCAAGCGCCGGCCCCAGTTCGGCCATCACGACCGCGATGTCGATCATGCCGCCGCCGAAACCGCCGACATTTTCGGGCAACGCAATACCGGCCAGTCCGAGCGTTTCGCTCAGCTCGCGCCAGCCGGGGCGCTCATTGTCGGCGAGGAAGCGCTGGACGCTATCGCGCAGCATCTGTTGGGCTTCGCCAAGCGGCAGGTCGAGTTCGGCCACGTCAGATCCCCCACCCGGCAGGCCGTGTCGTTGCGTATAGTTGCGTCATTTGCTCTCCCTCGCCCTTCCTGCAACCTGCCGCACCGCGGGTCTAGCTGATTGGCGTGGCAGGTCTGACGCGGCGATTGGCGGAGGCCATATACTTAGTATTAAAACTATAGCATGGGGGCCGCATGCGAAGCTCGGGACGAGTCGATACGGCGGGACAGGACGCGAGGAAGGGATGAACCCGATCTGGCTCCCCGCATCGCTGTTCGGCGGCCTGTTCCAGGCGTGGCGTACCGCCCTGCAACAGCGCCTCCGCGCCGAACTCAGCGTCAGCGGCGCGGGGCTGGTCCGCTATCTTTACGGGCTTCCCTTCGCCCTCGCCTTTGCCGCGGTCTGGCTGACGCTGCGGCATGAAGCGGTCCCCGCGTTCGGAACGGCCTTCGTGGGCTTCGCGATCGCCGGCGCAATCACCCAGATGGCGGGCACGATCCTGCTGATCATGGCGTTCGGCCATCGCGGTTTCGTCGTCGGCACCGCTTTTTCCAAGACCGAGGCAGTGCAGGCGGCGCTCGTCACCGCGATCTTCCTCGGCGAAAGATTGCCGCTTCTTGCGTGGATCGGGATCGTTGCCGGGGTCGCGGGCGTGCTGGTGCTCGCGCTCGCCGGGCGTGGGGTGTCGGCGCGCGAGATATGGCGCGCGCTTGGCCAGCCCGCGGCGCTCTGCGGGCTCGGCGCCGGATCGATGTTTGCACTGGCCGCCATCGCGGTGAAGCTCGCGACCGCCGAACTCGAAGGCGTCGACCTGATCGGATCGGCGCTCGTCACGCTCGTCGTCGTGATGGGAATCCAGACCGGGCTGCACATGCTCTGGGTTGCGCTCCGCGACCGCGATACGCTGCGCGCGGTCTTCCGGACCTGGCGCAATTCGAGCCAGGTCGGATTGCTGTCGGCGCTGGGTTCGGCCTGCTGGTATATCGGCTTTGCCGCTGCGCCCGCCGCGCTGGTGCGCATCGTCGGGCAGGTCGAGGTGATCTTCACGATCGGCTTTGCGCATTTCTATCTGCGCGAGCCGGTGCGCTGGCACGAGATCCTCGGCCTGCTGCTCGTCGTCGGCGGCGTCGTAATGGCGCTGCTCGCAACCTTTTAGGGAAAGGCGGGCGCCTTGCTGACCATCGCGGGCAGCGGGCGATCCATCACGCCGGCGAGCCAGCCGGCCGCCTCGACGACCTGCGGAAGCCTTATACCGGTCTGGATGCCGCTGTTTTCGAGCATGTAGATCACATCCTCGGTCGCAACATTGCCCGCCGCACCGGGCGCGAAGGGACAGCCACCGAGCCCGCCGAGCGACGCGTCGACTATCGCCGCGCCTTCCCGCACCGCCGCCCAGACATTGGCGATCCCGGTACCGCGCGTGTTGTGGAAATGAACGCGCACCGGAAGGTCGCCGACCGCCTCGCGCACACGGCCGACCATCTCCGACACCTGCGCGGGCACGCCGACGCCGATTGTGTCGGCAAGTGCGATCTCGCGCGGGGCTGAATCGGCGGCGCGCTTCGCCATTTCGACGACGCGGTCGATCGCAACCTCGCCCTCGAACGGGCAACCGAACGCCGTTGCGATGGTGATCTGACCGCCCCGCCCCTCCGCCTTCGCCAGCGCGACGATCTCCATCGCTGCGGCAAGCGATTCATCCGAGCTTTGCCCCTGATTGCGGACACCGAACGTATCGCTCGTCACGCACACCGCACCGAGTTCATCGATCCGTCCTGTCGCGAGAGCGCGCTCCGCACCGCGGCGGTTGAGCACGAGACCGATATACGTAACATCGTCGCGATCGGGCAGTATCGCTACCAATTCCTCGGCATCGGCGAGCTGAGGCACCTTCTTCGGGTTGACGAAGCTCGTCACCTCGATCCGGCGGACACCATAATCGATCGCGCGGCGGATCAGCGCGAGTTTGTCGGCGGTCGACACGATCGCCGCCTCATTCTGCAACCCGTCGCGCGGGCCGACCTCGACCAGTTCCACGGCATGATTTTTCAACATCTTGCGTCCTGATTATCCTGAGTCATTTAGCAGGTTGAAAATTACATAGCATTCTAAGTATACAAAGGCCATGGGCGAGGCAGGTCGTCTTACCAGAGTCGGCCGCGAAAGGAATGATATGAGCGAGACGAGCAGCGGGGGCGCGCTGGAAGGCATCCGGGTGGTCGAGATGGGGCAGCTCATCGCCGGCCCGTTCTGCGGACAGCTCCTTGGCGACATGGGCGCCGAGATCGTCAAGCTCGAACCTCCGGTGACCGGCGACCAGATGCGCAACTGGGGCCAGGGCGACAAACCGAGCTGGTGGCGCGTGATCGCGCGCAACAAATATTCGGTCGCGGTCGACCTGCGCAGCGAAGACGGTCAGGCGCTTGCGCGCGAGCTGATCGCCAAGGCCGACATATTGATCGAGAATTTCCGTCCCGGAACGCTCGAAAAATGGAACCTCGACCCTGCCGAACTCCGCAAGACCAATCCCGGGCTGATCGTCGTGCGCGTGTCGGGTTATGGACAGACGGGCCCCTATTCGGCACGCGCCGGCTTCGGCGGCATCGGCGAGGCGATGGGCGGATGGCGCGGCATCGTTGGCTATCCCGACCTGCCGCCCGCGCGCATGGGCGTGTCGATCGGCGATACGCTCGCCGCTACCTATGGCTGCATGGGCGCACTCGCCGCGCTCCATCACCGCAGCAATACCGGCGAAGGCCAGATCGTCGATTCAGCGCTGTACGAGGCGGTGCTGCAAGTGATGGAATCGACCGTGTCGGACTATTCAGCGAGTGGCACCAAGCGCCGACGCACGGGATCGACGCTGCCCGCGATCGCACCGTCGAACGTCTATCCATGCCGCGACGGCGAATATCTGATCGGCGCCAATCAGGATGGCGTCTTCGCGCGGCTGGCGGCGGCGATGGGGCAGCCCGAACTCGCCAGCGACGACCGCTATGCCACCCACCGCGCGCGCGGGGTGCGGCAGGAGGAACTGGACGCGCTGATCGGCGAATGGACCGCAACGCTAACGATCGCCGAGCTCGAAACAAGGATGGTCGAGGCGGGCGTTCCCGCGGGCCGCGTTTTCGATGCCGAGGACATGCTGGCTGACCCGCATTTCGCGGCCCGAGAGGCGCTGGTGAGCGTTCCCGACGAGGAGTTCGGCGAGGTTACGATGCAGGGCGTCTTCCCGAAACTGTCGGCGACACCGGGCAGCGTACGCCGCCCTGCCCCGCTCACCGTCGGGCAGGATAGCGCCGACGTGCTGAAGCGTTGGCTCGGACGGGAGGTTTGACGCGATGATCACGCTCTACGGCGGCCCGACCCCCAATGCGCGCAAGATCGCGATCGCGCTGCTCGAAATGGGGCTCGAATGGCAGCTCGAATATATCGACATCCTCGCGGGCGATCAGCTGACGCCTGAATTCCTCGCGCTCAACCCGAACAACAAGACCCCGGTGATCGTCGACGACGAAGGGCCTGACGGCGAGCGGTTCGCGCTGTGGGAAACCGGCGCGATCCTGCTTTATCTCGCTGAAAAGACCGGGCGCTTCGTGCCGGCAGATCCGGTCGGGCGCGCAATCTGCTGGCAGTGGCTGATGTTCCAGGTGTCGGGCGTCGGCCCGATGTTCGGACAGGAGGCGCATTTCACCCATTATGCCAAGGACCGGCACGAATACGCCATCGCGCGCTACAGCCGCGAGGTCGACCGGCTGATGATGGTGATCGACAAGCGTTTGGGCGAATCCGAGTGGCTCGCCGGCGAGGAATATACAATCGCCGACATGGCGACCCTGCCCTATCTGCGCCGCCAATTGATCGAAAAGGCGGGGCAGTTTCCGAACGTTGACCGCTGGGGCGCCGCAATGCTCGAACGCTCCGCAGTCGCCGAGGGCATGAAGGTCGGCGTCGCGCGTGCTGAGACGATCGAGGGCGGCCTCACAGGCTTCACCGACGAACATCGCGCGATCCTGTGGGGCGACCGCCAACACGCGAAACGCTAGCCGTCAGTCATTGGCGACCGCCGCGTGGTTCGCGGCGCCGAACATGTTAGACCATCCCTTGTCGTCCAGCTTTTGGTGGCGCCCTACATATTTCGCCGGGGCTTTCAGATCCTCGCGCGCCATCGCGCGGGCGACCGCCGGGCGTTTGCGGATGCGCTCGAACCACCCATGCATCGCGGGCCATTCGTCGAGTCCCATACCCATCACGAACGCCGACGCGCGGCCCGGCCAGATCGCCATATCGGCGATCGTATAATCATCGCCTGCAACATAGGCGCTCTTCTCCAGCCGCTTCTCAAGCACGGTGAGCAGGCGTGTAAGTTCCTTCGTGTAGCGTTCGATCGCATAATCCTGCCCCGCCGGGGCATAGCGCAGGAAATGGCTCGCCTGCCCGCCCATCGGCCCGAGACCCGCGACCTGCCAGGTCAGCCATGACAAGGTCGCCGCGCGCGCGGCGCCCGATGCGGGCAGGAAACGCCCGCTCTTTTCGGCCAGATATTGGAGGATTGCACCCGACTCGAAAACAGCGACCGGCGCGCCTCCTTCCGACGGATCCTGATCGACGATCGCGGGCAGCTTGTGGTTCGGATTGATGCGCCCGAATTCGGCGGTCAGCTGGTCGCCCTCGAAGATGTCATAGGGGATGACGCGATAGGGCTCGCCGATTTCCTCCAGCATGATCGCGATCTTCTGCCCGTTCGGGGTCGCCGAATAATGGAGATCGATCATCTTACAGCACCTCGTGGATGACATGGCGGACGCCGAAATCGGTGCGCTCGCCGACGCCAACCGCGAGTACGCCGTTGAGCCAGCCATATTTCGCGCTCGCCGTTTCGAACACCGGCGCGATTCGCAGATAGTAGCGCGACGGATCAGCATCGGGCACATCCGGATCGGCAAAGCTCGCACGCACATCGTCGGGGATGATGTTGCGCCCGGTGTAGCTCAGATAGATGAGCTCGCCGTCGTCGGTCTGCCAAACCGCGCGGGCGTCGAAGGTGCCGACCGACGCATCGTCGCCCAGCCGCCCGCTGCGCGACCAGTTCCCGCCACCGGGTAGAACTATACCATTGATACGCGACCCGAAAAACCGGCCGCCACTGATATAGCCGAGCCGCTGGTCGCCAAAGGGCGATGCGCCGATTCCAATGATCCCGCCGCCCACTTCGAACTCGACGGTACACAGATGGCGTGTCGCCAGCGCCGATGCCCCGCCTCGCGAATTTTCTTCGTTCATGATGCGAATCCTCTTCCTGCCTATGGACAAGCATAAAACCATTAGTATACTAAGGGTCAATCAGATTGACGGATCGGAAGGCTTTCCGGGACCGGCAGCGATAGGCTCTATGGGAGGGTGACAATGAAGGCTCGCAACCAGTTTCTGCTGTCCGGCGTCGCGGCGATCGCGATGCTCGCCAATGCCGCACCGGCGATGGCGCAGGCGGCGCCCGCCGACACGGCGGATATCGACGACAGCAACACCAACGAAATCATCGTGACCGCGCAGAAGCGTGAGCAGAGCCTTCAAGACGTGCCGATCTCGATGGAGGTCGTCAGCGGCGCCAAGCTTGCCGAGTTCAACACGAGCGACATCAAGGCGGTGATGAACTACACGCCGAACGTCTTCGTCCAGTCGACCGCCGGCAACGACGTCATCTATATCCGCGGCTTCGGTTCGCCGCCGGCAAACTTCGCCTTCGACCAGTCGGTCTCGCTCTATGTCGACGGCATCTACGCCGGCCGCAACCGTCAGGCGCAGGCGCCCTTCTTCGACCTCGCGCGAGTCGAGGTGTTGCGCGGGCCGCAGGGCGCGCTCTTCGGCAAGAACACTGCCGCAGGTGCCGTCAGCGTCGTGTCGGCGGGTCCGACGAAGGACTTTGAAGGCGCGATCACCGGTCTTTACAACTTCGACCACAAGGGCACTGATTTCTCGGGCTATTTGTCTGGGCCAATCACCGACACATTGGGCGCGCGCTTTGCGTACAAGATCGTCAACCAGGACGGCTATATCTATAACCGCGCGACCGATCACGACGATCCCGAAATCAAGTCTCAGCTCCTGCGCCTGACGCTGAAATGGGAGCCGTCGGCCAATTTCGACTACACGGCGAAGGTCGAGTACGGAAACCGCGAAGTCATCGGCGGCATCACCGTGTCGAGCCCGCTGACCAGCGGACAGGATCCGCAGACCACGCGCTATCTCGAACGCTCGGCGCTCGGCGACGAGGGCAATGACAACAAGTCGGTGATGATCTCGGGCGTCGGCAACCTCGCGCTCGGCGATTTCACGCTGACCTCGGTCACGGGCTACAGCTGGTTCAAATCGAAGATCGTCAACGGCTTCGACCAGACGATCCCGAATAGCGGCGGCGCGTTCACGGCCAATTCGGTCTACAACGCCTTCCCCGAACGCTTCGACCAGGTTTCGCAGGAAATCCGGATCCTGTCGCCGACGGGCAAGACCTTCGAATTCATTGTCGGCGCCTATTATGACAAGTCGAACTACACGCTGGAGCAATATCAGGGCTTCAATATCCCGAGCCTCAATATCCCCGGTGTGATCGTCGGCCCCTATTTCGGCCGCATCGACAGCGTCTTCAACCAGGAAGCCGAAAGCTGGTCGGTGTTCGGACAGGGCACGTTCAACATCACGGATGCCTTCCGCGCGATCGGCAGCATTCGTTATTCGCACACCAAAAAGGACGGCGATTTCGCCGCACGCCTTGTCTACGGTTCGAACGGTGTCAACGGCCAGCCCTTTGCCCTGCGCCCGATTTCGAGCGCGGTAGGCAAAATCAGCGAAGGCAATGTCGATCCGTCGGTAACGCTGCAATATGATATCGCGCCGCGCATCATGATCTATGGGACGTGGGGCCGCGGTTCGAAATCCGGCGGTTTCGTGTCGAACACGCTCGGCACGACCAATGCGACCTTCACCTTCGAACCCGAACGGTCGGAGAATTTCGAGGCGGGCATCAAATCGACGTTAGCCGACGGCAAAATCGTCGCGAACGTCTCGCTCTATCACACCAAGTTCAAGGATTTGCAGGTTTCGGTCTACCAGCCCGCGACGTCGAGCTATCTGACCGGCAACGCCGCGGCTGCAACATCCAAGGGTGTCGAAGGATCGCTCAGCATCTATCCGATCGAGAATTTCGACATCAGCGCGTCGGCAGCTTATTCGGATATCAAATATGACGACTATCCGGGCGCGGCCTGCCTGGCATCGCAGGTCGGCTGTACGCCGGCAACGAACAACCTCGCCGGCTATCCCGTTGCTTATGCATCGAAATGGACCGGCAGCGTCACCGCGCACGCACGCTTCGACATGTCCGACGACCTGAAGTTCGACATCACCGGCGTCGCCGCGGGCCGCTCGAAATATTTCAACTCGGACAACCAGAGCCCGATCTTCGGCGTGCAGGGCGGCTATGTAAAGCTCGACCTGCGCGTCCAGCTTGCCGACCGCGACGACCGCTGGCACGTCGCACTCGTCGGCAAGAATCTGACGAACGAGAAGACGATCGGCAGCGCGTTCAACCTGCCCGCGCCGATCACGCCGGTTCCGCGCGCGATCCTGTACCTCGAACCCACGCGCAATATTTCGGTCGAGGCCGGGATCAAGTTCTAGGTTCGAATCCGATGTCCCAGGGATCGGCTGCAGCCCAAGCTTTCCTCGACCGGGAAGCGGCGGCTGCGGTCGTGACCTGTTACGCGAGCGCACTCGATGCGCGCGACTGGAGCGCCTACCGTGCGCTCTTCACCGACGAGATCGCGATCGACTATGGTTCGATCGGCTCGCTCGTCGCCACCATTCCCGCCGACGAGTGGACGAACCGTTGCCGCGCGCTCGAAGGGTTCGACGCGACGGCGCACCAATTGCACAATGTCGTCGCAACGATCGATGGCGACCGCGCGACGGTGACGAGTATCGTCGATGCGGTCCACGTCGTCGGCGTCGAGGACCGCGCGCTGCTCGGCGACCTGATCGGCCGCTACACCCACCGCTTGGTGCGGCAGGATGGGTGGAAGATTGCGGGCGTGACGCTGTCCGTTGTCGCCTACCCCGCGGGGAAAGAGGCTTTCGAAGCCGCTTTCGCTGCGGCGCGTACCATTTTCGCCGAAGGAAATACTGCATGATCGACGTCTATTTCACCCCGACGCCGAACGGCCACAAGGTGTCGATCATGCTCGAAGAGGTCGGGCTAGAGCACCAATTGCTCGCGATGAACATGCTCGAGGGCGACCATCTCACGCCCGAGTATCGGCGGATCAACCCGAACGGCCGCCTGCCCGCGATCGTCGACCATGACCCCTTAGGCGGCGGCGCGCCGCTGCCCGTTTTCGAGTCCGGTGCGATCCTGCTCTATCTGGCGGAGAAGAGCGGACAGCTTATTCCCGAAAGCCCGCGTCGCCGCAGCCAGGCGCAGCAATGGCTGATGTGGCAGATGGCAAGCTTCGGGCCGATGCAGGGTCAGGCGCATCATTTCATCCGCTATGCGCCCGAGGGACAGACCTATCCGGTCGAGCGTTATCGCAACGAGACGCTGCGCCTGCTCCATGTGCTCAACGGGCGCCTCAGCGAGGCCGACTATCTCGCCGAGGAATATTCGATTGCCGACATCGCGGCGTGGCCGTGGACACGGGCGATCCGCGCGATCGGGCTGACGCTCGACGATTATCCCGCGGTCGCCGACTGGTTCGCGCGGATCGGCGAGCGGCCCGCAGTGATCGCAGGGACCGACGTCAAGAACGCCGCCAACCTGTCGAGCGCGCGCCCGGTGCTGACCGAGGAGCAATGGTCGAACCTGTTCGGCAAAAATATGCTGGAAGCGCCGACGCGCTAGCCCCTTTGCTCCCCTCCCGCTTGCGGGAGGGGTTGGGGGTGGGCCAGCGACGGTGCAACTGCCCGCCCCGCTGCGACTAGCGAGCAAGCTCGCAAGTCTCGCTGCCCCTCCCGCAAGCGGGTGGGGATTAAACCGTGTCGGCGTGGCCCCATTGATATTCGACCTCGCCATTCAGCCGACGCACCGCAACCCAGTCGCCGCCTGCCAAGCTGTCGTCCTCGATCAGCGCCATGACGCTGCCGGCGATATCCTCGGGCCGGCACGCCTCATTGTTCGCCAGCACGGCCTCCATCCACTCGGACTTGCCGCCCGCGCCCGTCGTGTCGAGGATCGGCGTGTCGACCAGCCCGGGCAACATGCCCGCGACGCGGACATTGCATTCCTCTTTCAAGGGCGCGCAGCAGCGGGTGAACATCATCACCGCCGCCTTCGTCGTCGCATACATGGCGTCATAGAAACCGGTACCGAGGGCGACGGTCGAGACGGTGTTGATAATCACCCCGCCGCCGCGCTTCTTCATCGCCTGCACCGCGACCTGCGTTGCCGCGACGAGCGAGGTGATGTTGACGTCGATGATCCAGCGGAGGCGCGCCGCATCGACGTCAGGAAATTGCGGCAGGCCCGACACGACGCCGGCATTATTGTGCAGGATGTCGACGTCGCCGTGGGTCCGGAACCAGGCTTCGACCGCGGGCACATCGGAGAGGTCGAGAACATGCGTCGACACCTGCGCACCCTTCGCCGCGACCAACCGCGCGGTTTCGGCGAGCGCATCTGCCTTGACGTCAACGAGCCGGATCTCTGCCGCGCCGCGCTCCGCCAGCATCACCGCGGTCGCACGGCCGATGCCGCCCGCCGAACCCGTAACGATCGCGCTTTTGCCCTTGATATCCATCTCTTCTCTCCCGCTTATCTTGTCGCTACCGTAAAGCACATTGACAGATAAACTTAAATACCTAAGTATTTTTCGACCGAGAAGAATCGCGCGTTTTGGGGAGAGTTATGACCGAGGCCACCGCCGTTAACGCAGGCGCCGCAGCGTCGGACAGCGGCCTCGCGCTGCGTCGCAACGTCGCGCTCGTGATGCTGTTCATCGTCGGCACGATCAACTTCGTCGACCGACAGCTTCTGTCGGTGCTCGTCGAACCGATCCGCGCCGATATGGATTTCAGCGACACGCAATTCGGGCTGCTCACCGGCCTCGCCTTCGCGCTTTTCTATGCCGCGATGGGCGTTCCCGTCGCGATGATCGCCGACCGCTGGAACCGCGTGAAGCTGATCGGCATCGCCTGCGTCGTGTGGAGCGGCTTCACCGCCGCCTGCGGCATGGCGTCGAATTTCTGGCAGCTCGCGCTGATGCGCTTCGGCGTCGGCGCGGGCGAAGCGGGCGGCACCGCGCCCTCGCTCTCGGTCATCGCCGATTATTATCCGCCCGCGCAGCGCCCGTTGGCGATCGGGCTGTTCACGCTCAACGGCCCGTTCGGTGTGTTTGTGGGCGCGACCTTCGGCGCTTGGGCGGCCGCCAATATCGGCTGGCGCAACGCCTTCATCCTGATCGGCATCGTCGGGGTCATCGTCGCGCCGATCCTGATCTGGCTGGTCCGCGAGCCCGCGCGCGGCCAGATGGACACGCAAAAAACGGCCGACGAGGCGCTGCCCTTCAGCCAGAGCCTCGCGATGTTCTGGCGCCGCCCGTCGCTGCGCATGGTGATGATCGGCAGCGGACTTGCCGCTTTCACCAGCTATGGCATGCTCAACTGGATCCCGGCCTTCCTGATGCGGACGCAAAAGATGCCGCTCGAAGCGATGGCAACCTATTTCGGCCCGGCGGCGGGGATCACCTTCGGCATCGGGATCCTCGGCGGCGGCTGGCTGGTCAGCCACCGCGCGAAGGTGTCGGCGCGCGCCTATGGTTCGATCCCCGCGCTCGCCACCGCTGTGCTGATCCCGACCTTTATCGCCGCATTGCTCGTCGACAGCTGGCAGCTCTCGCTCGCGCTGATGCTGATCCCGATGGCGGCTTGTACCGCCTATGTCGCCCCTGCCCTCGCGCTCGTCCAAAACCTGACCCCGCCGCGCAGCCGCGCGACCGCCGCCGCGGTGCTGATGCTGATGTTCAACATCATCGGCCTCGGTCTCGGCCCGCTGTTCGCCGGGATCGTCAGCGACAGCCTGAAGCCCGAATATGGCGATGGCAGCCTCCGGTGGGCGCTGATGGCGCTGATGCCCTTCGCCGCCGCGGCCGGCATCGCCCAGTATCGCATGACGCGCTATCTCGAGCAGGATTTCGCCGAATGACCGACGTCGCGGGCAAGACGGCCTTCATCACCGGCGGAGCGAGCGGGCTCGGGCTGGCGACCGCCCGGGCACTCGCCGCAAGGGGGGCATCGGTGATCCTCGCCGATATCGACGCGGCGGGTGCCGAAAATGCGGCGGCTTCGCTGCGCGACGAAGGCGCGAGCGCGCTCGGCCTGCAGCTCGACGTCACCAGCGAGGAGAGCTGGGCCGAGGCGGGCGCAAAGGCGCGCGACTTCGGCCCGGTGCGTATCCTGTTCAGCAACGCCGGGGTCGGCGGCGGATCGGGGCCGTTCGAACAATATGACACCGACGTGTGGCGCTGGAACTATGCGGTCAACGCGCACGCGCATCTTTACGCCTGCCGGACCTTCCTCGCCGAGATGAAGGCGAGCGGCGAGCCATCGCATCTGGTCATCACCAGCTCGATGGTCGCGATCGTGCCGCCGCCGATTTCGGTCGCCTATATCAGTTCCAAATATGCGACGCTCGGCATCGCGATGGCGCTGCGCAACGAACTCGCCGAAAGCTGCGTCGATATTTCGGTGCTCATACCCGGCATGTCGGCGACGCGGATCGTCGAGACGACGCGCGAGCTGCGCCCGGTCGAAGTCGAGGCCGGCAAGGCCGCCGCGACCAGTCAGGCGATGCAGGGCGTACTCGCCGGCGGCATGTCGCCCGACAAGATCGGCGCGCGCGTCGTGGAGGCGATCGAGGCCGGCGAATATTGGATTTTCACCCACCCCGAATGGAAGGCCATGGCCGAACTGGTGACGCAGGACATGCTGTCGTCCTTCGGTCCCTCGGCCGATCCCGCTTACAGGGGCGACGATATCGACGGGCTGATCGCCGCCAATGGCGGCCGCATGTTCGGCGCGAAAGCTTAAGGAGAGCATCATGGCAGAGCAGGACGACATCCGCGTAATGGCGCAGCGCTTTTTCGACGCGATCGAGGCGGGCGACATCGAGACGATGCAGGGCAGCTTCACCCCCGACGCCGAAATCTGGCATAACACCGACGAGTTGATCGTCACCCCCGCGCAGACTGCGCAGACGCTCACCGGCATGGTCGCGCGGATCAAGGACCGCGAATATGCCGACCGCCGGCTCACCACCTTCCCCGGCGGCTTCGTCCAGCAGCATGTTTTGAAGGGCGTTCGCGTCCACGATGACGGCGCGGTCCGCCTGCCCTGCGCGATCGTGTGCAAGGTCGAGAATGGCAAGATCACGCGCCTCGACGAATATTTCGACAGCGCGCATGTCGCCGAATTCCGCAAATTTGCGAACGCCTGAGGAGTATCCCATGCCCGTCCTGCGCCAGGTTCCCCGCTCGGAAGTCACCGACGAAACCGTCCTCGCCTATTACAACCGCCTGTTCGGCGACCGCGATCCCGTCGCCGAACCCGGCACCGCGACGGGCACGCCGGGCGACTGGTGGACGGTGTTCGCGCTGTCGCCCGACATCTTCGAGCATGCGGTCAAGGGTTTCGCCGTGTACCGCAACCCCGCGCGCACGATCGATCCGGTGCTGCGCGAACTCGGCCAAACGCGCGCGGGCTGGGTCAAGGGCAGCCAGTTCGTCTTTTCGCAGCATTGCAAGTCGCTCCGCGGCCTTGGCGTCAGCGAGGAGAAGATCGCGGCGATTGCGCACTGGCAGGTCGCCGATTGCTATGACGAGCAGGAGCGCACCGTGCTCGCCTATGCCGACTGCCTCGCGCAGGCGAGCGGTCGCGTGCCGCTCGAGGTGTTCGACAAGCTCAAGACCTTCTGGAACGACGAGCAGATTTTCGAATTCACCTACATCACCTGCCTCTATGACATGCATGCCGTGATCACCCGCGCGCTACGCATGGAATATGATGCGCGCGAAGATCCGATCGTCGAGATCGCCGCGCCCGAAGGCTTCAGCGCCGCCGACTTCCTCAGCGCGCCGAGACCTGCGAACGGATGAACGGCTACGGCCCGCCAGAAGTCGTCGCGACGGGCCTTCGTTTCCCCGAAGGCCCGGTTCCGATGGCGGACGGGTCGGTGCTGCTCGTGGAGATCGCGCGCGGGACGCTGACGCGCGTCGCGCCCGACGGCAGTCTATCGGTGGTCGCCGAGCTTGGCGGCGGTCCGAACGGCCTTGCAATCGGGCCCGATGGCGCCGCCTATATCTGCAACAACGGCGGGTTCGAGTGGATCGAGGCAGGCAGCCTGCTGTTTCCCGGCCACGCGGCAAACGCGGACGCCTGCGGCTCGATCCAGCGAGTCGACCTAACCAGCGGGGCGGTGACGACGCTATACGACAGTTTCGAAGGCGAGCGGCTCAAGGGACCGAACGATATCGTGTTCGACGCTGCGGGCGGCTTCTGGTTCACCGATCATGGTCAGGTGCGCGACACCGGCCGCGACCATGGCGCAGTTTATTATGCCGCCGCCGACGGGTCGACGATCAGCCGCCAGCGCGCCGATATGATGGGACCGAACGGCATCGGCCTCTCGCCCGACGGCGAGACACTCTACGTCAGCGAGACGATGACCGCGCGCGTGTGGGCGATGGACATCGTCGCGCCCGGCGAGCTCGCGCCGCCGCCACCCTGGGCGCCCGGCCGCTTCGTCGGAACGCCGCCCGCCTTTCGCCTGCTCGACAGCATGGCGATCGAGGAAAGCGGACGTATCTGCGTCGGTACGATGGTCAAGGGCGGCATCACGATTTTCGACCCAGCCGGCGGTTCGGAGTTCGTGTCGCTGCCCGACGTCGGGATCACCAACATCGCCTTCGGCGGTCCCGACCGGCGCGACGCCTATATCACAGCATCGACCACCGGCACGCTGTACCGCGTGCGCTGGCCGCGCCCCGGAATGAAGCCACATTAACCGTCAACTTAATTGACGATTAGAGCTTTTGATGCTAGAAGAGACTCAAGGAAGAGGATGGGCATGAAATTCTATAACTCCATCGGCCCCAACCCGCGTGTCGTGAAGATGTTCATGACCGAAAAGGGTATCGAAATTCCCGAGGTCAGCATCGACCTGCGCGGTGGCGAAAATCGGCGCGCGCCCTATTGCACCAACGTCAATCAGGCGGGCCAGACCCCGGCGCTCGAACTCGACGACGGCAGCTTCCTTTGCGAAATCACCGCGATCTGCGAATATCTCGAGGAACGCTTCCCCGAACCGTCGCTGATCGGCACGACTGCCGAAGAACGCGCGAAGACGCGCATGTGGACGCGCCGCGTCGACATCAAGATCTGCGAGCCGCTGACCAATGGCTTCCGTTATGCCGAAGGTCTGCCGCTGTTCGAGCCGCGCATGCGCTGCCTGCCCGAAGCTGCGGCGGGGTTGAAGGCCGTCGCACAGGACGGGGTGAAGTGGCTCGATCCGCTGATCGCGGACCGCGAGTTCATCGCCGGCGACACATTGTCGCTCGCCGACCTGCTGCTCTTCGCTTTCCTCGATTTCGGCGTGTCGGTCGGTCAGCCGATCGATCCCGCCTTCACCCATGTCGGGCGCTGGTACGAGCGGATGAAAAGCCGCCGCAGCGCGCTTTCGAACTGAAGACATAAGGAGATGGATCATGGCTGCAGCAAATAGCGAATTCGAGTTTCTCGGCGTCAATCACCTCGCACTCGTGTGCAAGGATATGGCGAAAACGGTCGAATTCTACCGCGACATTCTCGGCATGCCCCTCACCAAGACGATCGACCTGCCCGGCGGACGCGGCCAGCATTTCTTCTTCGACATCGGCAATGGCGACAGCCTCGCCTTCTTCTGGTTCCCCGAGGCGCCCGAAGCGGTTCCAGGCATCTCGGCCCCCGCCGCGCTGCCAACGCAGGGCAGCTTCGTCTCGGCACACGGGTCGATGAACCATATCGCGATCAACGTCCGCGCCGACAAGTTCGACGAATATTACAATCGCCTCGTGGAGAAGGGCATCAACGTCAGCAAGATACTGAACCACGACGACAGCCCGATGCAGTCGACCGACGAGCTCCACCCCGGCGTCTTCGTCCGCTCGGTCTATTTCTTCGACCCCGACGGCGTTTGCCTCGAATTTGCGGCGTGGACCAAGACCTTCGACGAAAGCGACGTCGCGCACGATCCCGTGCAGGCCGACGGCACCAAGCGCGAGGGCTTCATCACTGGCCGGACGCCGGTGCCCGCCGAATAGAAATTCCCAATCATATTACCCATTGGGAACTCCTCCTGGACCCGGCTTCGGCCGGGTTCTTTTTTGGGCTACCCAGATGTCTTCTCACGACCGATTGCGGCCGCTCCGCTACCTAACCCGTTCGCATCGAGCGAAGTCGAGATGCCCCTCGGGCCGGACTTTGCACCGATGGGTGTCTCGACTTCGCTCGACACGAACGGACTTAGGGGTGGCTGCTCACCACCCCAAAATCGACATCACCAAAATACCGCTGTCCTACATTGTCGCGCTATGCCAGCCTCAAGCCCGCTCTTTGAAATAGTCGGCTTCAGCAACCTCGCCTAAAGCGACAAAGGAGACATTTGCGACGCGCGCATCCGTATCTTTTTTCGCCTTAAGCCTGTCCTGAGCTTGTCGAAGGGGCCTCAAAGGACACAGTTCGATGCGCCCGCCCTGCGGGGCTTTTATGGCCTTAACGCGATCGAGGCGTTTGGCCTCACTCAACCCCGCTATCCCGGCGAGCGGCCTTGCCTCCTACCCCACTGCTCGGTCGCGCCCCTCCCAATAGGGCGCGCGGAGTTCGCGGCGCAGCACCTTGCCCGAGGGATTGCGCGGCAGCGCCTCGATAAACTCAATGCTCTTCGGGACCTTGTACGCCGCAATCCGTGCGCGCGCCCAGCCGATGATATCGGCGGGGTCCAGCGTCGCGCCCGCGGCGGGCACGATCAGCGCCTTCACCCCCTCGCCCCATTTCTCGTCAGGCACCCCGATCACCGCGACGTCGGCGACGCCGGGACAGCCCATGATCGCGCTCTCGACCTCGGCCGGATAGACATTTTCGCCGCCCGACACGATCATGTCCTTGATGCGGTCGTGGACATAATAAAAGCCGTCGGCATCGCGGTATCCGACGTCGCCGGTGTGCAGCCAGCCTCCCGCAAGCGTCTCTTCGGTCGCTTTTTCGCGGTTCCAATAACCCTTCATCACGATACCGCCGCGGATTGCGATCTCGCCGATCTCGCCCTCGCGAAGCTCGCGGCCTTCGCCGTCGAGGATTGCCATCGCGGCGCCCGGCCAGGGCTTGCCGCACGAGGTCAGCTTGCCCGGCAGATCATGCGCGCTCGGCGACAGGTACGAACCGCCGCCGGCGGACTCGGTCATGCCGTAAAATTGCACGAAATCGCAGCCGAAGGCCCTGCGCGCGCGGCGCAGCACATCCTCGGCGATCGGCGACGCGCCATAAGCGATCGACTTGAGCGCCGGATAGGTGCCGCTGTTCGCATCGGGCTGAAGCAGCATCATCTGGATCATTGCAGGCGCAAGGAACGCATGCGCGACATCCTCCTCGCGCATCATGCGCACCGCGTCGGCCGCGGTGAAATCCTTGACGAGCACGAGGCGTCCGCCCTGCGCGAGGCCCGAGAAGCTGACGTTCGTGCCCGCGACGTGGAATAACGGCATGACGATCATCACCGTCTCGTCCGCGCCATAGGCAAAGCCGTCGACCTCGGTCGCCGCCTCGAGGAAGGTGCGGTAATTGGCGTTGGTGAGCACGACGCCCTTGGGCAGCCCGGTCGTCCCGCTGGTATAGAGCTGGAGCACATCGTCGGTGAGTTGCGGCGGATCGGTGAGCGGGGCGTCGGACGCCGCGCCGAGCCACGCCTCGAAAGGCTCGAACGAAGGATGTTCGCCATAGAGCGCGATCAGGCGCGGCGGCGCGGCCAGATCGGCCACCGCGGCGAGCGCGCAGTCGAAGAAGTCTTCGCCGACGAACAACAGCTTCGGCCCGGCATCACCCAAGATGAAGCCGATTTCGGCGGGCGCGAGGCGGCAGTTGATCGGCGCGAAACAGGCGCGCGCGCGTGCCGTGCCGAAGAAAAGCGGATACCAGCTGTCGTGGTTCTTGGTCAGCGCTGAGACGCGGTCGCCGGGCGCAACGCCCGATGCGATCAGCGCATGCGCGACGCGGTTCGAACGCGCATCGAGCTCCGCGAAACTGGTCTCGCGCACCCCGAACTTCACCGCGGTCGCCTGCCCCCGTACCCGTGCCTGCGCCGCCGGAATATCCGCCAGCGTCCGGATGGCCTCCAGATCGATCATTTTGCTCTCCCAACCGTCGTTTCGACTTGAATTAGATAGAATACTAAGCAAATGTTTGGCCAGCCTAAAAATCGAGAGGAATGGCCTTGTTCGACCACCCCATCCTGCCGACAACCATCGTCGGAAGCTACCCCCAGCCTGACTGGCTGATCGACCGCGAACGGCTGAAGGCCAGCCTGCCCCCGCGCGTGCGCGCCGAGACGCTGTGGCGCATCCCCGAACCCTGGCTCGCCGAGGCGCAGGAAGCGGCCACCTTGATGGCGATCCGCGATCAGGAGGAACTGGGCATCGACATCGTCGGCGACGGCGAGATGCGCCGTGAAAGCTATTCGAACCGGCTCGCGACCGCACTGTCGGGCATCGACCGCGAAAAGCATGGCACCGCGATCGACCGCACCGGAAACGCGAACCCGGTACCGCTCGTCTCGGGGCCGATCCGCCGCGTCGCGCCGATCGAGGCACAGGACGCTGCCTTCCTCCGCCGCCACTCGACGAAGCCGGTGAAGCTCACCCTGCCCGGCCCGTTCACGATGACGCAGCAGGCCGAGAATGGTTATTATCCTGACCTGCGCGCGCTCGCGATGGATTATGCCGATGCGGTCAATGCCGAGGTCAAGGATCTGTTCGCAGCGGGCGTCGACGTCGTCCAGCTCGACGAACCCTATCTGCAGGCGCGGGCCGCCGAAGCGAACAGCTATGCGATCGAGGCGATCAACCGCGCGCTCGACGGCGTCGATGGCACCACGGCGCTGCACATCTGCTTCGGCTATGCGATGGTGCATCATGGCGCGGGCGCGACGGGGCCGAAGCCCAAGGCCTATGACTTCCTTGCCGAACTCGAGGCGTCAGCGATCGACGTCATCTCGATCGAGGCGGCGCAGCCGGGGCTCGATCCCGCGATCCTCGCCGAGCTTCCGACCAAGACGATCATGTACGGCGTGCTAGACCTGTCGATCCCCGAGGTGGAGACGCCCGAAGTCGTCGCCGGACGCATTCGCGAGGCCTTGCGCTATGTCGATGCCGAACGGCTGTGGATCGCGCCCGACTGCGGGATGAAATACCACAGTCGCGAACATAGCCAGGCGAAGCTGAAAGCCATGGTCGATGGGACAGCGCTGGTGCGGGCGGAGTTGAAGTAAGCCTATTCGTCGATGAAGGCGTCCAGCAGCGGCACAACCGCTTCGGGCGCCTCGACGGTCGGCAGATGCCCTGCCCCGGCGATTACCTCGAGCCGTGCGCCCGGGATCGCTTCCAGTATCTCCTCATGGTGCGCACGGCTGGTGATGCCGTCCTTTTCGCCCCACACGAGCAGCGTCGGCACCGCGATCTCGCCGAGCCGCGGACGACTGTCGATCCGCGCCATGATCGCACGTTGTTGCGCGAGGAAGGTCTCTGCGCCGGTATCCGCCGCCATCTGGCGGGCGATGCCGAGCAGCCGCTCATCGCTGCGTTTTTCTTCGGGGAAGAGGATCGGGATGCGTTCTTCGACGACCTGATCGAAATTGCCGCTCTCGACAAGGTCGATATAGCCCTGCCGCCGCGCGGTCTGCGCCGGACCGTCGGCCGAGGCGAGCGTCGAGATCAAAGCCAGCTTCGCGACGCGCTCGGGGGCACGGCGCATGACCTCAAAGGCGATGAAGCCGCCCATGGCGTGGGCGATAAGGGCGAATTTCGGCGGGGCGTTGTCGAGCAGGCGCTGTGCGAAATCCGCAATCGTGTCGTCGCTGCGGTTATCGGCGACGATTACCTCGCGGCCGCCCCATGCATCGATCAGCGGTTGCCACACAGCGCTCGTCAAAAGCTGACCGGTTATCAGAACAATAGGGAGCGACATTAGATCACCTGATGAAGAAGGGTTTCGCCCGCCAGCAGACGGCGGCAATTTTCATGCGCAACGGTAAGGCTGCGCACGAGCGTTTCGGGTGTCAGCCACGCGATATGCGGCGCGAGAACTGCGTTAGGAAGCCCAAGAAGCGGATTGCCACGAGACAGCGGCTCCTCCGCAAACACATCGAGCCCTGCGCCGCGCAAATGGCCCGTGATCAGCGCCTCGACCAGCCGCGCCTGATCGACGAGTTCGCCGCGCGCGGTGTTCACCAGCACAGCGCCCTTCTTCATCGCGAACGGATCGACGCTCGCGCGCGTTTCGTCGGTGAGCGGCATATGCAGTGAAACAATATCGGCTTCGGCCATCAAGTCGTTGAATGACCGATATTCATAAGGACCGTCGCGGCGATTTCGCGCCGTATAGATCACTTTCGCCCCGAGCGCCGCGAGCACCGGTGCGAGCAGTTGTGCCGAGTTGCCGAAACCGACGAGGCCCACCGTGCGCTCGCACACTTCGCCGACGCTGTCGAGTTCGGACGGATCGGCGGTCCACCCCTCGCCGGCGCGCGTCCGCGCGTCGAAGAAGCAGGTACGGCGCAGCACCGCCATCATCAACGACAGCGCCATTTCGGCGACCGCTTGGCTGTTCGTGCCCGGCATGTTGCAAACAGCAACGCCGTGGTCGCGCGCCGCATCCAGCGCGATGGTATTCACGCCGACGCCGAGTTTCTGGATCAGCTTCAATTTCGGCGCCGAGGCGATGAATTCGGGCGTGACCGGCGTGAGGACGTGCAGCAGCGCGGTGATCTCGCCCGCAACCTCATCGAGCGGCGCGGCTTCATCGACATGCGTCACGACGCCCGCCCCAAAGATCGCCTCGACTGCGTCGCGGAAACCGGGGCTTGGGCGGGCATGGAGCACGATCATGCGTGGACGGCCCCGATCGATCCTGCAAAGGCCGAGAAGCCCGCAAAAACCGCGTCTGCGCCCATCGCTTCTTCGATCCGCAGCATCTCGTTCCACTTCGCCATACGTTCCGACCGCGTGAAGCTGCCGACCTTCAACTGCCCGGCGTTCCAGCCCGTCGCCAGATGCGCGATGGTGACATCCTCGCTCTCGCCCGAGCGCGCCGAGACGATCGCGCCCCAACCGCGCGCGACCGCGGCATCGAGCGCGGCCTTGGCTTCGGTCACGGTGCCCACCTGATTGACCTTGATCAGGGCGGCGTTGCACACTGCGGCATCGCCCGCGCGTTCGACCCTCGCCGCGTTGGTGACGAGCACATCGTCGCCGATGATCTGGACGCGCTCACCGATCGCCGCCGTTACCGCTGCCATCGTCGTCCAATCGTCCTGCCCCGCGGGATCCTCGATCGACAGGATCGGATAACGTCTTGCCCATTCGACGATGCGCGCGGCCATTTCCTCGCCCGACAGGCGCCCGTCGTCGAGCGAGAGATTATAACCATCAGCATCGC
The DNA here is from genome assembly GCF_014873485.1 of Sphingopyxis sp. OAS728. Lineage (NCBI taxonomy): Bacteria > Pseudomonadati > Pseudomonadota > Alphaproteobacteria > Sphingomonadales > Sphingopyxidaceae > Sphingopyxis > Sphingopyxis sp. OAS728. The sequence continues at coordinate 4,766,276 of NZ_JADBDT010000001.1, read as the reverse complement.
CCAGCTCGTTCGCCGCGATATCGAGCGAGATGAAGACATCCTCGCCCGCACGGTGTCCGCTCGCCTCGATCGCCTTGGTCAGCATATCCAGCGCATCCTCGTTCGACGCGAAATTCGGCCACCAGCCGCCTTCGTCGGCGACTCCCGACATCGGCCCCTTCGCCTCCATAAGCTTCCCCGCCGCGCGATAGACATCGTCGGTGATCTCGAGCGCGCGACGAAAGCTGCCCGCGTTCGGGCACATCACCATGAAATCCTGCACGTCAGTGCGCCGCCCGGCATGCGCCCCGCCGCCGAAAATCTGTATTTCCGGTAAAGGGATACGAACCTTTCTTCCCTCAGCGAGATAGCGCCACAACGGCTCGCGCGCATCGGCCGCGGCGGCGTGAAGTACCGCCATCGACACCGCGACCACGGCATTGGCACCCAGCCGCGCCTTGTTCAGCGTACCGTCGAGCGCGCAGAGCGCGGCGTCGACCGCGACCTGCTCGCGCGCATCCATGCCGCCAATCGCTCCGGCGATTTCCGATCCGATCCCGGCGACCGCGCGATTGACGCCAAAGCCACCGAACGCCCGCCCCCCGTCGCGCAGATCGATCGCCTCATGCGCCCCACGCGACGCACCAGCCGGAGCGATAGCACGTCCGACGGCGCCCGATTCCAGCACGACCTCCGCCTCGACGGTGGGCCGGCCGCGCGAATCCCAGATCTGACGGCCGGTGACGGAGGCGATACGCGAAGTCATGCAAAAGTCCTTTTCCAGTGGGTCACGAGCGTGTCGAGAGGCTGGGGCGCCAAGACCAGCGCGCGCGCCTGATCGCGCACGATGCGCTTATGTTCGGGATTGGTCAGATAAGGTGCGGGCGACTTGCCTTCGACCCGGGCGAGCAGCAGCGCCGCGGTGAGTTCGCCCGCGCGGAGCAGCAGTCCGTCGGCGTCTTCCCAGCTGATTCCCGCTCGATAGGTATCGACGAGCATATCGGCCGCGTGCGTCAGCCAATGATCGGCGAGCCACACGGCCTTGAGCAGCAAGTGCGTCGTGCAGAAAGCGAGGTCGAACGCGGGATCGCCGTATACGGCACACTCGGCATCGAGGAACACCGGTCCGTTGGCGCTCACGAGGATATTCTTGGGGCTGACGTCGCCGTGGACGAGCGCGATCTTGCGCGACATCAGGTCGGCAGCGAGCGCGTTCAGCGCCGGCGCCAGCTCGGTGTCCTTCCGCGCGACATGCAACAGGAATGGGTCGACGCGCAGCGCCCGGAACATCTCGTCATTCGGAAAGGCGTCGCGGTCGGCCGCATTGTTCGCGGTCGCGGCATGGACCGCGGCGATGCCCCGCCCCACAGCACCGGCGAAATTGATATCGACGCGGCCTGCAACCAGCTCGTCCTTCCAAACCGGACATCCGGGCAGGAAGCGCATTGCAAAGGCGTGACCCGTCGGCAATTCGGCTAGCACCTCGGGAACGATGCGCGGATCGACCCTGCGCGCGCGGCGAAGCCAGCGCACTTCGCTTTGCCCGCGTTCGACCGGCGCGTGCCATTCGGCCGCGACGCGTAACTGTTCGAGCGGACGTTTGACGACGATCGGCCCTGACGCTGTCTCTACCTTCCACACGTCGCACGACACGCCGCCGGTTAGCGGCTCGAGGACGACATCGCCCTCGCCGACCAGCCCGGCGGCACGCAATTCTTCCACGATGTCGGCGTCGGCCGTCACGTCACAGCTTCTCCCGGATCCACGCGCCGACAAGATCGGCCGCATTTTGCCGCTCGGCAATCGAATCCTCGAAATAATGCGCGCCGGGGATCAGTTCGAGTTTCTTGTCGGTCGAGCCGAGGAAGTCGAAAATCTTGCGCGCATCGCTCGGAAAGACGCCGGTATCGGCGAGCCCCTGAACGACCAGCGCGGGTGTGTCATGCTTGGCGAGGTGCGGCTGCCCCTGGCACGGCGAGGTTTCGAGGCTCCACATATTGAGCCAGGTCTTCAGCGTATTGGCGCGCCCGATGCTGGGCGTGCGGTTCGCGGTCGCGGGGTCGCCGCGATAGCACCAGTTGGGCTTGCGGTCCGACGGGTCGATCGCCGGATCGACGCAGCGTATATCGCCCCAGCAGCGGAACATCGGGAAGATACGGTCGGGGATACCCGCCGCGTTGAGCCGCGCCAGTTCGGCCTTCGCCCAGTCGGTGATGCGCTGGTTGCGCGCCCGTTGGCCCGCGCGATATTTTGCGATGAATTCGTCCGAATAGGGCGGGCCATTGTCGGGGTTGAACGGGTCGAGTTCGGGGTCGGTCAGCGTCGGATCATTCTCGTCGATCACCGATGCATCCATCCAGTCGGTGAGCACCTCGGGCCGGCCCTGATGCGCGTTGAAGCTGATGTAGAGATCGCCCTTGATGAGCTGCGCCAGCGCATCCTGCCCTACGGACGGCAGCCGATCGGTCAGCGTCGGCGCGATCGCCTCGGCCTGATAGGCGCCCATCAACGAGCCACCGCCCGAATTGCCGAGGATGACGATCTGCTCGACCCCGGCTTCTTCCTTCAGCCATTTCATCCCGACGCCGATATCGAGCACGGCATGCTCAAGCAGGAACTGGTCCTCGAACCCCCGATAGCGCGTGTTCCAACCAAGGAAGCCGAAGCCCTGCCGTGCGAAATAGGGGGCGATATAATGTTCGGCGAAATCGACATTATAATGGGTCGCGATGATCGCCACCTTCGGCCGTTTGCCGCTTTCGGTCCAGTAAATCCCCTGACACGGATGCCCGCCCGCCTGAATGCGCGGCGCGGTTGGCGACACACGCCCGATAAATTGCGCGTCCAGTCCCTCGATCCCGTTCGGGTCCATCATCGTCTCTCCTGATTATCGATTATTGTTCAGCGGGTAACTTCGAAGGGCAATTTATAGCCCTCCAGCCCGGCGCGGATCGCCTTCTTGTCGATCTTGCCTGTCGGCCCCAGCGGGATCTCCTCGACGAACAGCACATCATCGGGCATCCACCAGCGCGCGATCTTGCCATCGAGATACGCCTTGAGATCGTCGGCGCAGGCATCGGCGCCGTCCCTGAGCTGGCACAAAAGGATCGGCCGCTCGTCCCACTTGGGATGCGCGACGCCGACGACGGCAGCATTGGCGACCGCATCATGCCCCATCGCGATATTCTCGATCTCGATCGAGCTGATCCACTCGCCGCCCGACTTCACGACATCCTTGGCGCGGTCGGTGATCTGCATATAGCCTTCGGCGTCGATCGTGCTGACGTCGCCGGTGTCGAAAAAGCCCTCGTCGTCGAGCACATCGCCGCCCTCGCCGCCATAATAGGCGCCCGCAATCGTCGGCCCCTTGACCATCAGCCGCCCCGGCGTCTTGCCGTCATGCGGCAGACGATTGCCCGCATCGTCGACGAGCTTCATTTCGAGCCCGCAGAGCAGGCGGCCTTGCTTCAGCTTGTACGCCATCTGCCCGGGCTCCGACATCGCCGCGACCGACGCGTTCGGAACCGATACAGTTCCCAGAGGCGAGGTTTCGGTCATGCCCCAGCCCTGAATAACATCGACGCCATAATCGTCGCGGAAGGTGCGGATGATCGATGCCGGACACGCCGAACCGCCGATCGTGACGCGCTGCAACGTCGTGAAGCGCTTTCCGTTTTCCTGCATATATTGCAATAACATCTGCCACACTGTTGGCACGGCGGCCGAATAGGTGACGCCCTCCTCCTCGATCAGATTATAGATGGACTCGCCGTCCATCCGCTGCCCCGGCAGCACGAGTTTCGCGCCGACCGCGGGCGCCGAATAGACCACGCCCCACGCGTTCGCGTGATACATCGGCACGACGAGCAACACGGTGTCGCGCGCCGACAGCGCGAGCGCGTCGCGCTGCAGCGTCATCAGCGCGTGGATGTAATTGGAGCGGTGCGAGTATAGCACGCCCTTGGGATTGCCTGTCGTGCCGCTGGTATAGCAGAGACCGCACGCGGCGTTCTCATCGAAGTCACCCCAATCATATTCGGCGGAGTGGCCGGCGATCCAGTCATCGAAAGCGACCGCCGGAAAGCTGGTCTTTGGCAGCGAGGCGCGGTCGCAGAGGAAGATCACCTTCTCGATCGACGGCACCTGCGGCAGCAGTTCCTCGACAAGGTCGGCGGTTGCCGGATCGGCGATCAGCAGCCGGTCGCCCGCGTGGTTCGCGATATAGGCGATCTGTTCGAGGAAGAGCCGCGGGTTGAGCGTGTGCAGCACCGCCCCCATCCCCGCCGCGCCATACCAAGCGGCGAGGTGGCGCGTACCGTTCCAGGCCATCGTTGCGACGCGGTCGCCGCGCTTGATCCCTTCGGCGGCGAGCGCGTTCGACACGCGCTTTGCATCGGCGTGAACGTCGGCATAGGTAGAACGGGTAACGCGCCCCTCGGCATCGCGCGACACGATCTCGCGCGCGCCGTGCCAGTGCGCTGCATGGTCAATGATCCGGTCGACCGTCAGCGGCACATTCTGCATCAACCCGTCCATGCGACCTTCTCTCCCTTATCGTTATATAGATAGTATGCTAAGTATTTTGCGATTGCAACGGCGCTCTGCCTTGCTTCGCTCGCCCTGCTCTTCTAGCGTGGCGACGTCGGCACTCCGCGGGCAACAGGGGCTAATCACGGCGTCATATGCGCACAAACCAGCTTATCATCGCCCTTTTTCAGCGCTTCTGCTGGCTCGACGAAGGGCTGCAGGCGCGGCTTCACGACCATGGCTGGCCCGACGTCAATCGCCCGCAATCGATGGTGATGACCAATATCGTCAGCGGCGTCGTGCGCCCGTCGGACATCGCGCGCAACCTCGGCGTGTCGCGGCAGGCGATCCACAGCACGATTAACCAGATGGTGAAGCTGGGTATCGTTCAACTCGAGGTCGACCCCGCCGACCGCCGCCACATGATCGTCTCGCTGACCGATCTCGGCGCGCGGATGCGCAAGGATGCGCAGCGCTCGATGGACGAACTCACCGCGCAAATCGCCGCGGTGCTCGGCCAGGACAAATTCGACGCGCTGCTCGCGGCGCTGGAAGCCGACTGGGGCGACAATATCGCCCGTGACGTCGCGGCCCCACGGCGGCGCGGCGCCTAAACCGCCAGCGCCTTCGCGACGGCGATCAGCCGTCCCGCCGTCATCTCGACGAGCGATGCCGGTAACGCCTCCTTCAAACTGCCATCCTCGGCAAACGCCGCATGCGCGTTCGGCACCACGACCTGCTCGGGAATCACCAGCATCTGGATCGTCGACAATATCTGGCGAAGGTGCATCAACCCGCGGAGCCCGCCGAACGGGCTGATCGATGCCGACATGATCGCAGCCACCTTGCCGCGATAGGCGGAGAGCGCGACGAGGCTCTCGTCCCCGGTCGGCCGCGACGCCCAGTCGATCGCATTTTTGAGCAGCGGCGAGAGCGAGCCATTATATTCGGGCGAGACGAAGAGCAGCCCGTCCTGCGCCGCGAACAGCGCCTTGAGCTTGAGCGCATCAGGCGGAAATGCACCCGCCTCCAACGCTGCCGAATAGAGTGGCAGATCGAAGGCAGCGAGGTCGATCCGTGTCACGCTCGCGCCCTGGGCCTCCAGGCTGGTCGCAGCGAGTTCGCCCAAGGCGCGGTTAAAAGACCCCTCGCGGGTGCTTCCGACGATAATTGCGATGCGGGTCATTCATCCTCCCAGACAATATGGTTAGTATACTAACCTATTGTCCGGATGCCGGATCAATTGCAAGCGGTCAGGCCTTGATGTCGGAAAGCACCGCCAGCTTGCGCGTTTCGTCGCCGAGATTGTCGATGACGCGGCGCATCAAACCCTGGAGCGTCTCGACCTCCTCGTCGGTCATACCCTTGGTCGCGATTTCGTGAATCTCGGCGTTCATCGGCGCGAGAATCAGTTCGAGCTTCTTGGCATGCGGGGTCAGATGGATGAAGGTCTTGCGCCGATCGTCGGTCGTCTTCTTGCGCGTGATCAGCCCGGCCTTTTCCAACCCCTTCAGCGCAACGACCGTCGTCGGCTCGCGCATGCCCACGCGTTCGCTGAGTTCACGCTGGGTGATGCCATCCTCGCGCCACAGCTGACGGAGGAACCGCCACTGCCCCGCCGAGACGTCGTGCGTCAGCGTGCGACGTTCGAGCAGCCGCGAAAAGGAACGAAAGACGACGCGCGCCAGATAGCCGATGCTGTTTTCAGGATCGGTATAATATTCGGCCGGATGCCGATAATCCTGTGGTTTCTTTGCCAAATCCTGCTCCCCTGTCGCGGTCCCCGGCGCCCAGCGCCGACCCGCGCGATTGCGAACCTTAGGACGCGAAGATTCGCGCGGCAACTATCTTCATCGCCATCTTGCGTCGCATCGCCGTTCCAACCCCGCGATAATGTTGGACAACATCGCCCTGACCATTTACTTAGAATACTAAGTTAATGGAGGCGGTGTGCAGAAATTTATCCGGTTGAATGCGGTTGCGGCGCCCCTGCCGCTCGCCAATGTCGACACCGACATGATCATCCCGGCGCAATATATGAAGGCGCTTACCCGGACGGGCCTCGGCGAGCATCTGTTCCGCGAGCTGCGCTTCGCCGAGGACGGCAGCGAGCGCGGCGAATTCATCCTCAACAAGCCGTCCTGCCACCGCGCCCAAATTCTGATCGCCGACCGCAATTTCGGTTGCGGTTCGTCGCGCGAGCATGCGGTGTGGGCGCTGGCCGACTTCGGTATCCGCTGCGTCATCGCACCGAGCTTCGGCGATATCTTCGCGGGCAATGCACGCAAGAATGGCCTGTTGCTGGTCCGCTTGCCGGGCAAAACATGCGCGCGACTGCGCGATGAGATAGCGCTCGCACAATATGCGCCGATCGAAGTCGATCTGGAGGCACAACAGATCCGGCTTGCATCGGGCGAAAGGATCGATTTCGACATCGATGGTGGCGATCGCCGTATCCTGCTGGAAGGACTCGACGACATTGCCCGCACACTGCGCCATGCCGACGCGATCGACCGGTTCGAGGCGGCGCTCTAGGCGAGCATTTCAGGCGACTCGATGCGCCCTGCAATCGCGCTCGCCGCCGCCAGCGCAGGGCTCATCAGGTGGGTGCGGCCGCCGCGCCCCTGCCTGTTCTCGAAATTGCGGTTCGACGTCGCGGCGCAGCGTTCGCCCGGTTGCAACCGATCGGCGTTCATGCCCACACACATCGAACAGCCAGGTTCGCGCCAGTCGAACCCGGCATCGCGCAGAACGCGATCGATCCCCTCTTCCTCGGCCTGCCTTTTGACGAGACCCGACCCCGGAACGACCATCGCAAGAACATGCGGCGCGACGCGGCGACCACGCACGACGCCCGCAACAACGCGCAAATCCTCGATCCGGCTGTTCGTGCAGCTCCCGATAAACACGCGGTCGAGCCGCAGCCCGGCAATCGGCGTACCCGGTGCCAGGTCCATATAGGCAAGCGCGCGCTCAGCAGTTCCACGTGCTTCGGCACTTTTCAGCACGACCGGATCTGGAACCAGTCCGTCGACCGCGACGACTTGCGACGGGTTCGTGCCCCAACTCACCATCGGCCGCACTTCACGCGCGTCGACCCGCACCTCGCGGTCGAATACTGCTTCGTCGTCGCTCGCCAGCGTCCGCCAGCGCATGCCGGCCGCATTCCAATCCGGCCCCGTCGGTACCGCCGGCCGCCCCTCCAGATAGGCGAGCGTCGTCGCATCGGGCGCAACCAGCCCCGCGCGCGCACCCATTTCGATGCTGAGGTTGCACAGCGTCATCCGCGCCTCCATCGACAGCGCGCGGACGGCTTCGCCGGCGTATTCGATTACGTGTCCGCCCGCCCCGTCGACGCCGATCACGCTGAGCAGGTGCAGCGCGAGATCCTTCGCATGAACATGCGGCGAAAGCACGCCATCGATCATCACACGCATATTCCGCGACCGGCGCTGGCGGATCGTCTGTGTCGCAAGCACATGCTCGACCTCCGACGTGCCGATCCCGAACGCGAGCGCGCCAAAGGCGCCGTGTGTGGAGGTGTGGCTGTCGCCGCAGACGATCGTCATCCCGGGCTGCGACCGTCCTTGCTCGGGGCCGACAACATGGACGATCCCGCCGCGCGGATCGCCCATCGCGAAATTCTCGATCCCGAAACGACGCGTATTACCGGCAAGCGCCTCGAGCTGCGCCCGCGCCTCGGGATCCGCGACACCGGCGGGTCCGGCCGCCTGTCCGACGGTCGGCACATTATGATCGGAGAGCGCCAGCGCCCGCTCGGGGCGCCGCACTCCCCGCCCCGCAGCGACCAATCCCGCAAAGGCCTGCGGCGAGGTCACCTCGTGGAGTAAGTGCAGATCGATATAGAGCAAAGTCTCGCCATCATCTTCGGCGACTGCATGCGCGTCCCAGATTTTGTCATAAAGCGTGCGCGGGCGCCGCATGGTCATCCCGCGCAAAATCCCGTCCTCCACGCCAAATCTCCGGACTCGATCGACGCTCACCCCGAACGCCCTACGCACGTCAATTATACTTAGATAGCTAAGTTATTATCGTGAAGAGATAGGCGCATCAAGGATTTTTGGGATTTTGCGGCATCCGGTCCCGCGTTCGCGGCGGCTCCGGCACCCGCGACCCCGACCAAGCTGCGGTCGCGCAATAAGGCAATCTTTAGAATTGAAAGGCAAAAGAGCGACGGGGACCAGGGAGAGCATGCATGTTCAGCGTCCTCGAGTGCGTCGTTTATCAGCACGATCTGCGATTTGTCCTGATTGCCGCACTGGTCTGTATCCTCGGGAACATCAGCCTTTTTGTCGTGCTAAACCGCTCGACGCACTGCGTCGATGCGCGCCGACGCCACTGGCTTATCGTCGCGGCGGTTGCCGAGGGAGTCGGGGTGTGGGCGACGCATTTTGTCGCGATGCTCGCCTATCGTGGGGCGATGCCGATCCGTTTCGACGTCGGGCTGACCATCCTGTCGGTCGCGATCGCGATAGGCTTTTTCTGGGGCAGCTTTCGATTGCTCGGCAAGGCGCCAAGCGCGGAGCGCTGTGCGATTGCAGCGGCTGGCGCAGCTACCGGCGTCGCGGCGATGCATTTCACCGGTATGGCATCGATCATCGCGCCGGCCCGCGTAACCTATGACTGGGTGCCGATCTTCGTTTCGCTGCTGCTGTCGGGGCTGTGCTTTTTTGCCGCCTTCCTTACATTTGCGAGAACGAAGGGTTGGACGAAGATCGCACTGCCCGCGGGGTTCGCCGTGCTGGCCATCGTCGTCATGCATTTCACCGCGATGTCGGCCACGACTCTCGTCCCCGATCCGACGCGCGGCACCGCCCTAGGCACGGGAAGCAGCGGCGACTGGCTCGTTCCGGCAATCGTGATTGCCAATGTCGCGCTGGTCGCGCTGGCGCTCACCGGCTCGCTCGTCGACCGCTGGCTCACCGACGCACACGGCCTCGCCGATGCGACGCTCGAGGCGCTGGCGATCACTTATGACGGGCGCATCGTCGAAGTTAACGCACGGCTTTGTATCCTGCTCGGCGTCAGTAGCGGCGCGATCGTCGGCAGCACCCCGTCGGACTGGTTCGTCGCCAGCGACGGCGGCACGTTCGAGGCGCCCGACGGCCATTCCGCCGAAGCGCGCATTCGCAGCAGCACCGATGACGATCATATTCTAGAAATCGCGACCCAGACGATCGAATATCGCGGTCGCAGCTGTCAGGTTCTCGCGATCCGCGACCTGTCGGACCGGAAACGCGCGCAGCGGGCGATCGAGCATCTTGCGTCGCATGACGCGCTGACCGATCTGTCGAACCGCGCGCATTTCGGCCGGGCACTCGATGCGGCGATCGGCGCGAAAAAACCCTTTGCCCTGCTCGCGCTCGATCTCGACCGGTTCAAAGCGGTGAACGACTTATACGGCCATGGTGCGGGCGACCAGATCCTGTGCCGGATCGCCGACATCCTGCGGTCAGTGGTGCGCGCCGACGACGTCATCGCGCGCATCGGCGGCGACGAATTCCTCGTGATCCAGACGGGCGTTTCGGATCCGGACGACGCGCGCAGGCTCTCGGCGCGTATCCTCGATACGCTGGCGGTCGAGATGGACGTCGCGCGCGACCCGATGGCGGTCGGGGTCAGCATCGGCGTCGCGCTCTTTCCGCAGGACGGCACCAATGCCGAAATACTGCAGCGCAATGCCGACACCGCGCTCTACCGCGCGAAGAACAATGGCAGGGGCAACGCGGCTTTCTTCGATCAGGAGATGGACGAGCTCGCGCAGGAACGCCGCGCGCTCGAGCATGACCTGCGGCACGCGATCGCCCGCGATCAGCTATATGTCATGTACCAGCCGCTCGTTGCGACCGCCTTCGCCTCGGTGATCGGCTATGAAGCCCTGCTCCGCTGGAACCATCCCGAACGCGGCGAGATCGCGCCCGACGATTTCATCCCGGTCGCCGAGGAAATCGGCGCGATCGTTCCGATCGGCGAATGGGTTCTCCGCGAAGCCTGCCGAGCGGCGGCGACCTGGCCCAAGAATGTTTCGGTCGCGGTCAACGTATCGACGATCCAGTTTCAGGTGCCGAACCTGCCCGCAGTCGTGCGCGACGCGCTGTCGCAATCGGGGCTCGAGGCGCATCGGCTCGAGCTCGAAATTACCGAAACCGCTTTTCTGCGCAACCGGCACAGCGCCCTGAAGGCGCTCCACGAGATCCGCGCGCTTGGGGTGCGGATCGCGATGGACGATTTCGGTACCGGCTATTCGTCGCTCAGCAATCTCAAGGCCTTCCCGTTCGACAAGATCAAGATCGACAAAAGCTTCGTCGCCTCGATCTCGGACGACGAGGCGGCGCGATCGATCGTGCGGGCGATCATCGGCCTCGGCCGGAGCTTTAATATGCCGATCGTCGCCGAAGGGGTAGAGACGCAAGAGCAGCGCCAGATGCTCCTCGACGAGGGCTGTCCACAGGCGCAAGGCTATTATTTCGGACGCCCCGCCGCCGATCCCTTTCAAGCCGAAGAATGGTCGCTGGGCTCACCCCACCTCGATAAGCGCGACGCCGAAGCATAGCCGCGCACCGCCAAAGTCAGCGATGGCCTTCGCGCGGCGAATGAGGCACAACCCGCCCTGATGGCAGGACACGGGGGATCAATTGGGCCGGTGAGCGACCTTCTGTCCGCCGACAGATGCTGACGCATGGCCGACGCCGACGAAGCCGATATCCTCGCCGCGGCCATCGCCGGTGACCGTGACGCGTTCGCTGCGCTGCTGCGGCGCCACTATGAGCGCATCCACGGGCTCGCGTGGCAGCTGACGGGATCGCGCGCCGACGCCGACGATATCGCGCAGGACGTCTGCTGCATTCTCGCGGAAAAGCTCTCCGCCTTCCGCGGCGATGCCAAATTCACGACATGGCTATGCAGCATCGTCTATAATGCGTGCCGCGATTTCCACCGGCGGCGGTCGGCACTGACGCGCTTCACCGGGCGGCTGAGCGTCATGGTCGGGCTGTCGCGAGAGCCCGACGGGCGCGACCTTTATGACGCGCTCTGGATCGAAAGCGCCATCGCAAAGCTCAAACCCGATCTTCGCGACACCGCCGTGCTGGTCGCCGGACAACAGCTCACCCACGCCGAAGCCGCGCTGATCCTTGGCATCGCCGAGGCAACCGTGTCGTGGCGGATGCACGAAATCCGGCGACAGCTCGCGGCAAATTCGGGAGCCGACGATTGATCGCAAAGCTCCGGGAAAATTTTTTCAACACGCCGCCAAGGATTTCCCGCGCCGGGGCGTCCCAGGGACATGCGGGCGATTGTGCGCCGCTGTTGCCAGGGAGACATAGCATGTCCCGTTTCTATCTGACGCTTACCGCAGGCCTGTCGATCACGCTCGTCACCGCCTGCTCGCAATCGGCCGCGCCCGACATCGCATCGCCGTCGTCGGAGGCCACGACCCCGAAGGCCGAGTTTGAAGCGGATTCTTCCGACATCGTCGTCACGGGACAGCGTGTCGCCGCGCGCGCCATGGACACGCCGTTGGCGGTCTCCGTGATCGGTTCGGAAAGCGTCGCATCGCCCCCGCCGCCGCCTGCGCAAGTCCAGAAAATGGTCGTGACGGGCAGCGCCATTCGCGCGCCGATTCCCGACCGGATGATGTCTTATTATCAGGATGTCGGCCGCGACAAATTCACCTCGACGCAGGAAAATGCTTTCAAGATCGCGCAGGACGAGCCCGTGTCGACCTTTTCGATCGATGTCGATACCGCGTCCTATTCCTTCGTTCGCGCATCGCTGAACAACAATGCCCTGCCGCAGCCGGCGGCGGTGCGGACCGAAGAGCTGATCAACTATTTCCCCTATGACTATGCCGCGCCGCGCAGCGCGCAGCAGCCCTTCTCCTCGAATGTCGCCGTCTTTCCCAGCCCGTTCACGGCGGGCCGCAAGCTCGTTCGCATCGGCATCAAGGGCTATGCGATCGAGCGCGCGACGCGGCCGCGCGCGAACCTCGTCTTCCTGATCGACACGTCGGGATCGATGAATGCGCCGAACAAGCTGCCGCTCGTCAAGAAATCGCTCGGCCTGCTGCTCGACCAGTTGGGGCCCAACGACCGCGTGTCGATCGTGACCTATGCGGGCAGCGCGGGGACGGCGCTCGAGCCGACACCGGCGAGCCAGAAGGACAAGATCCTCGCGGTGATCGACCAGCTTGGCGCGGGTGGCAGCACTGCGGGCGCCGAGGGCATTCGTCAGGCCTATGCGCTGGCCGGGCGCAATCTCGACTCGAACGGCGTCAACCGCGTCGTGCTCGCCACCGACGGCGACTTCAACGTCGGCATCACCGACCAGAACGAACTGAAGGGTTATATCGAGCGCGAGCGCGGCAAAGGCATATTCCTGTCGGTGCTCGGCTTCGGCATGGGCAATTACAACGACGCGCTGATGCAGACGCTGGCGCAGAACGGCAATGGTGCCGCCGCCTATATCGACACGCTCGGCGAAGCGCGCAAAACGCTGGTCGATGAAGCTTCCTCGACCCTGTTCCCGATCGCGAAGGACGTGAAAATCCAGGTCGAGTTCAACCCAGCGACCGTCGCCGAATATCGGCTCATCGGCTATGAAACGCGGATGCTGAACCGCGACGATTTCGACAATGACAAGGTCGATGCAGGCGATGTCGGGTCGGGGCAGACGGTCACCGCGATCTACGAGATCGTCCCCGTCGGCGGGCCGCGCACGATGGGCGACCTGCGCTACAGCAAGCCCGCCCCACGCATGGCCGCGGCATCGGCGAGCGAATATGGCTTCGTGAAAATTCGCTACAAACTGCCGAGATCGGACCGCAGCCAGCTGATTTCGACACCGATCGACCGCCGCGTCGAATTCGCACGCTTCGCCGACGCGCCGCAAGATGCGCGCTTTGCGACCGGGGTGGCGGCCTTTGCCGAACTGCTCCGCGGCGGAAAGTATAGTGGATCGATGACCTATGACGATGTGCTCCAGATCGTCGGCGCCTCGCGCGGCACCGACGATTTCGGCTATCGCATGGAGCTGACGCAGATGGTTCGCGCCGCGAAGACGGCCGGATCGATGGCGAAGCTGGAGCGGTAACATGGTGCGGCGGCGTATCCGAACGAGCGCCGCCGCATCCGCTCTGACGCTTTGGCATTTCGATCGAGTTGTTCGACGGGCGTCCAATTGTGCGTATAAGGCCTGGCGATGACCGGCGACGATGATCTCAATGCCCTTCTGCCACCAGCTCCGCCGCCCGCGCCCAAACGGCGCGAGGCGGCCATTGCCGAGGCGCTCGCACGCTTCGACGGAACGCCTGTTGCAAAGCGCCCCCCGCCACAGATCAGGACGCCATGGTGGAAATCGCTTCGTGGCCCTCAGGCCGGGCTGCTCGCGACTGCGGCGCTGGTTGCCGCGATTAGCCTGCCCTTTGCCTGGACGACGCTCAATCCGGGCGCGCCCGCAGCCGACGAACGGGCTTCACCGACCCCTCGCGAAGCGGGCCGGGTCGCTACGCCCGACACGGCCGACGTTCCAGCCACAGCCTCGATCGCGATGGTACCGTCCGAAGAAGCTGATCGCGTCGAGCCGAACACCGCCGCGCCCCCTCCCGCCCCGGCTGCGCCACCGGCGAAGCGGGTCGAATTGGCGCAGGCTGAAATTTTTGCACCGGCGGCAGCTACCGCAAAGGCCGAAGAAGCCGCTCCTATTGTCGTTCAAGGGCGAGCAGCCCCGCGCCCCTCGCTCGAAGCCGCAAGCCCTGTTTCGGCAGTGTCCGCCGACAGGGTGTCCGAGAGTGATTCCGTCGTCGTCACCGGCACGCGTATATCGAAGCCGCCGCGGCGTGGTGACTGGAACGCCTGTACAGTCAATGACCCCAGCCGGACGCTATCCAAATGCAAGAAGCTGGCGAACAAGGGCGCGAAGGACGTCCGCGCGCAAGCCGACGCGCATCTTTCCGACGGGCTGAAGCATGCGTGGGAGGGCGAACTGGACGAGGCGATCATCGCGTTCGATCAGGCAATTGCCGTCGCGCCCGACCTTTCGGTCGCCTACCTCAATCGCGGTCTCGCTTATGATCGCCAGGGCGAAAGCACGCGCGCGATCGCCGATCTCGACCGTGCGATCCGGCATGCACCGCAATCGGCTCGCGCTTATTATAACCGCAGCCTTATCTTGCGAAAACAAGGTGAGGTTCGTCGTGCGGACATCGACGAGCGACGCGCGATCAATCTCGACAACCGATATCAAGCGGCCCCCCGCCCGGACTAATCAGGCCTGAAGCGCTTGACCCATCAGATCGCCGTTTCCGGCGTAGCGATCGGCCACCTCATTCGAACCCAGGGTTCCACTGCCGATGCGGTGATATTCCTGCACGATCTGCGATAGCGCCGACAGCGCCAGCGTCGCGGGGTCGCGGGTCGCGGGTATCAAGCCGACCGAGGTGCGCAGCTTTCGGCGCAAATCCTCCGGCACCCCGGCTGCCCGCAAGATATCGAGCCGGATATGCTGCGTTCGCCGGCTCCCGATCGCCCCGATGTAAAAGCTGGGAAGACGCAATGCTAACGGCAGTAGCTCTTCCTCCCAATCGCGGTCGTGAAACACCGAGAGGATCGCGGTCCACGCATCGGTACGCACCGGCGGCAGCGACGTGCGCGCGGTAAGCCGAACGGTGTCGAATCCTTCGGCAGCCAGGTCCGCCAAGGCGCGTTCGTCGGGCGAAAGTACGGCGATATCGGCGCCGAAGCTCGCCGCCAGCCGCGCCAGCGCGGTGAGTTCTTCGCCCTGCCCGATCGCGACGACGCGGAGCGTCGGTGCATAGCAAAGGCGGAAACCCTCATCACGCCAGCCCACGCAATCACCGTCGGACACAGCGTCCAAAAACACGCCATCGTCCGATAGCCGCAATGCCGCCGCCTCGCGCCGGTCATGCCGCAACAGCACCGCCGCGATCGCATCCGGATCGGGGCCGGGGTTGAACAAAAGGTCGATCCCGCCGCCGCACGGGAGCCGGATGTCGAGATAGGGCGATCCCACGCCGAACCGCACGAGCTTGGCACGCCCGTCGGCGAGCGTGCCGATCGCCTCGGCAACGACCGCCGCCTCGATGCAGCCTCCGGAGAAGGACCCGACATATCGCCCGTCCTCCGCCACTGCCATCTGCGCACCGATCGCGCGCGGCGACGATCCTTCGATCGAAGTGAGCGTGACGAGGATCGTCGCAATGCCCTCCTCGGTCCGCATCAGGACAAAGCGCAATATGTCGGTCGGCGTAGTTGCTATCATTCGTCGTTTGCCCTGAAAGGGGCGTAAAGAGTGGCGGAAGGGGCAAGAGCCATGGTCGAAGCCGCGAACATCGCCGCCGTCCTGCTCGCCGCGGGGACGTCGCAACGGTTCGGCACCGAGGACAAGCTGCTGGCGTCGCTCGCGGGCGAACCGCTGGCGCTGCACGCCGCGCGGCGGATCGTCGAACTCGCGCCGGGGCGGCGGATCGCCGTCTGCCCCAACCGCGATGGCGTTCTCGCGCAGCAGCTCGCGGCGGAAGGTTTTGAAATTGCCGTCAACCCGTACCCCGAACGCGGCTTGTCACACTCCTTGTCGCGAGGCATTGCCGAGGCGGCGCTGGGTCCGGAGGTCGCGGCACTAATCTGTCTCGCCGATATGCCCTTCGTCAGCACCAGCCATTTGCGCGAGTTGCTGGCGCGTTTCGATCCTTCGACCGCTCCCGTGGTCGCCTCATCTGATGGCGACACGGCGATGCCCCCGGCGCTGTTTGCCAGCGCGCTGTTCAACAAGCTGCTTACTGGCGAAGGCGATCGGGGTGGCAAAGCCTTGCTCGCGGGCGCGGCACTCGTGCACGCAGCCGCCGACGAACTGCTGGATATCGACCGGCCGGGCGATCTGCCCGCCCGCTGATCGCGGCGCATCGCGATCACGTCATCTCCGGCAATTTGTCGATGAATTTGTCCAGCGTGATCGGATAGTTACGCACGCGCGCGCCCGTCGCGTTGTATACCGCGTTCGCAACCGCTGCGGCGACGCCGCAAATGCCGAGCTCGCCGACGCCCTTTGCCTTCATCGGCGAGGTGTTCGGATCGGTTTCGTCGAGGAAGATCACTTCCTGATAGGGGATGTCGGCGTGGACCGGCACTTCATATCCAGCAAGGTCGTGATTGACGAAGAAGCCGAAGCGTTTGTCGACCGCGAGTTCCTCCATCAGCGCCGCGCCCGCCCCCATCGTCATCCCGCCGATGACCTGGCTGCGCGCTGCTTTCGGGTTGAGGATGCGTCCCGCGGCGCACACTGCGAGCATGCGGCGGATGCGGATTTCGCCTGTCGCGATATCCACGCCGACCTCAACGAAATGCGCGCCGAAGGTCGATTGCTGTTCCTTTTCGGCGAGCTTGCCGAATTCGATGACATCTTCGGCAACGAGTTCGCCGTCCTTTGCAGCATCGGCAAGCGCCAAGCTGCGCCGCCCCGCCTTGATCTTTCCTTCGGCGAACACGGCTTCCGCAGGGTTGAGCCCCAGCTTTTGCGCCGCCGCTTCGCGGAGTTTCGTGCAAGCGGCGTAGACGCCCGCAGTCGAGCTGTTGGCGCCCCACTGCCCGCCCGAGCCCGAGGAAACGGGGAAGCTGGAATCGCCCAGTTTCACCACCACCTTGTCGAGCGGTACGCCCATCATTTCGGCGGCGGTCTGCGCGATGATCGTGTAGCTGCCGGTGCCGATGTCGGTCATGTCGGTTTCGACCGTGACGATACCCGCATTAGAAAGCCGGACGCGCGCCCCCGAATTGGCGTTGAGATTGTTGCGGAACGCCGCCGCGACGCCCATGCCGACGAGCCATTTGCCATCGCGCGTCACGCCCGGTTTGCCGCGCTTTGCCCAGCCGAATTTCTCGGCGCCCATTTGCAGGCATTTGTTGAGCTGGCGCTGGGTGAAGGGCCGGGTCGGCACTTCGGGATCGACCTGCGTATCGTTGAGGATGCGGAACTGGATCGGGTCGAGTCCGAGCTTTTCCGCCATCTCGTCCATCGCGACCTCGAGCGCCATCATGCCGGGCGCCTCGCCCGGCGCGCGCATGTCGTTACCCTCGGCAAGGTCGAGCGCGGCGATGCGCATCGCGGTCATGCGATTGGCGACCGCGTAGAGCAGGCGCGTCTGCGCGACCGCCCCCTCGGGCTTGGCGGCGTTGACGTCGCCCGACCAGCTTTCGTGACCGATCGCGGTCAGCTTGCCGTCGGGCGTCGCGCCCAGCCGGATGCGCTGGATCGTCGCCGGCCGGTGCGGCGTGTTGTTGATCATCAGCGCGCGGTGCAACGCGACCTTGACCGGACGCTTCGCCGCCTTGGCGCCGAGCGCGGCGAGGATCGCATCGGCGCGGACATAGAGCTTGCCGCCAAAACCGCCGCCGACATAGGGCGACAGCAGCCGGACATTTTCCTTGGGCAGGCCGAGCGTCTTCGCGACGTCGCCCGCCGACCAGGCGATCATCTGGTTCGCCGTCCACACCGTCAGCTTGTCGCCTTCCCACGCCGCGATCGACGCATGGGGCTCCATCATCGCATGGGCATGGTCGGGGGTCGAATAGCGCGCGTCGAGTTGCACCGGCGCGGCAGCAAAGGCGGCGCCGAAATCGCCCACCGCCGTATCGGGCTGATTGCCATAGAGCACGGGCGCCTTGCCCGCCGTTTCAACGGTGGCAGAGAGGTCGAATGCGCCCTTGCCGCGAGTGTAGTCGATACGGACGAGCGACGCGGCGGCGCGCGCCTGTTCGAAACTTTCGGCGACGACGAGCGCGACGGCTTGATGATAATGTTCGATATCGGGTCCGCCGAGCAACGTCGCATTGTTGAAATCGCCCTTGCCGAGCTTGCCGGCATTGGCGGCGGTGACGATCGCGAGCACGCCTGGCGCGGCGCGGGCTTCGTCGAGGTTCATCGACGCGATCTTGCCCTTGGCAATCGCCGACCCGACGACATAGCCATAGGCCTGCGTTTTCGCGAAGTCCTGATGCTCATAGGCATAGGGCGCTGTGCCCGTCACCTTGAGCGGCCCTTCGATCCGGTTGGTGGGTTTGCCGACGACCTTCAGCTGATCGATCGGATTGGTGGTGGCGGGCGTGTCGAATTTCATCGGTTCAGCCTTTCGCTTGCGCCAGTACGCCGGCGAGCGTGCGCTCGACCAGTGGCAGCTTATAGGCATTTTCGTGGGTGGTCTTCGCACCCGCGAGCAGCTTCGCGGCCACCGCCTTGGCGCCGCGCGGCAGCTCGGCCTCGGCCGCCTCGACACGCCAGGGTTTGTAGGCGACGCCGCCGAGCGCGACACGCCCGGTGCCGTCCCTTTGCACGACGGCGCCGACCGATATCAGCGCAAAGGCATAGGACGCCCGGTCGCGCACCTTGTGATAGATGTGCGTGCCGCCGATCGGCTTGGGCAGCGTCACCGCGGTGATCAACTCGCCCGGCGCCAGCGCGGTTTCGAGATGCGGGGTCTTGCCCGGCGCGCGATAGAAATCGGCGTAGGAGATCGCACGCGTCTTGCCCGCCACATCGACCGTTTCGACGCTGGCGTCGAGCGCGCGCAGCGCCACGCCGACATCGCTCGGCTGTGTCGCGATGCACGCGTCGCTGGCGCCAAGGACAGCGAGGATGCGGTTGAAGCCGCCGATCGCCGCGCAGCCGCTACCCGGCTGGCGTTTGTTGCACGGCTGGTTCGTGTCGTAAAAATAGGGGCAGCGTGTGCGCTGGAGGATGTTGCCCCCCATCGTCGCCTTGTTGCGGAGTTGCCCCGATGCCCCCGCGACGAGCGCGCGCGAGACGAGGCCATAGTCGCGGCGAACGCGCGCGTCGGACGCGAGGTCGGTGTTGCGCACCATCGCCCCGATGCGCAGGCCGCCATCGGCGGTCGGCTCGATCTTGTCGAGCGCGAGGCGGCTGATGTCGATCAGATGGCCCGGCGTCTCGATCTCGAGCTTCATCAGGTCGAGAAGGTTGGTGCCGCCGGCGATATAACGCGAACCCTTGGTCCGCGCGAAGGCGGCCGTGGCGGCGGCCGGCGTGTCGACCCGTTCATAGGTGAAGCTTTTCATGCCTTCACTCCCGCCACTTCGCTGATCGCCGCAACGATATTGGGATAGGCACCGCAGCGGCAGATATTGCCGCTCATCCGCTCACGGATCTCCATGTTGGTGACTTGCGGCGCGGCAGTCAGGTCGGCCGTCACATGGCTCGGGATGCCGGCCTTGATCTCGTCGAGCACCGCGACCGCCGAGCAAATCTGACCCGGCGTACAATAGCCGCATTGAAAACCGTCGTGCGTCACAAAGGCGTCCTGCATCGCGTGCATCTTGTCGGGAGTGCCGAGCCCCTCGATCGTCGTGATATTGTCGCCATCGTGCATCACCGCCAATGTCAGGCAGCTGTTGATCCGCCGCCCGTCGACGATCACGGTGCACGCGCCGCACTGGCCGTGGTCGCAACCCTTCTTGGTGCCGGTCAGGTGCAGATGCTCGCGCAACGCATCGAGCAGCGAGGTGCGCGTATCGAGCTCGAGCTCTTGCGCCTGACCATTGACGTTGAACGCCACTTTGACGGTCGGCGGCGCCGCAGCGGCCGGACTGGCAGCCGTCGCCGCGCCGATCGGAACGAGCGTCACCGTCGCAACCGACGCCGCGCCGCCAACCAGCACACCGCGCCGGGACAGCTCATATTCTTCGGGAGTTTGCACCGCGGTCCTCCGTTTCTGTTTCTGTTTGCCAATGGGCGCGGACGCCCACGGGAAAGATCAGGCAGTCGTACCGCGCGATTTATGACCGCGTCGGCTCAGAAAATTTCGGATTCGTGATGAAGGGGTAACATAATAATGCGCTGCAGAACAAGCGTCGCGCCGGGTCGATGCGACGCGGGCGGGTTGTGGCCTGTCGTGATATTTGTCCCGCGGAAAGCCTTCGACGCGTCCATGTCGCGAAAACAGCCCTAAACGATGTTGCAAATGCGAGTTACTCTCATTAGTGGCGCTTTACCGACGCGGCCGGGCCGCCGACAAAAGGGGGAAAAGATGCGCCGTTCCATTCGTTTGCTGCTGACCGGATCGGCGCTTCTGTATACCGCGACATTCGCCCAGGCGCAGCAAGATGCGCCGCCGACGGCGGCCGACGAAGAACCGGGCGATGCCATCGTCGTGACCGCCTATGGCCGGACCGACCAGCCCACCGCCGCAACCGGGCTTCCGCTCTCCCCGCTTGAAACGCCGCAAACGATCAGCGTGATTACGCAACAGCAGATCCAGGACCAGGGGTTCAACACGATCAACGATGCGCTCGACTTTACCGTCGGCATTTCCAAGAAGGACATCGACCGCGGGCGCAGCGCGATCACCGCGCGCGGTTTCGAGGTGCAGAATTTCCAGCTCGACGGCGCGCCTTTCGAAAATGGCAATGTCGGCTTTGGCGAGACCAGCACCGCGCAATATGAGCGCGTCGACCTGGTGCGCGGTGCCGCCGGCCTGATGCAGGGCGCCGGCGACCCGTCGGCGGTCGTCAACCTGATCCGCAAACATGCGACGGCAGGCGACTTTGCGGGCAACATCAGCGTCGAGGCCGGATCGTGGGATCGCTTCGCCGCAACGCTCGATGTCCAGTCGCCGCTCAACGCCGCTGGCACGGTGCGCGCACGCGCGGTCGCGCAGGCCTATACGCAGGACAGTTTCGTCGACCTCGAAAAGAAGAAGGGCCTCCTTCTCTATGGCGTGATCGACGCCGATCTGGGCGACCGCACGACGCTGTCGATCGGTGCAAGCTACCAGCGCGACGAGCGCGACGGGATCATGTGGGCCCAGCTGCCCTATTGGTATACCGACGGCACGCGCACCGACTGGCGGCGATCGAAGACCACCGGCGCCGACTGGGGGCTCTGGAACACCACCGAGATTTCGGCCTTTGCCACCCTCAAGCACAAATTGGGCGGCGATTGGGAAATTCGCGGCGACATCGGTTATCACAAGGGACTCGAAAATTCGAAACTGCTGTGGCTCGACGGCCTGCCCGATCGCATTACCGGCGCGGGCGTGAACACGTCGGGTTACTGGTACAAGACCGACCCCGAGCAATGGCATGGCAGCGTCCAGGCCAGCGGTAGCTTCAACTTGCTGGGCGGCCAGCACGACCTCGCGTTCGGCGCGATGGCGAGCCGCGTCGACAACGGCTGGACGAACCGCGATCCGATCGCGATCGACCCGATCACCGACTTCAACAGCTTCGACGGCCGGCTCGCCGAGCCTGAATGGGGCGAGCGATATGACATGTCCGGTTTCGGCAACACGACGCAGGCGGCGGTGTACGCCTCGACGCGGATCAGCCTGATCGGCGGGCTGAAGCTCATCGGCGGCGGCCGCGTCAGCTATTACAAGCGCGAAGAGCATGAGAGCCTGTACAGTTCACCCTACACCCTCTCGTACAAGGGCCAGATCACGCCTTATGTCGGGCTGGTCTACAACCTGACGGACAATCTGTCCGCCTATGCAAGCTACACCAACATCTTCAAGCCACAGGGCGACCTGCGCGACCGCAACAACAAGCTGATCGATCCGCTCGAAGGCACCAATTATGAAGCCGGTCTGAAAGCACTGCTGCTCGATGGTCAGTTGCTTGCGACGGTCTCGGTCTATCGGATCGAACAGGACAATCTGGCGGTCGCCGACGGCCTGATCCCTGGCACGCCTATTCAGGCCTATCGCGGCATGAAGGGGACCGTCGCCAAGGGCTATGAACTGGAAGTCGTCGGGAAGATCACCCCGCAATGGGACGTCAGCGCCGGCTGGAGCGATTATAGCGCGAAGGACGCTGAGGGAGCGCATGTACTCGCGCATCAGCCGCGCCGCGTGTTCAACTTTGCGACCCGGTACGATTTTACCGGCATGTTCGACGGCCTGAGTGTCGGCGGCGCGTTGAAATGGGAAAGCCGTCCGCCGGTGACCGCCGTCAATCCGGGGTCGAACGTCGAGGAGCGGATCGGCCAACCCGCCTATGCCATCGCCAATATCATGGCGCGCTACGACCTGACCGAGGCCCTGTCGCTGCAGGTCAATGTCGACAATCTCTTCGACAAGCGCTTTTTCAGCGGCAACGTCTGGTTCCCCGGCTTCGTATATGGCGAGCCGCGAAACGCGCGGGTGACGCTGAAATACAACTTCTGACGAAATAGCAGAAACATGTCCGCAGCTCCGCTTTTCTCCGGTGGCGGGTGCGGGGCGATTGCGGACATGAAATGAGGGCGCTAGCCACGAGCGCATGACATCGGTCCGCTCACGCCCGTTGGCGCTCGTCGCTGCCTTTCAGTCGCTTGGCATTGCCGCATTGCTGATGGCGTGGGCACCCTCGCACGCGGCCGAGCAGGTGCTTTACACCAATGCGTCGGTCATCGACGGCACGGGCGGCCCCTCACGCGCCGGGCAGGACATTCTGATCGACGGCGAACGGATCGTGGCGATCGGCGCACATGACACGCTGGCAGAGCGCGCCGTGACCGCGCGCCGGGTCGACCTGACCGGACGCTTCGTGATCCCGGGACTCATCGACAGCCACGTGCATCTCGCCACCCCGCCGAACCGCGCCCGCGCCGAAGCGATCTTGCGCCGAAACCTTTATGGCGGGGTCACCGCAGTGCGCGACATGGCGGACGATCTGCGCGCGGTAGGCGAGCTTTCGCGTGCGTCCTTGATCGGCGAGATTCCCGCGCCCGATATTTATTACGCCGCGCTGATGGCAGGGCCGTCCTTTTTCGAGGATCCGCGCGTCCTCGCCGTCAGTCGGGGTTTCACCCCGGGCACGGCGCCATGGATGCAGGCGATCGACAAAGGAACCGATCTTCGCACCGCAATCACACTCGCACGCGGCACATCGGCGAGCGCGATCAAAATCTACGCCAATCTGCCCGCCGAGCGCGTCAAGGCAATCACCGCCGAGGCACACCGGCAGAAGATGATGATCTGGGCGCACAGTGCAGTCTTCCCTGCCCGCCCAGCCGAGGTGATCGCAGCGGGCGTCGATTCGGTCAGCCATGTCTGTTATCTCGGCTATGAAGCGCAGCCCGACATGCTCGCGGCCTATCAGGACCGCACTCCGGTCAACGAGGCGCTGCTCGCGCCGACCGGCGACGATCCGGTCGTCGCCCGCCTTTTCGACGCGATGCGGAAACACGGTACGATCCTTGACGCGACCGGCAGCCTGTTCGTGAAGTTCGAGGCCGCGCGCAAGGCCGATCCGAAAGCCAAACCATTGCGCTGCACCGGCGCCCAGACGATCCGCCTGACGCAGCAGGCGTGGCGCGCCGGCCTGCCGATTTCGACCGGCACCGATTTCGCCAATCCCGCCGGCGACGCATGGCCCGAAGTCCACGCCGAGCTTCGCTATCTCGCGCATGACGTCGGCATGCCGCCGCTCGCGGTCATCCATTCGGCGACGCTCGTCGGCGCGCGTGCGGCGGGGCAGGACAAGGATATGGGGTCGATCGAGCCCGGCAAGCTCGCGAACTTCGTCGTGCTGGCCGCTGACCCGCTCGCCGACATCGACAATATCGAACGCATCGAAATGACCGTGAAGCGCGGCTGCCAATATCGGCGCGCCGACTATATCGCCCCGACGGCGAAGGAACTTGGCAATGACGATTGAACGCCGCGCGATGCTCGCGGGTGCAGCGGGACTGGCTGCGACATCTCTCCTGCCCGCTACGGCACATGCCGCGGCGCCCGACGGTCGCAAATGGGTTATCGTAAATGCGCTGGGCGGCCTCGCCGATCCCAATGTGCGCGATGCGCCCGATCCCTTTTCACCACGCGTGCTGGCCGAAGCCCACGCGTCGGGCATCACCGCGATCAACTGCACCCTCGGCTATGTCGCGGGACCGGCTGACCCCTTCGAAAAGAGCGTCGCCGACGTCGCCGAGATGGACATGCTGCTGCGCCGCTATCCGCGCGATCTGCTCAAGATTTTGAGCGCGGCCGACATCCGCCGCGCCAAGGCCGAAAAGAAGATCGGGATCATCTATGGCTTTCAGAATGGCGCGATGATGGGCAAGGACGCCGCCCGCGTCGACATCTTCGCCAACATGGGCGTGCGCATCTTCCAGATCACCTATAATCCCGCGAACCAGCTCGGCGACGGATCGATGGCACCCGACAATCGCGGACTCACCCCGTTCGGACGCGAAGTGGTCGAGCGGCTCAACGCACAGAAGATGATCGTCGACCTGTCGCACAGCGGCGAAAAAACCTGCGTTGAAGCCGCGCGCGTGTCGAACGCGCCGGTCTCGATCAACCACACCGGTTGCCGCGCAGTCACCGACCTGCCGCGCAACAAGACCGACGCCGAGTTGCGGCTCGTTGCCGAAAGGGGCGGCTTTATCGGCATCTATTTCATGCCCTTCCTCAACATCTCGGGCCACGCCCGCGCCGAAGACGTCGTGGCGCATATCGATCATGCGGTGAATATCTGCGGCGAGGATCATGTCGGAATCGGCACCGACGGCACCGTAGGCCAAATCGACGATCTTCGCGCGTATGAAGCCGTGCTGGCAAAGGAGATTGCCGAGCGTCGCGCGGCGGGGATCAGCGCTTCGGGCGAGCGGCCCGACACCTATCTCTTCGTCGTCGACCTGCGCGGGCCCGACCAGTTCCGCAAACTGATCGCGTTGCTCGCCGCGCGCGGCTATTCGAGCCGCCGGATCGAGAAGATCATGGGGCTCAATTTCCTGCGCCATGCGGAAAGCGTCTGGGGTGGCTGATCCGATCCGCTTCATCGATGCCGAGGAAGTCCGCGAGCGGCTCGACCACCGGATATGCATCGACCTGATGCGCGGCGCGATGATCGCGCTCGCCGAAGGACGCAGCCGGCAATTGCTGCGCGGCATCATCGACCTCGACGGCGGCGATCTATTCGGGGTCATGCCGGGTGCACTCGACGGCGCGGGCTTCGGGGCGAAGATCATCAGCATTTTTCCTGCGGCCGCAGCGCATGGTAGCTCGCATCAGGGCGTCATCATCCTGTTCGATCGTGTGAGCGGGGCGCCGGTGTGCGTGATCGACGCCAGCGAGGTCACCGCGATCCGCACCGCCGCCGCTTCGGCGGCGGCGACCGACGCGCTCGCCCGCCCTGCGGCCAGCCGCCTTGCGATCATAGGGACGGGCGAGCAGGCATGGCACCATGTCGCCGCCATCCGCTATGTGCGATCGCTCACCGACGTACGGATCTGGGGTCGCGCGCCCGAAAAGGCGGAGGAGCTTGCCGACCGAGTCACGCGCGATTTGGGCCTCACAGCGCAGGTGGCCGCTTCGGTGGCCGAGGCTGCGGTGGGCGCTGACATCATCTGCACGCTGACCGGCGCAGCCGAGCCGATCCTGCTCAACGGACATATCGCGGACGGCGTGCATATAAATGCGGTCGGCTCAAGCCGTGCCGGCCCGTCCGAGATCGACATCGCGCTGGTCGCGCGCGCACGCTTCGTGCCCGATCATCGCGAAGGGGTGCTCGCGCAGGGCGCGGAATATCTGCGCGCGCGCGACGCCGGGGTCATCACCGAAGCACATGTCCTGCCCGAGGTCGGGCATGTCTTTTCGGGGGCAGCGCCGGGCCGCCTGACGGCATTGGACGTCACCATCTATAAATCGCTCGGCTCGATCGTGCAGGACCTGGCCAGCGCTGCGTGGCTTTGGAAGACGTATTCCAGCTGAGAATCTGAGGGAAGACCGACACCTAAGAGGCTGCAACCCTGCCCTCGATGCGGTAAAGAAAATCATGTTTATCGAACCGACTCGCCGCCGCCCTTTGGGTGCTGCGATCATGACGGTCACGAACCCGCTCGCGCCGCGCCCGTGACTGCGAAGCCAGCATAGCGCGCCATGGCGGAATATGTCTTCAAGCCGCACGAACGGCCAACGCTTCCGGGATCGCCCGCCAATCCCGATCATCCGACCTCGCGCATGGTGCGCCATTTCCTGATCGGCTGCCTGATCGGGATCACCGGCGGTCTCGGCAATGCGCTGGTCACGGTCAATCTCAATTTCGCGCAAGGAACGCTCGGGCTGAACAGCGACGAGGCGGCGTGGCTGACCGCCGCCTATTTCATGACCAACGTCACCGCGAACCTGCTGCTGGTCAAATATCGCCAGCAATTCGGGCTGCAGCCGTTCATCCGCTACACGCTCGTCGCCTATGCGGTGACGACGCTGATGCACCTGTTCATCCACGATTTCTGGACGTCGGTCGCGGTGCGGGCGATGAGCGGGATCGCGGCGAGCGGCCTGTCGACCCTCACCATCCTCTATTTCTTCCAGGCGCTTCCGGCATCGAAGCGCCTCGCCGCCGTGATGATCGGCATCTGTATCCCGCAGATCGCGACGCCGCTCGCGCGCGTGCTGTCGCCGGGGCTCCTCATCTGGGGCGACTGGCACAATCTATACTGGTTCGAATTCGGGTTGGCGCTGGCGACGCTCGCCGCGGTGATGGCGCAGCCGCTGCCGCCGAGCGAGCGCGAGAAAGTGTTCGAACCGCTCGACTTCCTGACATTCGGCTTGCTCGCGCCAGGACTGTGGCTGCTGGTCGCCGTCCTCTCGCAGGGCCGAATCCAGTGGTGGACCGAACGGCAGTGGATCGGCTGGTCGCTCGCCGCCAGCGTCGCGCTGATCGCCGCCGCGATCCTCGTCGAACATCATCGTAGAAATCCCCTGATAAACACCCGCTGGCTCGGTACACGCGAGATGATGCGACTGATAGCGGTCGCCGCATCGGTGCGTATCCTGCTGTCCGAACAGGCGTTCGGTTCGATCGGCTTTCTGAATGCTGTCGGACTGATCAACGACCAATTGGTCACGCTGAACCTGATCGTCGTTTTTGCATCGATCGCCGGTCTGGCTACTGCGGTTTTGACCTTCCGCCCGGACAATCTGACGCGGCCGATCATCATCGCGGTCATCTTGATCGTGATCGGATCCTTCATGGACGCCAATTCGACCAACCTCACCCGCCCCGGCCATTTCTACCTCAGCCAGGCGCTGATCGGTTTCGCGTCTTTGCTCTTCCTCGCCCAGGCGATGGTGATCGGCATCGCGCGGACCCTGCTTGCGGGCGGCAAGAATTTCATCAGCTTTGTCGTATTGTTCAGCATGAGCCAGAGCATCGGCGGGCTCGCGGGCGGCACCCTGCTCGGAACCTTCCAGACGGTTCGCGAAAAATATCACTCGCACGAACTGGTCCAGAATATCGTCGCCAGCGATCCGCTCGTCGCGGCGCGGCTCGGTGCCGGCAGCCGCGTCGTGGCCGGGACGGTCGGCGATCCGGTGCTGCGCAGCGCGGAGGGGGGGGCGTTGCTCAGCCAGCAAGTCACGCGCGAGGCCAATATCCTTGCGTATAATGACGTATTCCTGCTGGTCGGGGTACTCGCGATCCTGACGACGATATGGGGCTTCATGATTAGCCGAGGCATCCGACGGCGAAACGAACCGTCACCGGTGATATTATTGGTACAGCGCCTGCAAGCGCAGGCACAGGCGCAGGCTCAACAGGGGCAATGATATGAGCGACGAGCCAAAGGCGAACACGCCGAAACCCGGACCCGCAGCGGCAGCCCCGCCGCCCGAAACCGCGCCGCCGGCCGATCCGCAGGTCGACGCACAGCCGTCGGCGTGGCGCCCTCCGGACAAGACCCGCACGACCGTGATCGTCATCGTCGTCGCCGCGGTCGTGGCGGTGCTCGCGATCCTCTATGCGTGGGACCTGCCACCCTTTGCCGGCAGGGCGGAACGGACCGATAACGCCTATGTCCGCGGGCGTGTGACGATCATCAGCCCGCAGGTCAGCGGCTATGTCACCAGCGTTCCGGTGCAGGATTTTGCCGAGGTCAAGGTGGGCCAGGTGCTCGCGACGATCGACGACCGCATCTACCGCGCACGCGTTGCGCAGGCCGAGGCGAATGTCGCGGCGCAGCAGGCCGCGCTCGCCAATTCGGCGCAGGCGCAGCGGTCGCGCGAGGTCGCCACCGACAGCCAGAATGCCGGTATCGCCAACGCGCAGGCGCAGCTGACGCGCGCCGAGGCCGACATGCGCCGCGCGCGCACGCTCGCCGCAGACGGCTCGATCTCGACCCGCGAGCTCGACCAGACCCGCGCAGCGCTGCTCGCGGCGCAGGCATCGTTGCAGCAGGCGCGTGCGAGCCGCTCGATCGGCACGCAGGACGTCCGAACGGTCGTCGTCGCGCGCGCCGGTCTCGAAGCCGCGGTCGCTTCGGCGAAGGCGCAGCTCCGCCTCGCCCAGATTGACCTCGACAACACGATCATCCGCGCGCCCGCCGACGGCCAATTATCCGAAGTCGGCGTGCGTTTGGGGGCTTATGTCACCGCAGGCACGCAACTGCTGTCGGTCGTCCCACACAATGTGTGGGTCATCGCCAACTTCAAGGAAGCGCAGACCGGCAAGATGGCGATCGGCCAGCGGGCGCGGTTCAGCGTCGACGCGCTCGGCGGCGCCGAACTGACCGGGCGGATCGAGAATCTGTCACCCGCCGCAGGCTCCGAATTCGCGGTGCTGAAGGCCGACAATGCTACCGGCAATTTTGTGAAGGTGGCGCAGCGGATCGCGGTGCGGATTGCAATCGACAAGGGGCAATCGGCGGCGAAGCGGCTGCGGCCCGGCATGTCGGTCGAGGTCCGTATCGACACGAGCGGCGGGGCGCGCCGGTGAAAATATCGCGCCTCGCACTCGCTTCGGCTCTGACAGCGGCGCTCACGGCCTGCGCCGGGCCCCAGGTTGCGACAACGACAGTGGCGCCCGTCGCGCCGCCGCTCGCGTGGCGGACCGACGCCGGCCCCAGCGCGGCGCTGCAGCGCGACTGGTGGCGGTCCTTCGGCGATCCGACTCTCACCGCGCTGGTCGACGCGGCGCTCGCGAACAACAGCGATATTGGCGTCGCCGCAGCACGCGTCCGCGAGGCGCGCGCCAATGTCGCGCTCGCTCGGGCGCAGACGCTGCCGGCAATCGACGCAACGCTCGGCGGCGGTAGGTCGCGATCGGTTAACGCCTTCGGTCAGCCCGTCGAGCAGAATTTCGCGCAGCCTCAACTTCAGGTCGCCTATGAGGTCGATCTGTTCGGCCGCCTCGCCGACCAGCAATCGGCCGCGCGCGATCTATATCTTGCGAGCGAGGCCGCGCACGACACGATCCAACTGTCGATCGCCGCGGCGGTAGCGGGCAATTATGTGGTCTTGCGCGGCCTCGACGCGCGGTTGGAGGTCGCGCGCGAAACAGTGAGCGCGCGATCGGAATCGCTCCGCATCGCCAAGTCGCGGGTCGGATCGGGCTATTCGCCGAAGCTCGAACTCGAACAGGCGCAGGCAGAATATGACGCTACGGCGCAGATCGTGCCGCAAATCGAACTCGCCATCGCTCGAACCGAAGACGCGTTAAGCCTGCTGGTCGGCGACAGCCCGCGCGCCATCGAGCGCGGCGAGGCGCTCGACCGGCTGACCGTGCCGCTTGTCCCGGACGGCCTGCCGTCCGAGCTGCTGCGCCGTCGGCCCGACGTGGCGCAAGCCGAATATCAGCTCGCAGCGTCCGACAAGAACCTCTCGGCGGCGCGCAAGCGTTTCCTGCCGCAGCTACGCCTTACCTCGGCCGCCGGTGCGGCCTTTTCTACGCTGCTCGGCGACCCGATTACGATCTGGTCGGTGGGCGGCAGCATATTGGCGCCCATCTTTCAGGGCGGACGACTAACGGCGCAGGCCGATGCCGCAGGCGCGCAGCGCGACCAGGCCGCCTTCGCCTATCGCCGCACCGCGCTCACCGCGTTTCGCGAGGTCGAGGATGCGCTGGCAGCTGTCCGTCTGATCGATGCCCAGATCGCCTTCGCCCAGTCGCAGCGCAATGCGCTGGCCGAGGGCCTCCGCCTCGCGACCAACCGCTATCGCGAAGGCTATTCGCCCTATCTGGAACAGCTTGATGCCCAGCGCGGCCTGCTGGGCTCCGAGCTGTCGCTGATCCAGCTCCACGCCGACGCACTCTCGGCGCGCATCCAGCTCTTCCAGGCGATGGGTGGCGGCTGGACGATTTGCGAGATTCCGGAAACATCCTGCGCGACGGCACCCCAAGTCGTCGATCCGTCATAAGACGAAGGCCGCTAGCAAGCCCCCTAAAGCGATCGCGCTCTCGGCCCGCCGTAGCGGCGCGGCCGCTGCGACCATGGTTGGCGATAGCTGCAATTTGAAACATGGTTTAAACGTCCTGATTCATGCGGTTATCGGGCCAAACCCGCATCCCTAAAGCCATACATTTTCCATAATTGAAAATTATGTCTCGATTGGGGTTGATTTTTCAAAAAAATCCGACTTTATAAAAAATCGCAAACCGGAGGACCAGATGAGCCTCGCGGTAAAACATAAGCGAACATCGGGCAGCAGAATCTGTCGTCCACAGGCGAAGGGGATAGTTATGAAATTCGTTCAATCCGGCTGGTATGCAGGCACCGCATTGTCGATGCTGGTCAGTCTGAACCCAGCCTATGCGCAGTCGGTCGACGCCGCGGCCGAGGGCGTTTCGGACCAGGAAATCGTGGTTAGCGGCTCGCGCATTCAGCGCGAAGGTTTCGACGCGCCCACCCCGA
This sequence comes from Sphingopyxis sp. OAS728, assembly GCF_014873485.1. Taxonomy (NCBI): domain Bacteria; kingdom Pseudomonadati; phylum Pseudomonadota; class Alphaproteobacteria; order Sphingomonadales; family Sphingopyxidaceae; genus Sphingopyxis; species Sphingopyxis sp. OAS728. Next base: position 4,735,112 of record NZ_JADBDT010000001.1, on the reverse strand, counting down.
CGACCGTGATCGGCGAGGCCGAATTGGCGCTCGGCAACCGCCCCAGCATCGCGCAGGTCCTGAACGACACGCCCCAGTTTCGCCCCACGTCGAGCCCGACGACGACGACCGGCAACACCGCCAGCGGCGTTTCGACCGCCGACATGCGCGGGCTCGGCGCGGTCCGCACGCTGACATTGCTCAACGGGCATCGCTTCTCGGGCGCCGCCGATCTCAACACCGTGCCGCAAAGCCTGGTCAAGCGTATCGACGTCGTCACTGGCGGCGCTTCGGCGGCTTGGGGCTCGGGCGCCGTCGCGGGAGTGGTCAATATCATTCTCGACGATGATTTCACCGGTTGGCGCATGGGCGCACAGGCCGGCGTATCGTCGCGCGGCGATGGCGCGCGTTATGGCGCCGACATTGCGTGGGGCACCGATTTCGCCGACGGGCGCGGCCATTTCATGGTCGCCGCCGACTATATGAACGAACGCGGCATCCTCGATCGCAAGAGCCGATCCAAGCTGGAATCGGGCGTATTCCTGCGCCCCGACGGCCGGCTCGAGCTCGTCAAAGACCCCAATCTGACGCAGCTCTACAACGGCGGCTCGATCCTCGGCCTGACCGGCGCACCCTATAATCTCGTCTTCAACCCCGATGGCAACATCGGCCCGTTCCCGCTCGGCAGCGTGACGCAGGGCGTGACGACCGTCGGCGGCGGCGGCCAGAATATCTATGATTATGTCGCGGTCAGCACGCCGTACGAACGCATCAACGGCTTCGCCCGCGCCGATTTCGAGGTGACCGACTCGCTGAAGGTCTGGGCCAATTTCAGCTACCACCGGATGACAGGCAATTACGGTTTCTTCCCCGAAACCCCGACCGCCGTGATCATGCCCGACAACGCCTTCCTGACGGCGGCGAATCGTACCGCGCTCGCCGCGGCCGGCGTCACCGGCCCGTTCATCCTTGGCCGCATGCTCGACGATGTCGGCCCCGACAAGATGCTGACCTTCAAGTACAACCGCCGTAACCTCGAAGGCGCGATCGGCCTCGACGGGACATTCGGCGACGGCTGGAGCTATAAATTCTACTATGATCACGGCGAGGTCCGGATCAACCAAAGCCTCAACAACCAGCGGATCAAGACGCGCTTCAACAATGGCGTCGACGCGGTTCTGGTGGGCAATACGCCAACCTGCCGGATCAACGTCGATGCATCGACCGCCAATGACGATCCCAATTGCGTGCCGATCAACCTGTTCGGCAACGGCAATATCTCGGCAGCTGCGGCAAAGTGGGCGTTCGGCGGATCGCAGCTGATTGCGACCACGAAGCTCGACACCGTGGGCGCCAGCCTGTCGGGACAGCCCTTCTCGACCTGGGCCGGCCCCGTCGACATCGCGATCGGCACCGACGCGCGCTGGGAAAAGCAGATCACCAACTATGTCGATCCGCTGTCGCTGGCGAACGCGCTCGGCACGCTCAATTCGTCGGCGACCAACGGCAGCTTCAACGTCAAGGAAGCCTTCGCCGAAGTGAACGTGCCGCTGCTCGACATCGCGGACGCGATCAAGCTCGAGATCAACGGCGCCGCGCGCTATTCGGATTACAGCACCAGCGGCGGCATCTGGTCGTGGAAGACCGGCGGAACGCTGCGCGTCGTCAACGACCTGCTGCTGCGCGCTGTCTATTCGCGCGACATTCGTTCGCCCAGCATCACCGAATATTTCCTCAACCGGTCGACGAACATCGGCAATGTCATCGATCCGTTCCCGAACTCAAGCGGCGCGGTCAACACGCCGCAGGCCAATGTGGTGGTGTATGGCGGCGGCAATCGCAACCTGACCCCCGAAATCTCGCACACGCTGACGCTCGGCGGCTCCTATTCGCCAAGCTACATCCCGGGCGTCCGCCTGTCGGTCGACTATTATGAGATCGACATCGACAATGTGATCACGACGGTGACCGCACAGGATCTGCTGCGCCAATGCTATGCGGCGAACCCGGCCGACCGAACATGCGGCGGCGTCATCACCCGCCTGCCGAACGGCAGCATCGAGTCGATGACGAACACCTTCCGCAACCTCGCCAACTATAACACCGCAGGGCTCGACATCGAGGCGTCGTACCGGACGAGCCTAGGCGACGGCACCCTCTCCTTCCGCGCTCTCGCCAATCATGTCTTCCATCTGAGGATCAACGGCACCGACGTGGCGGGCGTCGTCGGCGGAGAAACCGCCTTCTCGACCCCGAAGTGGCGCGGCTCGGGAACGATCGCGTTCGACAATGACTCTTTCGGCGCGAACCTGCGCGTGCGCTATGTCGACGGCGGCCTTTACAACACGCAGCTCGGCCCGACGCAGCAGCCGATCGTGAACAACCGCAACGGCAGCCGCACCTATGTCGACCTCGGGCTGCAGTTCAAGACGGGGCCGTTCACGCTGTTCGGCAACGTCAACAATCTGTTCGATCGCAAACCGCCGTTCACCCCCTATATCACCCCGAACTATGACGTCATCGGGCGCTATGTTTCGGGGGGCGTGAAGCTGAACTTCTAAGCCCTTATAACAGTTAGTCCCGGGGGCAGCGGTATCGCCGATACCGCTGCCCTTTTTTTGCGCCGGATCGGGGCTAGAAGGCTGCTCTGGGGTAGAAAGCGGACGTTTTCCTAGGGCCGCTCGTACATTTTTACATTACGCGCCATCGGACAAGCGTGCGGCGCAAGCTCAAGCTTGACGATTTCACGTCGGCGATATGCCGGGCTTACAACAAATGAAACTCGCACTCGCGCGTCTGCTCGAACTTCCCCTCCCGCCGTCGATACCGAATGGAAAGCCGGGCGAACCTCGCCTTCACCGTAGCTGAATACGAGCCCTTGAATGCTCCATTCTTCATTGCCGGAGGTGGTCTTCGATCCATTCGGAGCGCCAGGGCGGAAGTAATCCAAGCATCCTTCTACAGTTCGGAACTTCCCAGCCTCAACGGCATTCCGAATTGCTGCTGCGTCGCGAAAATCCACAACCACCATGAATGTGCAGAAAATTATCCAAGCAGCTGCGAAAAACGGCAGTGACCGGCGCGAGTGCCAATTTTCCCTTACTGCCATCCAAGCAAGCCCAGCGAAGATTATCCCCGCACAAAGAAAGATCGCTATAAACCAGTAAGCTGGTTGGATGAGTTCGGGCTGTCCCGTAAGGTCGAAAACTGTGCGGTAACTCTGGCCCATACGACATGCGTAGCTAAAGGCGCCAATGTCCGCAAACGGTCGGAGGCGGCCGTCGGCTTGAGAGCCGTATGAAGAGGATAAAAATAACCTCCCCGTCGCACGGCGACGAGGAGGTGAGGCAGCGCAGCGCGCCGACGGAGAGGCCCGGCCGAGCCCCTCCTCATCCAACTTGGCGTCAGTAGTTCACCGTCATCGCGAGCAGGCTGAAGGTCCACGCAACATACAGCGGCATGATCGTCGCGAAGAGCAGCAGCAGCGCCCAGAGGGTGCGAAACCAGCCGCGTTTCTCCTGACGGACGATGCGAAGACCCCAAGCTGCCAGCACGACGCCGCCGACGAGGACGATCAGGCCCGCGATCTGGAGGAACCACAGCCAAGGATCGTAGGACGGCAGCGCTTTCAGTGTCGACATGCTTATCACCCACGCTGCGACGAGCGCGAGCACCAGCCCCGACGCCACGCAGACGCCGCGATACACACGCAGCGACCGGCGTTCGAGCGTCAGCGGCGCCTTGTAATGACGGCGGATCAGCGCCGAGGCCGGCCACTGAAGCAGGGTGAGCAGCAGCACGCCGAGGCTGATATACATCGCGGGCATGATCCATGCCGCCGACTTGGGCGCCGGCGCGCGGTCGAACACCATGAAGGGCGAGATGCCGTCGATGCTCCAGCGCACGACTTTGCCGTCCACGACCTGCGCGGCGAGCCGGCCGTGGCCGTCGGCATTGTGCCAGACGAAGGGCGCGGTCTCGACCCATTTCGCGGGCTTTCCATTGAGGTCGCGCGCGGCGGGGACGATGAGTTCGCCCTTGGGACCGACGCTGATCTTCACCTGTCCGAGCAGCGACGCAATCGCGTAGAAATTGGTTTCCGCGCGGCGGCTGTTGAGCCAATTGCCGGCGAGCATCTGCGCATGTTCCGCCGAGGTTTTTGCGTCGACGCGCGTTGCGGGCATTTCGTTGCCGGGCAGATAGCGATCGGCAAAATCCTCGAACAAGGCGCGGCGCACGGGGCCTACCGACGCCTGCTCGCCCGTCGCGTTGAACGACATATAGATGCCGACATTTTCGTTCGTGAACAGATGGAGCGCGGTGTGGAACAGCTGCGTGTCGCCCAGATGCGCGATCACCTGCCGCCCGTTGATGTTGGTTTCGAAAAAGCCGAGCTCCATCCGGTTGAGCGGCGGCAGGATCGTCATCGGTGTGTCGTGCATCATTCGCGCGGTTTCAGGCTTCATCAGCCCTGCGCCCTGATTGAGGTGCGCGATCATGAATTTCGCCATGTCGGCGCCGGTCGAGGAGAGACCGCCTGCGGGCGACGGACCGACGATTTCGAACTTCGACGGCCCGGCCGAAAGCTGGCGATACCCCGTCGCCATCCACGGCGCAAACGCCTTGGGAAGAGGTTGCCTGAAAGTCGACTGTGCCATGCCGAGCGGCTGGAAGATGCGCTGTTCGACATAATCGTCGAACGACATTTTCGTCACGCGCTCGACGATATAGCCGGCGAGCGCGGTGCCATAGTTCGAGTAGGAGGGCGTCGTGCCCGGCGTGTAGATGCGGTTCGGAATGCCGCCCTTCACGAGCTCGCCGAGCGGGATCTGGAATTTCCTGTCCTCGAACATGGTGAGCTTGCCATGTTCCTCGAACCCTGCGGTATGCGTCATCAGCTGGCGCATCGTTGCGGGCTTGCCGTCCTTCGGCGGGATCCTGAAATCGAGGTAGGTGTTGACGTCGGCGTCGAGGTCGATCTTGCCCGCCTCGACCTGCTGCATCACCGCGGTCCAGGTGAACAGCTTCGACACCGATCCGGGGCGGAAGAGCGTGCGCGCGGGGTCGACCGGGGTGCGCTTGGCGGCGTCGGCATAACCGAAGCCGCGCTGCGTCAGCACCTGTCCGTCCTTGACCACGACGATCACCGCGCCGGCGAGGTCGCCGCGCTTGAGCGCGAAGGGCACAAAGCCGTCGAGCCAGCTATCGACATCCTGTTTCGTCAGCGTTGCCGATACTGCGAGCGGCGCTGCAACGGGCGATGGGGCCTTTTGCGTCTCGACCGCCGGCTTGGGCGCGATGGCGGGCGCCAGCGGCGTCGCCGGCTTCGTCGCCGCCGTGCCGAGCATCAGGACGAGCGGCAGCATCGCGAACAGCTTGATCGAGCGCATCGTCATTCCCCTGCCGCTCGCACGACGGCACCGCGCGCCATGACGAAGCCCATGGTTTCGAGCGTGCGTACGTCAGTCAGCGGGTCGCCTTTCACTGCGACGATATCGGCCGACTTGCCGGCGGCGAGCGTGCCGATTTCGGCCTCAAGCCCGGCATGTGTTGCCGCCCACACGGTCGCGGATTTGATCGTCTCGAGCGGGGTCAGCCCCGCCTTGACCATCAGCGCGAATTCGCGGGCGTTCTCGCCATGCTTCGACACCGCGCTGTCGGTCCCGAATGCGATGCGCACCCCGCCCTTATGCGCGCGGCGCAGCGCATCGACCATCAGCGGTCCGACCGTGCGCGCCTTGGCGCGAACCGGCGCGGGCATCCACTCGGCGGTTTCGGCCTGCCGCGCAACGGTGTCACCAGCGAGCAGCGTGGGAACGAGATAGCTGCCCTTCGCCTTGAACAACCGGATCGATTCCGCGTCGAGATAGGTACCATGCTCGACCGAATCGACGCCGGCGCGCAGCGCGGCATTGACCCCGTCGGTGCCATGCGCGTGCGCGGCGACCTTGCGGCCGAGACGGTGCGCGGTGTCGACGATCGCGATCAATTCGGCGTCGCTCATCTGCTGGCCGAGCCCCGCCGCGGTGTTCGACATCACGCCGCCGGTCGAGGCGGTCTTGATCACGTCGGCGCCCTGCTGCACCGCCAGCCGGACGGCGCGCGCGCAATCGTCGGCGCCCGAGCAGAGCGTCGGCGAACGGAACAGGTCGATGATTTCCTGCCGATAGCCATGGACGTCACCATGCCCGCCATGCGCCGCGACCCCGCCCGCGGCGATGATCCGCGGCCCGATGACCTTCCCTGTCGCGGTGGCATCGCGCAGCGCGTTGATCGCCTGCGGATCGGAACCGAGATCGACCACCGTCGTGAACCCGGCGCGCACGGTGCGCTTGGCGAAGACGACGCCATCGAACGCCTGATCGACCGTCGATTTGGTCACCGCATCGAGGCGGCTCGTCGGGCTCGATTCAAAGGTCAGATGAACGTGGCTGTCGATGAGGCCCGGCATGACGAACTGGTCGCGAAGATCGACGACCTTGCCCTCGCCGACGAAACCATCGCGGATCGCGGCGACCTTGCCGCCTTCGACGACGATAGTCTTGTTCGTTTCGACCCGGCCGCTCGCCGGATCGGCGAGCAGGCGGCCGGCGTGGATATAGGTCGTCGTCGGTTCTTGCGCCGCGACCGGCTGGGCCAGCGCGACCAGTGCGAGCCCCGCGAATATCGTCTTTTTCATCATGCCTCTCCCTGTCCCGTTATCGTTATCAGCCGAGCTTGCGCCCCCAGATCGCCTCGCCGCACCATGCGTTGCCATCGACATATTCGATCGAAGGCTTGCGATCGTCCGCAAGGAAGATCGGGCCGTCGAGATCGACGATGTCACAGAGCTGTCCGACGATGAACGACGGCGCCATCGCGAGGCTGGAGCCGACCATATTGCCGACCATGACACCAAGCCCGAGTTCGCGGGCGCGCTGGGCGATGGCGAGGCCCTCGGTCAGGCCGCCGCACTTATCGAGCTTGATGTTCACGACGTCGAAGCGGCCGACGAGCTCGTCGACATCGGCCAGCGTCAGCGCGCTTTCGTCCGCCGCAATCGGGATCGGACATTGATAGCCGGTGAGATCGGCCTCGCGCCCGCGCGCGAGCGGCTGTTCGAGCAGTTTGACGTCGGCGGCGACCAGCGCCGCGACGAGCGTATCGAGATCGCCGATCGCAAAGCCCTGATTGGCATCGACCCCGATCCAGCATTCGGGCCGCGCCGCGCGCACCGCCTGTACGCGGGCGATATCGACGTCGAGGTCGCCGGTGAGCTTGAGCTTGAGCGCGCGCGCTTGCGCATAATGGCGCGCGCCTTCGGCCATCACCTCGGGATCGTCGGCGCCGAGCGTGAAGGTCGTGCGAAGCGGGCGCGGTTCGGCGAGGCCGGCGAGCTCCCAGACGGGCACGCCGCTGCGCCGGGCTTCCAGCTCCCACAGCGCGCAATCGAGCGCATTGCGCGCGCCGCCCGCGGGGAGCAGCGCCTGTAGCTGGTCGCGCGTGATCCCGGCCTCGACCGCGCCGCGCACGCTTTCGATCGCGGCCGTCATCGCGGGCACGTCGTCGCCGAGATAATAGACCCCCGACGCCTCGCCGCGCCCGCTGTACGTGCCGTCGGACAGCGTGACGAGCACGACCGGCGTGTCGGTGAAGACATGCCCCGAAATGCGGAATGGCTTGGCGAGCGGGAGCGATTCAATCGCGAGGTCGAGCGAGAGAGGGGTTAGCGTCGTCATCGAATCTATCCTTCGGTTGTTCAGGAAGCAGGCACAGCGGGCGCGAGCGCCGCGGCGATCTGCGAGAGATATTTGTTCCAGTCGAAAGTCTGCCCCTCGGGAGTCCAACCGAGGCGGACGATCACCGTATCCTGCGACGGGATCGCCGCGACGATCTGGAAGCTGTGCCCGCGCGCCATGACGGTGTCGGCAGGGAGGTCGGGGTAGAGCTTGCGGCGTTCGCCGGCAGGCTCGGGCTGGTTGAGCCAAAGCTGCGCGCCATAGACGGGCCGCGGCGCCGCGCTGGTCGGCGTGACCGCGAAATCGAGCCATTGTTTCGAGAGCAATTGTTTGCCGCCGACCTTGCCCTTGTTGAGATGCAGCAGGCCATATCTCGCCCAGTCGCGCGCGGTGGCATAGGCGTAGGAGCTGCCGACCTGCACGCCGGCCTCGTCGGGCTCGATCAGCGCGCTGGTCATGCCCGTGGGCTCGAACAGGCGTTTTTGCGCAAAGCGCGTCATGCCTTGAAGCGTCCCGCCGGTCGCCTGAAACACGATGCGCGAAAGGATATTGGTCGTGCCCGACGAATAGCTCCAGTTCGTGCCCGGCGCATCCTTCAGCGGCAGCGCGGCCGCCATCGCGCCCATGTCGCCCGCCTCGAACAGCATCTTGATCGAGTCATTGCCGGGCACATAGCTTTCGCTGAAGGTCAGGCCGCTCGACATGGTGAGTAACTGGCGCAGCGTGATCTTCGCGCGCGGGTCGCCTTCGCCCTTCCACTCGGGTACCGGTGCCGGTTCGTCGAGTTTGAGAACGCCGTCATCGACCAGCAGGCCGACCAAAGTTCCCATGATGCTCTTCGACGCCGACCAGCCGAGCAGTTCGGTATTGCGGTCAAAGCCGGGCGCATAGCGTTCGGCGACGATCGCCCCGCCCTGCACGACGACGATCGCGCGGGTGTCAGGATAGCCGCCCTTATTCTGTTCGTCGAAGGCCGCGCGCACCGCCTTGTCGAGCGCGACGCGGTCGAGCCTGGCTTCGGCGGCCGCCTGGAGCTTGGGCACCGGCGCGTCGCCGATCGGCCAGCGTTTCGCCGCGTTGCCGCGCGTCGGCTTCAGCTTCGCCGACTGTGCATCGAGCGCGGCGGTGGAAACATCGCCGGTCAGCAGTGTGCACCCCGCAACCGGGCGAAACAGCGCGGTGCGCGTCGCCGCGCCCGGCGCTGATGCCGTCACCGTCCGCGCCTCGCGGTCGACCGCCAGCGTCACCGCCGTCATGAACGGCGCAAAGGCATGGATATCGTCGCGCAGCACATCGGCCTCGGCGCGTTCGGCGACGAAGATGCTGGCACAAGCGATCTGCGCCGACACCGCGGTGCCGAGGTCTTCGGGCTTCGCAATCGGCGGGGCGGCGGCAAGCGCCGGTCCCGAGGCTGCAAGCGCGAGAACAAGGCTCGAAATCATCCGCATCATATCTTCAGACGCCGCAGCTATGGCGCAGCACTGCCCCGGCCTTGGCCCCCGTATGCTTGCCATTCGCGATCGTGACGACGCCGTTGACGATCACCGTCTCGATCCCGGTCGGCGACGCGGTGGGCTTTTCCCAGCTTGCGACATCGTCGAGCTTGTCCAAGTCGAACACGACGATATCGGCGCGCATCCCGTCGCGGATCAGCCCGCGGTCGGTGAGCCCCATGCGCTGCGCCGGCCAGCCAGTCATCTTGCGCACCGCATCCTCGAGCGACAGCACCGGACGACGCTTCACATATTCGGCGATGATGCGCGGGAAGGTGCCATAGGCGCGCGGGTGCGGCAGGCCGAGCGCGTCCATCTCGCCCAGCTTCTCCGACGCCGCCGCATCGCTGCCGATGCTGACCCACGGCTGCTTGATCGCGGTCTCGATGTCCTGCTCGCTCATCATGAAATAGAGCGCGACCGAGCGGTTCGGCAGGCCTTCGAGCAAGATATCCCACGCGACATCGGCGGGATCGCGATTGAGCGCCTTGCCGATCTCGGCGAGGCTCTTGCCGTGGTACGGCTTGTATTTTTCGCTGAACCCGTTCGCCAGACGAACGTTGGCGAAGCCGCCCGATGCGTGGACGAGGTTCGACCAGCCGGGCATCGAACCCGCGGCGACCTCCTTCTTCATCCTTTCGCGCACCTTGGGATCGCGCAGTCGTTCGATCCCCTTCTGCACGCCGTCGGCCCACACCCAGCTCGGCGCGATGATCTCGAGCCCCGTGCCGCCCGCGGTATAGGGATAAAGGTCCGCGGCGACATCGACGCCGCGCGCGCGCGCCGCGTTGATCGTCGCCACCGCCTGCGGCATCAGCTTGCCCCAGCCGGGGGCATAGGCGGCCTTCAGGTGAAAGATCTCGACCTTGACCCCGCCCTTCTCGCCGATCTCGATCGCTTCCTCGATCGCCTTGACGAGGCCTTCGCTCTCGTCGCGCATGTGGGTGGCGTAAAAGCCGTCGCACTGCGCCGCGACCTTCGCCAGCGTAACAAGGTCCGACGTGGTCTGGAAGCTGCTCGGCGGATAGATCAGCGCGCTGGTGATGCCGAACGCGCCATTGTCCATCGCGATCTTGACCTCGCGCCCCATCGCGTCGAGCTGCGCCGGGGTTGGCGATCCGGCACCATCGCCCATCACCTTCACGCGCGCCTGCGTTGCCGAATAGTAAGTGCCGTAATTGACCGAGATGCCCTGTTTTTCGAGCTGGCTGAAATGCGCCGGAATCTCCGCCGCCTCGGCGGGCGGTCCGCCTTCGCCCGCGATGACGGTGGTGACGCCCATCAACAGCTTGTTCTCGGCCGCGCCATTCTTGACCAGCACGCGCCCCGACTGGTCCATCATGTCGATGAAGCCCGGCGAGACATAGCGGCCCGTCGCGTCGATTTCCCTGGTACCGCGCCCGGCAACGCGGCCGATCCGCACAACCCGGCCGTCCTTGACCGCGACGTCGGCGCTGACCCACGGGCTGCCCGCGCCATCGAGCACGCGGCCGCCGCGGATCACGATGTCATATTCGGGCGCCGGGGTGTTCGCGGCGAGCAACAACGGCAGCATCGACATCGCACCCAAGAGGATCTTACGCTTCATCATTCTTCTCCCTGTCGGCGGCCCCACGACCCGCGATCTTCGTCCTTCGTTACCGGGTGGTCCCTTTATCGGCGCCTATCTGGTCGGCGCGCACATCGCTCACGACCTCGCGGACTGCGGCGATCACCAGATCGGGCCGGTCGATCTGGATATAATGGCCCGCGTCGGGCACGACCTGCTGGCGGCCGCGCGTCGAAAGTGCCGCCTGTTCGGCGTTGAGCGCCTTCCATTCCTGTTTGAAGCGCACGCCGTCCGATGCCTTCAACGACAACCCCTTGAGTTCTTCGGGCTTGAGCGGCGCCATAGCGGTCAGCACGATCACCGGCCGGTTTCCGAAACTCTTGACTGCGCGCGCGTCGTCCATCGTCTGGTCGAAGCCGTCGAGTTCGGACGTCGCACCGTGCACCGACTTGCTGGCATAGGCCGCCATCCGTGCCGCCGCGTCCTTCGGCAATTTCCCCTGCCCGGCATTCGCCATCGCGAGGCGCACGATGCCCGTCCACGACAGCGCCGTGGCGGTGTGCATGATCCACCCCGCCTGCCGCGGATGCGCATCGACCTTCACGGCCTTGCCAAGCCGCGCGACCTGGTCGGGATGCGATGCGTCGACCATCACCAGCCCCGCGACCTGCTCGCCATATTTGCCGACATAGGTGCGCGTGTAGGGCCCGCCGATCGAATGGCCGACGAGCACCAGCGGACCGGTGATGCCCGCGCCCTTCAGCAGCGCATGAAGATCGTCCGCGACGGCGGACGCACGCTGCGGCGTATCCTTTGCATCGCTCCACATGATTCCGGCGCGGTCATAGGCACAGGCGCGCGTGAAGCCGGCAATCTCGTCATGGACCAGCGTCCAGTCGATCGTCCCGCCCGTACCAAGGCCGGATTCGAAGACGACGGTCGGCGATCCGGTGCCGCGGCAGTCGATGTGCATCTTGCGTCCGCCGATATCGACCATCTGCCCGCGCGGGGGATAGTTCGCCGCGGCGCTTTTTCGGCCGAGGGCCTCATAAATCGCGCCCACCACGACGAGCAGGATCAGCAGCAGAAGCAGCCCGAGCAACATACGCTTCCCCCAGAGCCGGATCCGCGCCCAGCCAGTCACTTTCGTCACGTCACATTCCCCTGCACGGCGGGTTGAAGCTGTTGTTTCCGGCTGCGAACCAGCCGGTACAGGCCGACCGTCAGCAATGGCGCGACATAGACCGCGAGGAACACCCAGGAGAGAAAGCGGTAACCGCTGGCGATCAGCGTCACGAGGCCGAAGCGGTCGGCGAGGAACATGCAGCCGACAAGCAGCGCGCCCGCGATACCGGCGCGCGCCCGCTTGCCTAGCGGCGCCCCGCCGCGCGCCCGGCGCGCCGCATCGACGCGCTCGTTGATCGCGTGCACCGAGCCCGCGCCGCTTTCGAGCAGGGCCGCGAAGATCATGAACTGGAAGAGCAGGTGGAACAGCGGCATTTCGAGTTGCCGCAGCATGAAATCGGACGGCAGCGTTTCGCTCACGATGCCCGGATAGAAAGCGATCATCGCGGCGAAGAAGAGGATCGCGGGCGCCATCGCGAGCGGGCCGGCGATCAGGCCCGCGGTCACCGCGTCGCGCTGGCTGGTCAGATGGCGGATCACCGGCAGGATCACCACCGCGCCGATGACGTTATATCCGGTATAGGTCAGGCCGCCGAGGATCCAGCCGTCGGACGGCGCGGGAATGGCGAACCGCGCGGCAATCTCATCGCCAAAACTGCTCAGCGCGAAGACCATGAACAGCGCGTAGACGCCGTAGAGCAGGAAGGAGACATATTTAAACAGGCCCTCGACCGAGGAATTGCCGAAGGTCACGAAGAGCGCAATCGACGCGGCGAGGAATGCCGTTCCCGCGAGCGGCGGCCAGCCGAAGATCGACGCGCCAATCTCGCCCGCCGCGGCGCCGAACACTGCGAGCACGAGCGTCACGAGCAGGACATAACCGACCTCGAACAGGATCCACGCGCGCCCCAGAAGCCCTTCGAAAAAGCTGCGATAATCGAACGCGCCCATCGCGCGGGCGAGCGAGAAGGTCACCGCGCAGATGATGCTCCACAGCACCATTGCCAGCAGCATCGCCGCCAGTCCGCCCCACGGCCCACTCGGCAGGAAAAATTCCGCGAGCTCGCGCCCGGTGGCGTAACCGCCACCGATCACGACGGCCTTGAAGGCGAAACCCGGCAACAGGAAGCGCTGGAACCAGGAGGATCCAGCCGACGCTGCCGGGATGGCCGCTGCGCTCATGCGAGACAGCTATCCACGAGACGGGCGAAGGCTTCGCCGCCGCGGATCGGGTCTGCGACCGGGAGGCCGAGCCGTTCGCTTTCGGCCGCCATCAGGGCGATGGCCTCTTCCTCGCCCAGATGCGCGGTGTTGAAGGACACGCCTGCACAACGGATCGCCGGATTGGTCCGGCTACCCAGCCGCAGGTTGAGATCGATCGTTTCCTCGATGCTCGGCAAGCTGTAGCCGGGAGATCCGAGTATTTCTTCGCGACCGGGTTCATGGCACACGACGATCACGTCAGGCTGGCTCCCGTGGAGCAGGCCCAGCGATACCGCGGCATAAGCGGGGTGAAACAGCGAGCCCTGCCCTTCCACGACATCCCAGTGATCGTCGGCGGCGTCGGGGCTCACCGTCTCCGCCGCGCCCGCCTCGAAATCCGAGACGACCGCGTCCATCGGCACGCCGCCGCCGGCGATCATGATGCCCGTCTGTCCCGTCGCGCGGAAATCGGCGTCGACGCCGCGCGCGGCAAAGGCACGCGCGAGCGCAAGCGCCGTATATTTCTTGCCGAGCGCACAGTCGGTTCCGACGGTGAGCAGGCGCTTGCCGCTCCGCTTGCGGCCCGTGCCGACCGGCAGACCGGCAGGCGGATGGCGCACGTCGATCAACTGGCGACCGAGGCGCTCGGCCCGCGCGGCGAGTTCGGGCATATCGGCGAGCCGCATATGCATGCCGCTGACAATATCGAGCCCCGCTTCGAGCGCTTCGAAGAGCGCCGGCATCCAGCTTTCGGGAATCACGCCGCCGCTGTTCGCGACGCCGATGAGCAGCGACCGCGCGCCGCGCGCCTTGGCTTCGGCCGGTGCAAGCTGCTCCAGCCCGGCGCTGACCGTCGCACCCCGCAGCGCATATTCGCCGACGCATTTCTCGGGCGCCCAGTCGCGAAGACCGAACGCGGTCTTCGCATAACCACGGATCGTCGTGTCGCCGAGGAACAGCAAATAGGGCTGCGGAAGCTGCAAGGCACCGCCAGCGACATCGAGGGAAGTTTGAATGTTCACGTCTCTCACCAAATTCGGAAGCGCGGCTGAATCGGCCGATTTCTCAGTATCGATCCTGCAATCACTCCTGTTGACCTGTTTGGGACATTATTTTCAAATTTTGATAAAAGCAATATGATTGGAGAAGTTTTCTTTTGCCGGCAGGCGGGGCGGCTATGCCGAGCGCCCCGCCCTGCCCCGTCAGAAGCGGGTCCCGAAGCCGATCAGGTGGAAGCCCGCGCCGATCCACAGGAGGACCACGGCGCTGGCGAGCAAGACGATGCTCCAGAATTTGGCGAACCTCCCGCGCTTGCCCGTCCAGACGTGTCGGATGTTCCAGAACGTGCTGGCGAGCAGGCCTAGGAATATGATCGGCGTCGCGATCTGCAGCGTCACCAGCGCCCAGTCGAGTTCGCCGCTGAGCGACGAGAAATCGCTGACCAGCGTCGACACGAACAGGATCCACGCGACCATCACCGCGACGGCGAGGGCCGCAAAGCCGCGCGTCAATCGGTAACTTCTGAGCGCGGCGGGCGCGAGGTCTGCTTTCACGCCGTACCGGCGACGGACAATCGCCCCTACGGGCCAGGCGATCGCGGTGAGCAGCAGCGCGCCGAGGCTGACGAGCATCGCCGGCGTGAGCCAGGCGGTCGACAGATACCAGGGCACGCGATCGAACGCGATATAGGGTGACGCCGAATCGACGCTGAAACGCACGACGCGGCCATTTTCGACCTTCGCGGCGAGACGCATCTTACCATCGGCTTCGCGCCACAAAAACGGGGCTATTTCGACCCATTTGCGCGGCTGGCCGCCGATGCCCGGCGCGGCGTTCACCCGTATGCCGCCGTCACCATCGAGGGAGACTTTCGTCTGCCCGGCCAGTTCCATCGCTTTCAGGAAGCTCGTTTCGAGCCGCCGGGTCTTGTTGTAGGTGCCGACCATCATGCGCGCATGCTCGCGCGCGGTTGCGGCATCAACGCGGCCGTCGCGCTCATCGAACGGGAAGTAGCGATCGGCGAAGGCTTCGAACAGATAGGCGCGGATCGGCCCCGACACATTCTGCATCCCCGCGGCGTTCATCGACATATAGATGCCGACCTTCTCCTCGGGGAAGATCCAGAGCTGGCTGTGGAAATTGAGGCTGTCGCCGGCGTGCGACAGCGCTTTGCGGCCGTTGATATTCTGCTCGTAAAATCCCAGCGCCATCCCGTTGAGCGGCGGAACCAGCCGAAGGATCGTGTCGTGCATCTGCGCCGCGGTCGCGGGTTTCAGGAGCGGGCCGCCCTTCTCGAGATGCGCGATCATGAAGCGCGCCATGTCGGCGCCCGACGCGGTCATCGCGCCCGACGGCGCGAGGCTGCTGAGTTCGAACGGCCCCGGCTTGCCCGAGCCCAGCATATAGCCGCTCGCCATCGAGGGCTTCAGCCGTGCGGGAAGCGGCTGGCGAAAGGTCGATCGCGTCATGCCTGCGGGCGCAAAGATGTGGCGCTCGACATAATCATCATAGGGGAGCCCCGACACGCGCTCGACGATATAGCCCGCCAGCGAGGTGCCGTAGTTCGAATAGGCCGGCGTCGTGCCCGGCGCGTAGATCCGGTACGGAACCTGGCGCTTCAGCGCCTCGCCGAGCGACGGGATCTTTTTCGGATCATAGCTGTTGAGCCCGCGCTGCACCTCGTCGAAGCCGCCGGTGTGCGTCATCAGGTTGCGCATCGTCACCGGCTTGCCGGCGAAAGGCGGAATCCTGAAATCGAGGTAGCTATTGATGTCCTTGTCGAGATCGATCTTGCCCTGCTCGACGAGTCGCATCACTGCCGTCCAGGTAATCAACTTCGACACCGAGGCCTGCCGGAAAAGCGTGGCTTCGGGATCGACGGGCCGCCGCTTCCCGACATCGGCGTAACCGAAACCGCGCTGGGTCAGCACCTTGCCGTCCTTGACCACCACCACCACCGCACCCGCCGCGTCGCCGCGCTTGAGGGCATAGGGCATATAGCCATCGAGCCACGCATCGACGTCGCTTTTGATCATCGCCGGGGCGGACAACGGGCTTGGGCCGCGCGCGTCCAGCGGCTTGGGCGCCGTTTGCGCGGCGGACAGCGTCACCGATGGCGCCATGACCCCGACCAGCATCGCCGCAGCCAGCATTGCGCAAGACCATATAAACCGCATTCGCCCTCCCCTTTCGACGTAGCCATTTGCCGGCCTTGTCGATGAAATTTCAGTTTTTGAAATATTTTCAATTCCGGACATAGGCATCCAGAACGAAAATTTGTCAATGGCGGACGCGGCGGGGCAGCCGCGGTGCGATGCCGCGGGCAAATTTCAGAACGGCGGAATTTTCCGAATCGGCGGCGAGAGCCGATTAGCGGGAGCGCAGGGTCAGGGTTATAGGATTATTCGGTTTCGACCGGATGAAGCGCCGACTTCAGGTCGGCATCGGTTGCCGAGCAGACCGACAGGATACGGCATGGTCCATCGCCCACCGCAACATAGCCATGCCCCATCGACGCGTCGAAATAGGCCGAATCGCCCGTTTTCAGGCGCGATGGCGCGTACATGTCGGTGTGAAAATCGCATTCGCCTTCGAGCACGAGGACATATTCCTCCCCCGAGTGGCGCATCAGATCGCCGAAATCGTCGATCGAGCGCACCTTGATGTCGATGATCATCGGATTGAGCGTCTTGTTGAGCAAATCCGCCGACGGATAGGTGTAATTATAGGTCGCCGTCTTGATCGACGGCCCCTCACCGGCGGGCGTGATGCTGCGCCGGCCGGTGGCGGTATGCGTGGCGGCCGGGACCGACGTCGCCGCCGCGAACAGCTGCGTGATGTCAATGTCGAGCCCCTGGCTCAGCCGCAGAAGCTTTTCATAATTGAGCGACATCTTGCCGGTTTCAATCTTTGACAAAGTTGAAACCGGAATACGGGTGCGCTCGCTCACCTCGGCAAGCGTCCATCCCTTTTCAATCCGCAGCTCCCTCAGGAATATCCCGGGATTGCCGTCGACGGCGGTCCGCCGATCGCTTCCGGTTGGAATGGGTTGGCGCGTTGCCGGCATTTGCGTCCTTTCACTCGATTTTCTCATCTAGCATATATTTGCGTATTTATCGCATCGATCAAGCCAGACAGCATCATGGATCAAGACGATCGGCAAAGAATTTTGCGCATTGGGTGTTGTCGATTTGGTTGCATACAGCGCTGCACGCCGCCACTGATGCGCCGATTCGCTGGGATGACAGGATGACCAACAAGCTATCCATTCGCATTTCTCCGGAGTTTACGAGCTTCGTCGGTCGCGGCCCCTGCGACCCCGAGGTTTTGCCGCCCGACGCGCTCATCTTCGGCTTTGGTGATATTGGCGAGCCTGCTGTGTCGATGCTCCTCCCCGGCGATATTGCCGGCCTCGCCGACGATCATCTCGTTGTATTCGCTATCAGTCGGGCGGCGTGCGACCGCTTGTTCGGCCTCCGCCCCAAGGCGGATGGACGCTGGTATCTCCCCGCCAATCTTCGCGGGCTCGGCCGCGCGGTGGTCGCCGTCGAGGGCAACAGCGAAGTCGACGACATGCTTCGCAGCGCGCGCAGCCAGGAATTGCTCTGCCAGCTTTTCGCCGAACTCGCCGCCGACCGCATGGTCGAGGTGGGCGGCAGCACCTCGCTCAGCGAACTCGACATCACGCGCGTCGCCGCGGCGCACCAACTGGTCAACGAAAAGTGGCAGGAAAAGCTCACCGTGGGCAGCGTCGCGCGGCGCTGCGGCCTCAGCAAAGCCAAACTGACACGGGGCTTTCGCGAGCTTTACCAGTGCAGCGTCGCCGAGGCGGTGAGCGAGCGGCGGCTGCAGCGTGCGCGCCAGCTCCTGGCGCAGAGCGATCTTCCGATATCGAGCATCGGCTATAATTGCGGCTATATGAGCAACGCGAGCTTTACGCGCGCCTTTGCCCGCCGCTTCGGCATGGCGCCGACCAAGATGCGCGGCCGCGAGGCCACGGCCTGAATGCGCGGACGCAAATAGGCATCCCCCGAAGGAGGGGTGGCACGATGCCGCCCGTTCCAGCATGATCCGGGCTCCATATTTATCGAGGTGAGCCGCCATGCGTTACGCAAGACTTCCGATCGAGGTCGAGTCCCCCGAAGAGTTCGGGTACGGAAATATCCGCAACAATCTGGCCGAAAGTTCGATTTCGGACCGCAAGTTGTCCGATCTCGGACTGACCGTGCCCGACCTCACCCTGCTCTATACCGAGCATCGTGGCAGCACGTCGCTGCGAGCGCTGATCGCGCGCGATGGTGCGGGGCTGACCGCCGACGATGTGCTCGTCACCACGGGGGCCGCCGGGGCGCTGTTCATCATCGCGACGGCACTGCTTTCGCCCGGTGACCATATCGTCGTCGTGCGGCCGAACTACGGGCTCAACCTCGAAACCCCGCGCGCGATCGGGTGCGAGATCAGCTATATCGACCTGACCTTCGACACCGGCTTTCGTACCGACGTCGACCAGATTGCCGCCGCGGTGACGCCGAAGACCAAGGTCATCAGCATCACCCACCCGCACAACCCGAGCGGCATATTGTCCGACGAGGCGGAACTCCGCCGCCTCGCGCAGATCGCCGCCGAAGCCGGCGCCTATCTGGTGGTCGACGAAACCTATCGCGAGCTGTGCTTCGGCACGCTGACCCCGCTCGCCGCGACGCTCGGCAGGCATGTGATCAGCGTGTCGTCGCTGTCGAAGGCCTATGGCATTCCCGGCACGCGCATGGGCTGGCTGATCGTCCAGAACCCCGAACTGCACGAGATTTTCCTCGCGGCGAAGGAGCAGATCGCGATCTGCGGCAGCGTCGTCGACGAGTGGATCGCCGAGCAGCTTCTGTCGCAGAAGGACAAGGTCCTCGCCGAAACACTCGCCGAGATGGGGCAGCGCCGCGCGCGCGCGATCGAATGGATGGCGGGCGAGGATATGCTCGAATGGAACGAGCCGTCAGGCGGAGTTGTCGGCTTCGTACGGATGCGCAGCGAACCCGCAGGCGGCGTCGCGGCCTTCTACGAGCGGTTGCTCAATGACCATGGCACCTATGTGGCGCCCGGCCACTGGTTCGACCTGCCCGATACCTATTTCCGCCTTGGCTATGGCTGGCCGACGCGCGAGGAGATGGAAGCGGGGCTGGTCGCCATCTCGGCGGCGTTGCGCGGCTGACAAGGCGCAGGGCGCGCAAACAAAAGGGGCGGCCGATCGAGTCCGGATCGGCCGCCCCTTTTGTTTGCGCGCCTTAGTTCGCGAGCCGTTCCCACACCGTCTTGGCGATCGCGATGTCCTGCACTGCGACGCCCGTGAGGTCGGCGACGACGATCTCGTCGTCGGGAAATGCGACCGGATTTTCGAGCAGCGCGCCGAGTTCGACGAGCGTTTCGGGCGCAATCTGCCCCGCGCGGATCGGCCAGCCGGCCTCGCCATGATGGGCGCATTGCACTGCGGAATCGACGATCAGTCGCGCCTTCGCGGTCAGCGCGGTTTCGAGTTCCTGTTTGCCCGGCGTGTCGGCGCCGACCGCAACGATCCTCGTCCCCGGCCGCACGATATCGGCCGTCAGCACGGGCGACGTTGACGGCGTCGTGGTGACGATCAGATCGGCGCGGGCGCACAGTTCGGCCAGATCGACCGCCTCACCGCCCAGGTCGTTAGCGAGCGCCAAGGCCTTGTCAGGACTACGTCCACAGACAAGTATTTCATCGAGACCGAGCAGACGCGCGATCATTTCGCCCTGCATCTTGGCCTGAATGCCCGTGCCCACGACACCCAGTATCTTTGACCCCGGGCGCACGATCGCGCGCGCGGCGATTGCGCCCGCCATCGCGGTGCGCGTGTCGGTGAGTATGCCCTGATCTTTAAGCATCGCAAGCTGTTCGCCGGTCTTCGCGCTCACGACGATCATGCAGCCGTTGCTCGACGACAGACCCTGTTCGGGATTGCGATAGAAGCTTGTTGCAAATTTGAAGACGAAGACGTCGTCGCCGGCGATATAACCGCCTTTGACGTGGCAATCGCCGGGGGGATGCTCGAAATTGAGATGCGCGACCTCGGCGAGTTGTACGCCACCGCGATGAAGGCGGCGAAACCCGTCCTCGACCGCGGCAAGCGCCGCCGCCTCGTCCAGCGCGTCCAGTATCTCGGGCAATTCGACGATCCGCATGGCATCCTTCCTGCTGCTACGCGACAAGTTCGTGTCAGCTTTCGCACGATAGTCCATCCCCCCGTGGAGGGATGAGGCCGTGACGATGCAATCCGCACTGACCGACATGATCGGCGTGATCGGCGAAGAGGGCTTCATTGCCGTCACCGCCGAGAGCGTGCGCACGGCGATCGGCTTCGACCTTGCGGCCGCCGTGCTCCACCGCGCCGATACCCGTGCCGAACTGTTGTTCGACGGTTTCGCTCCTG
The DNA here is from genome assembly GCF_014873485.1 of Sphingopyxis sp. OAS728. NCBI lineage: Bacteria > Pseudomonadati > Pseudomonadota > Alphaproteobacteria > Sphingomonadales > Sphingopyxidaceae > Sphingopyxis > Sphingopyxis sp. OAS728. The sequence continues at coordinate 4,714,601 of NZ_JADBDT010000001.1, read as the reverse complement.
CGGGTTTTGGCGAGGGCCTCGCCAATTATGTCCATCACACGCATGGCATGAGTCCGATGGTGCACCCCGTCCCGATGCTTGGCGCAGTGCGCGCGAGCGATTTTGCGATCGACGGCGGCACCCGGACCGACACCTATCTTGTATGGACCAGCGACGAGGAAATGGGTTTCCGTACGCTCGGCTGGCCCGAACGGTGCGAAGAGATCGGGCTCTATGTCGCGGCGTGGGGCGGCGTCGTCGAACTCAGCTTTTATCGCGAACGTGCGCGCACGTCGCTGCCTTCCAGCGATCTGCGCGCCCTAGGTGAGCTTTCGGCGCCGGTAACCGCTGCTTTCGAACGACACGGCCGCTTTTCGCGCCCTGCCCCGGCGCATGAGCATCTGTCGGCGCGCGAATGCGACGTTTATGAATTGATGGTCGCGGGCTGTTCGAGCGAAGCGATCGCGCTGCGGCTCGGCATCAGCCGCCACACGGTCAAGGATCATCGCAAGCAGATTTTCCGCAAGCTGCAGGTAGGCTCGCTCGCCGAATTGTTCGCGCGGAGCCGCCGCGCCAATTGACCCCTCCCAAGGGGGATGGCTTGGGGCCCAAGAATTGGGCAGGCTCGTTCCATTACGCAATTGAACGATGGAGCGCAGCATGGCCCCCCTTTTCGACCAGATCCTAGAGGCGCACGCGGCGATCCGACCACAGGTTTCGGTCACGCCGCTCGAGCCGAGCCCCGTCCTGTCGAAACTGCTCGGCTGCGACGTCTCGCTCAAGCTCGATTTCCAGCAGCCGACCGGGTCGTTCAAGATTCGTGGCGCGACCAACAAGGTCCGCACGCTGGACGACGAAGCGCGGCGCCGCGGCGTGCTGACCGCTTCGACCGGCAATCACGGCATGGCGGTCGCACGCGCGGGTGCGCTCGCCGGGGTTCCGGTGACCGTCTATGTCGGCAATGACGCGCTTCAGATGAAGGTCGACGGCATAAAGGCGCGTGGCGCCGAAGTCGTGGTGATCGACGGCCCGGCGGGCGACGCCGAGCTGGCGGCGCGGCGCGCGGGCGAGGAACAGGGCCGCACCTATATCTCGCCCTATAACGACCCGGCGGTGATGGCGGGCCAAGGCACGATCGGCATCGAGATCGCCGAACAGGACCCCGATCTCGACGCGGTGTTTATCGCGGTCGGCGCGGGCGGGCTGATGGGCGGCGCGGGGACCGCACTCCATACGCTGCGCCCCGGTATCGAGGTCGTCGGGGTGTGGCCCGAGGCGTCGCCGTGCATGCTGCGCGCGCTGGAGGCGGGCGAGATCGTCCCGACGCAGGAATTCCCGACCCTGTCCGACGGTACGCTCGGCGCGATCGAGCCCGGCTCGATCACCTTCCCCGCGTGCCAGAAGGCGATCGACACGCGGATCGTCGTCGACGAGGCGGAGATCGCGGCGGCGATGAAGCGCATTGCCGAAACCGAACGCTGGATGATCGAAGGCGCTGCGGGCGTCGCCTTCGCGGGGCTTGTCCAGCAGGCCGAAAAATACCGCGGGCGCAAGGTCGCGGTCGTATTGTGCGGCCGCAACATCGCGCTCGATCTGTTCTTGCGGACGATTGGCTGAGCGGCTCAGCCGGGCGAACGCGCGATGTACAGCGGCGTCTGGAACATCCGTTCGAACTGGTCGCCGCGTTCGCGCAGCGCCTGCGCCTCCACCGCGTCCAGCCGCGCCTCGCGCTGTTCCGTCGGCAACTGCCGGACGGCCGAGAAGGTCGCGAAGAGCGCGCGCAATGACGCAGGTGTCATCGCGATGCGCCGTTCCAGCATGACATGCTCGATCGCGGTCAGCCCGGCTGCGGCAAGATCGGCGGTGCGCGCGGCGGCGTCGAGCGAATAATGCTGGTCCGACAGCATCGACGGCGGGCGCGCCAGCCCGTCGAACAGCGCGTCGAACAACGGGTCTTCGCCGGGCTCGCTAAAGACGTTCCACCACATCGCAAAATGGCCGCCGGGTTTCAGCAGCCGCCGCACGTCGGCGAGCGCGGGTCCGGCTTCGAGCCAATGGAAGGCGGTCGCGGCGACGATCAGGTCGAAACTTCCGTCACCGGGCACGGCAGGTCCAAAGGCCATGTTCGCCACTTCGAGCCGTGCCTCGCCCCATTCGCGAAGATGCGCGGACAGTTCAGGATCGGGCTCGACGGCCACGACACGCGCCGCGCGAGCCCCCAATAACTCACGCGTCGCCTGCCCTGTTCCGGGTCCGATTTCGAGGACGCTCACGCCCGGCGCCATGCCGCCACGTTCAACAAGGATGGCGAAAACTTCGCCCGGATAATCGAGCCGCCCCGCCGCATAACCCGCGACATCGGCGCCGAATGCGGTGGTGCCCACCGCGCGATCCAAAGCGTTGCTCATCATGGCTCCTTTCGCCTTCCTCTAGGGCTGACATTCTGTCCTGTCGCTGTCGCGACAGCGAGGTGAAAGCGGCCGAACCTAGGACAAAATCATGTCCATAGCCGACATCAGCCGCGACGAAGCGGACGCCCTCGCCTGGATCGATGCGCTCGGTCCGGTGCTGCTCGAACGCACGCTCGCCTGGTCGGCGATCAATTCGGGGAGTTTCAACCTCGCGGGGCTCGGTCATATGGCTGACCTCATCGGCGGCGAGATGGACCGGCTTGGCGGGACGGTTGAGCTTCGCGACCCTGCGCCCTTTGCCTATCCCGATGCGCGCGGCGATCTCCAGCCGGTGCAGCACGGTCGCAACCTCCATTTCCGCCGCGATGCCGCGAGCGCCGCAAACCGCGTGCTGCTGGTCGGACATATGGACACAGTGTTCGGGGTCGAGCATCCGTTCCAGGCTCCCGACTGGATCGACGAACGGACCGTGCGTGGCCCCGGCGTCGCCGACATGAAGGGCGGCATCATCGTGATGCTGACCGCGATCGAAGCGCTGTCGCAAATCTCTCTGGCCGATCGTCTCGGAATCGAAGTGATCGTCAACGCCGACGAGGAAGTCTCGTCGGTCGGCTCCGAACCCCTCCTCGCCGAAGTCGCGCAGCGCTGCACCGTTGGCCTAGCGTACGAGCCTTCTGCCACCCCCGAAGGCGTGCTGGCAGGCGCGCGCAAGGGCTGCGCCAACTTCGCCGCCGCGATCACCGGCCGCGCGGCGCATGCGGGGCGCAATCCGCAGGACGGGCGCAATGCGATCGTCGCTGCGGCGGCGCTTGCGGGACGGATCGCCGCGCTGACGGGCGCACGCCCCGATCTTACCGCCAATCCGGCGCGGATCGACGGCGGCGGGCCCGAGAATATCGTGCCCGATCGCGCGGTGCTGCGCTTCAACGTCCGCCTCGCCGACCCGGCGGATCAGCCCTGGCTGCTGGGTACGCTGAACCGGCTGGTCGACGAAATCGCGGCGCGCCACGATGTCGAAATCAAGTTGCACGGCGGCATCCAGCGCCCGCCCAAGCCGATGGACGCGCATCAGCAACGATTGTTCGACCTCGTTCGCGACTGCGGTGCCGCGCTCGACCTCGACATAGCATGGCAGGCGACGGGCGGTGCGTGCGACGGCAACAATCTCGCCGCGCACGGACTTGCTGTCGTCGACACCCTCGGCGTGCGCGGCGGCGCGATCCATTCGGACCGCGAGTTCATGATCGTGGATTCGCTCGTCGAACGCGCCAAGCTGTCGGCGCTGCTGCTGATGCGCCTCGCGCGGATGGAAGAAGGCTTCTCAGCGCCCCGCGGCTAATGATTCAAAAAAGGCGAAGGTACGCCTGAGCGCTAGCAGACTCGCGTCGCGCGTAGCTTGGGACGTACTTCCCGTCAGGCCGTGATCGACGTCGGGGATGAGCAGTAATTCGGCCTTGGCCCCGGCGCCTTGCAGTGCGGTCGTCATCGCTTTCGATTGCGATACGTCGACCGTCTCGTCCTTCGTCCCGTGGATCAGCAGCATCGGCGGCACCTTCTTGCCGATGCGGTACAGCGGGCTCGCCGCGCGCGCGACGTCGCGGCATACCGCTGGATCGCAGCCAAGCAAGCCCGTGACATTAACACTGGGAACATGCTCGAGATCGAAAACGCCGTACCAGAGCGCTGCGCCCTGCACGCAATCGTCGGCCGGCGGCGCCTTGGTGCCCTTGAGCGCATTGATCTGGCTTCGCGAAAGTCGGCCAGTCGACGGCTGCGGCTCATATTCGGCGGCGCCGCAGGTTACCGCCGCAAGCGAGGCGAGATGTCCGCCCGCCGAACCGCCCCATAGATAGACGCGGGACGGGTCAATACCGAGCGCGCCGTTCTGTGTGCGAAGATGCCGGATCGCCGCCTTCACATCCTGTATCTGCGCCGGAAACTTCGCCTCGCCGCTGAGGCGATAATCGAGCGAGGCGACGACAAAGCCCCGCGCCGCGAGCGATGCGAGCACCGCCGGCCAGTTGGCATAGGCGCCCGATGTCCTCGCATCGCCGCGGCTCCAGCCGCCGCCGTGGATCCACAGCACCGCAGGGCGCGGCTTGCTGCGGTCGCGGGGGGCGTAAATATCCATGCGGACGGGACGGAAGCCGTCGAGGTTCGAAATCTCCACCTGCGGCCAGGCGACGACATCGCTAGGAAAGGCGACATCGGCTTGCGGAAAGACATCCTCGCGCGCGCTCTTTTCGGCGATTTCGGCCTCGACGGGCGGCTGTGCAGCAACGGGTACGGCGAGCAGCATGGCGAGTACCGACAGGCAGAGCCTCTTCATCCGACTTTCTCCATTTGTGGAAGCAGGCGTCGCAAAAGCGCGGGAAGCATTCCGCCGCGCGCCAATATGTCACACTCGGCCTGCGTATCGGCGGCGAGGCGCGCGGCATAATCCCGAACCGCGCCGCGATCCTCGATACGCAAGGCGACCGGCGCGCCGGGCTCTAGCGGCACTGCGCCGGGAAAGCAGATCAGCGCGTCGGGCGATAATTCGCGCAGCGCCAGCGCGTCTTCGCGCGCGACGGTCAGCGGCAGCACCGCCATGTTGATCAGATTGCTGCGATGGATGCGCTCGAAGCTCGATGCGATCACCGCCCGCACGCCGAGCAACTGCGGCCCTTTCGCCGCCCAGTCGCGCGACGATCCGGTGCCGTAGCGGTCGCCCGCGACGATCACGAGCGGTGTGCCTTCGGCGGCGTAAAGTTCGGCCGCATCCCACAGGGTCATCTCCGTCCCGCTTGGCGCGTGCACTGTGCGGCCCGGCGCGATCCCCGGGCGCAGCAGATTGTCGACCGAGGGGTTGGTGAACAGTCCGCGCACCATCGCCTCCCAATTGCCGCGGCGCGCGGCGAAGACATTGAGGTCGCCCGGCGTCTCGCCGCGCTCGATCAGATAGCGTGCAGCCGGCGTGCCCGCAGGAATTGCACCCGCCGGCGAAATATGATCGGTTGTGATGTCGTCGCCGAGCACAAGCAGCGGATGCGCCAAGGCTCCATCCAGCGTGGGCCGCGCATCGGCCCGAACGAAGGGCGGCGGACGCAGATAGGTCGATCCCGAATCCCAAGGGAAGAGGGCGCTGTCCGGCGCCTCGAGCGCCGCCCACGTCGGGTTCGCTTCGGCGGCATCATAGCGAAGCTGGACATCGCCCGGCGCGCGCGCATCGGCGAGCAGGCGGTCGATCTCCCCGGCATCGGGCCATATCTGGTCGAGTATGACGGGCGTGCCGTCGCTACGACGACCGATCGGATCGCACAAAATGTCCCGCGCCGCATCGCCGGCGATAGCGAAGGCGACGACCATCGGCGGCGACAGGAGGAAGCTTTCGCGCACCTCGGGATGGACGCGCCCCGGGAAGTTGCGATTGCCCGAAAGCACCGCGACGGGCACCACGCCTCCGGCAATGGCCTCATACATCCTCGGCACCAACGCCCCCGAATTGCCGATGCAGGTCGTGCAGCCGACGCCGACGATCCCGAAACCAAGTTCTTCGAGTGGTCCCATCAGCCCGGCACGGCGCAGCAACGCTTCGGCCGCCGGCGACCCGGGCGCGAGCGAGGTCTTCACCCAATCGGGGACCGTTAGCCCCGCAGCAACGGCATTGCGCGCGAGCAACCCTGCTGCGACAAGCATCCGCGGGTCGCTGGTGTTGGTGCAGCTGGTGATCGCGGCGATCGCGACTGCGCCCGCGGGGACGTCGCCCGCAGCGATACCCGCGGCAATATGGGCAAGAGTGTCACCGGCGGCGCGCAAGTCCTGCGGACGCGAGGGCCCGGCGGCACCGCGCACGACGTCGGCAAGATCGATTGTCAGCACCTCGGAGTAATCCGGCGCGGCTTCGGGCTCGAACCACAGGCCTTGTCGGCGGCAATAGTCCTCGACCAATTGCACCGCGTCCGCCGGGCGACCGGTTTCGCGCAGATAGGCGATCGTTCGCGCATCGACCGGAAAAAAGCCGGTCGTCGCGCCATATTCAGGCGCCATATTGGCGACCGCCGCGCGCGTGTCGGCCGACAGCGTCGCGATACCGGGGCCGAAAAATTCTACGAAGCGGCCGGCAACCCCATGCGCGCGCAGCCTTTGCGTGACAAGCAGCGCAAGATCAGTGCCGAACACATCGGCCGGCAGTTCGCCGACCAGCCGCACGCCGACGACTTCAGGGACGCGCAGAATCACAGGCAGCCCGAGCATCGCCGCCTCGGCCTCCAGCCCGCCCACGCCCCAACCGAGCACGCCGATGCCATTCACCATCGGGGTGTGGCTGTCGGTTCCGATCAGCGTGTCGGGGACCGCCCAATCGGCACCGTCGCGCGATTCGACACGCACGATGCTCGCCAGCCGTTCGAGGTTCAGCGTGTGCATAATGCCGGTGCCGGGGGGATGGACGGTCAGCTTTTCGAACGCCCCGCTCGCCCATTTCATCAACCGCAGCCGCTCGGCGTTACGCTCGCGCTCGCGTGCCATGTTGAGCCGCGCCGCATCGGGATCGGCGAAATGGTCGACCGCGAGCGAATGGTCGGTGGAGACATCGACCGGCACCACTGGATCGATCCGCGCCGGATCGCCGCCCTCGGCCGCAAGCACATCGCGCGCCGCAGCGAGGTCGACGAGCGCAGGGACGCAGGTCGTGTCGTGCATCATGATGCGGCCGGGGTAGAACGGTAGTTCGACATCCGCCTGCCCACCGTCGATCCACGCCGCGAACGCCGCCGCGCCATCGTCGCCCCCGGCACGCAGCAGGTTTTCAGCCACCAGCCGGTGGATCACCGGCATCGTCGCCAGACGGGCACCCAGTCGGGCAGGAAGATCGATGATGCGAAGCGGCTGGCCTGCGGTGTCGAGAATCATGATTGCGCCTCGTCGGTTTACCCGATCTCAGCTGGGTCGATACATGACTTTTGTCAATGCAAAATGCAATTATTCGACCAGCCCGACCTTCTGGTCGAGCGCTTGACCGATATGACGACGGAGGAAGTCGGTAGCGAGCAGCATGTCACCGCGCTCAATGAGGTCGAGCAGCGCCAGATGTTCACGACACTGCTGCTCGAGACGGCTGCGGTCGGCGATCGCGCGAAATTCGATCAGCCGGCGGAGGCGATTAACGCGCCGGATCGCGTCGAGGAAGAAGCGGTTGCCCGACCAGGCGACGAGCGTCTCGTGAAGCCCCGAATTAATTTCATACAGGCCGGCGCGCGACAGGCTGACGATACCACCCTCCAGCAATCGGTTCTGAGCGGCGCGCAACGCCTCCAGTTCGGCGGGAACGAAACGATATCCGGGCTGCAGGAGCGCCTCGGTCTCGATCGTCGCGCGGAACCGATAGGCCTGTTCATAAGCCTCGGCCGAATGGAGCGTCGCAAGAAACAGCCATCCGTGCCCCGGGAGGCGTTCGACCCAACCCTCCTCGGCGATCTGTGCAAGCACGCGCTGAAGCCGGGCGCGCGTCGCGCCGAAGCGGCGCATCATTTCATTCTCGCTCGCCCGGTCGGGCAGCGTGCCCGACAGGCGCGCCTCTATAATGGCACCATAGAGCGGGTCGTCACCTTGCCCCGCTGCCGCCGCACTGTCAGGCGCGCGCCTGACGAAGAAGCCGCGATTGGCTTGTGCCTCGACGATGCCCGCCGCGGCGAGCGTCTTCAAAGCCGCAGTTACCGGCGCGCGCGATACGCGGAAGCGGTCGGCAAGCGCCTGCGCGGCCAGATGATCGCCCTCGCCCAGCCCCTCGGCACGGATATGGTCGGCGATCTGGCGCGCGATCCGGTCTGCCAAACGTTCGGTCATACCAAAGACTTGAATCGACAAAATGCAATTTTCAAGCAAAAACGGCGCGCCGTGTCAGCGATATGACAGCCAAGGGAGTGCAACAGGCGTTTATGACCCATATCCTCACACTTCCAGGCGACGGCATCGGTCCCGAAATCACCGAAGCCACGCTCGCCATCGCCCGTGCCGCAGGCGGCGACACGATCCGCTTCGAAACGGTGGACATCGGCCTTGCCAGCCTTGCGGCACAGGGGAGCACGCTTCCGGATGCGGTGCTGGACGCAATCCCTGCTGCAGATGGCGTGATCCTCGGCCCGGTTTCGCACTATGATTACCCTGCGGGGCAGCCCAATCCGTCGGCGAAGCTGCGCACCCACTTCAATCTTTTCGCCAATATCCGCCCGTGCCGCGCGCGCGAAGGGCTGTCGATCCTGCGCAAGCCGATGGATTTGGTGATCGTGCGCGAGAATACCGAGGGTTTCTATGCCGACCGGTCGATGCACATGGGGCCGGGCGAGTTCATGCCAGACCCCGAGAGCGCCTTTGCGATCCGCAAGATCACCGCGCCGGCTGTGCGCCGCGTCGCCCGCGCGGCCTTCGAGCTGGCCGCCGAACGCCGCCGCAAGGTGACCGCGGTGCACAAGGCGAATGTGCTCAAGCTGACCGACGGGTTGTTTCTGCGCGAAGTGCGCGCGGTCGCGGCCGACTTCCCCGACGTGACGCTCGACGAAGTGATCGTCGACGCCGCGGCGGCGCTGCTGATCCGCAGCCCCGACCGCTTCGACGTCATCGTCACCACCAACATGTTCGGCGACATATTGTCCGACGAAGCCTCAGAACTCAGCGGCAGCCTCGGTCTCGGCGGGTCGATCAACGCGAGCGACGATATTTGCGTCGCGCAGGCACAGCATGGCTCGGCGCCTGATATTGCGGGGCAAGGCATCGCCAATCCGACCTCCCTGATCCTGTCGGCCGCGATGCTGTTCGACTGGCTCGGCCGCAAGCGCGGCGATGCGGCGCTGGGCCACGTCGCGCGGCGGATCGAGGCGGCGGCCGAGGTCGCGCTCGCCAATCCCGCGACACGCACGCGCGACATCGGCGGGCCGCTCGATACGCGCGGGTTCACCGACGCCGTGATCGCCGCGCTATGATCGCGACTATCGATCCCGCGACCGGCGAGACGCTCGCGCGCTTCGACGTCCACAGTCCGGCCGAAATCGACGCACGGCTGGAACGCGCCGTGCGCGCGCAGGCGGCGTGGCGGTGGCAACCCGCCGAAGAGCGTGCGGCGTTGCTTCCACGCCTCGCGGCCAAGCTGCGTGCCGAAAAGGAGGCGCTCGCCGCGCTGATCACAAGCGAGATGGGCAAGCCGATCGCCGAGGCGACGGCCGAGGTCGAGAAATGCGCACTGAACTGCGATTTCTACGCCGAACATGCCCCCGCGATGCTCGCCGACGCGCCAATCGCGGCAGTCCCCGGCACTACCCTTGCCTTTGAGCCGCTCGGCGTGATCCTCGCGATCATGCCGTGGAACTATCCGCTGTGGCAGGTCGTCCGCTTCCTCGCCCCCGCGCTCGCCGCAGGCAATGGCGCGATCCTGAAGCATGCCGCCAATGTCCCGCAATCGGCGCTCGCGCTCGAACGACTGGTGGCAGAGGCGGGCTTTCCCGAAGGCCTGTTCGCGAACCTGTTTGTCGAGCCTGCTGCGGTAGCAGATGTCATTGCCGACCCGCGCATCGCGGGGGTTACCCTGACTGGGTCGACAGAAGTCGGCGCGATTGTCGCCGGACAGGCTGGCGCGGCGCTCAAGAAGCAAGTGCTCGAGCTCGGCGGCTCCGACCCGTTCGTCGTGCTCGCCGACGCCGACCTCGACCGCGCTGCACAGGTTGCGGTGACGGCGCGCTTCACCAATGCCGGGCAAAGCTGCGTCAACGCCAAGCGCTTTATCGTCGAAGCGAGCGTGGCCGACGCTTTTGCCGAACGCTTCCTTGCGGGCATCACCGCGCTGAAGCTGGGCGATCCGCGCCATGCCACAACGACACTGGGGCCGCTCGCGCGTGGCAATCTGCGCGCGGCGATCGACGATCAGGTCCAGCGCAGCATTGCCGGGGGCGCAAAGCTCCGCACTGGCGGCACAATGCCCGACGGTGCGGGTTTCTATTATCCCGCAACCCTGCTCGATCATGTCGCGCCCGGCATGGCAGCGTTCGACGAGGAAACCTTTGGCCCTGCCGCCGCGATCGTTCGCGCGGCAGATGCCAACGAAGCGCTCGCGCTCGCCAATCGCACCAGCTTCGGCCTCGGCGCCTCGATCTGGACCGCCGACACCGACCGCGGCCGCACACTCGCACGCCGGATCGATGCGGGGGCGGTGTTCGTCAATGCGATGGTCGCATCCGACCCGCGCGTGCCCTTCGGCGGGATCAAACGCTCGGGCTATGGTCGCGAACTTGGCGAAGCCGGGATGAAGGAGTTTACCAATATGAAGACGATCCGCGTGGCGGACGCCGCATGAGCGCGCCCCAAGTCCTCGTGCCCGAAGGGTTGCCGGTTAAGGACCGCGGCAATGGCGTCGTCACGACGCCGCTGGTCACCGCTGGCCGCGGGTCGAAATCGATGCTCAACGGCATCACGCACATCGCGCCCGGCGCCGCGGTGCCGCTGCACATCCACAATTGCGAGGAAAGCGTCGTCGTGATGTCGGGCGTCGGCAAGGTGCATATCGACGGCGTCGAAACGCCCGTCGCGCCCGGCGTCACGAGCTGGATCCCGCCCGAGGTGCCGCATTGCTTCCTCAACCTCGAGGGCAGCGAGCCGCTGGTGATCTTCTGGACCTATGCGTCGATCGACGCGACGCGGACGGTGATCGCCACCGGCGTCACCACCCGCATCGACGAAGAATAGTCGTCAGGCGACGCCCTTGAGCGTCGCCAGCTGGTCGACCGCACGGTCGGCTTCGAGGGTCGCGACCGGCCAGGCGCAATAATCGGCGGCATAATAAGCGCTCGGCCGGTGATTGCCGGAGTCGCCGACGCCACCGAAGGGCATGTCCGACGATGCGCCCGTCGTCGCGCGGTTGCGGTTCACGACACCGGCGCGCGCTTCGACGCGGAAGCGCGCCCAGAGAGCATCATCGTCGCTGATGAGGCCGGCCGACAGGCCGAAGCGTGTCGCATTGGCCGCAGCCAGCGCGGCATCGAAATCGGCGACGCGGCGGACCTGCAGCACCGGCGCGAAAATCTCCTCGTCGGGGACATCGAACCCCGTGACGTCCAGGATCGCCGGGCGCACAAACGCCGCCGAACGCCCGTTAACACCGTCGAATGCGCGGATGACCCGCGCGCCCAGCCCAACCAGGGTTTCGACCTGTGCCGCCGCGCGTTCGGCGGCGACCCCCGAGATCAGGGGTCCCATGAAAGGCTCGGGCGTTTCGTTCCACGCGCCGATCCGAAGGCGACCAGCGAGCGCAGCGACGGCATCGACGATAGCACCGCCTGCCGCGCCCTCGGGAACGATCAGGCGCCGGGCGCACGAGCAGCGCTGCCCTGCCGTGATGAAAGCCGAGCCGGCAATGATCGAAGCGGCCGCATCGGGATCCCCATCCCATGCGATCAGCGGGTTGTTGCCCCCAAGCTCCAGCGCGAGGATAACCGCAGGCCGGTCGGCGAACAGGCGACGGAAATGCGCGCCCGCGCCCGCCGAGCCGGTGAACAATAGCCCGTCGATATCCCGCGCGACCAGCGCCACGCCAGTGTCACGCCCGCCCTGGACGAGGATCGCGGCATCCTGAGGAACACCCGCCGCGTGCAACGCCTCGACAAGCAATTGCCCGACCAGCGGCGTTTCTTCGGACGGTTTGAAGACGATCGCATTGCCCGCGAGCAGCGCCGGCACGATATGGCCGTTGGGCAGATGGCCGGGGAAATTATACGGGCCGAGCACTGCCATAACGCCGTGCGGACGGTGATCGAGCCGCGCGCGCCCGAACGCGGTTTCGCTTTCGCGCGTACCTGCACGTTCAGCCATCGCCTTGATCGAGATCGCCACCTTGCCGATCATCGACGCAACCTCGGTCTGCGCTTCCCACAAGGGCTTGCCCGTCTCGCGCGCGATAGCTTCGGCAAGCGCGGCCTGCCGTTCGCCCAGCACCGCCGCGTACCGCTGAAGGACGGCGATACGTGCCTCCGCCGACCGCCCAGCCCAAGCGGGAAAGGCTGTTCGCGCCGCGGCGACGGCGCGCGCGCAATCGTCGGCCGACGCCGCGACGCCTTCCCAGAGGGTTTCGCCGCTCGCCGGATCGATTGAGGTGAAGGGTTGGCTCATGCCGCGACCTCGACCGCTGCCATCATCGCCGCGCATGTTGCGTCGAGACGCGCGACCACCTCGTCGGCTTCGACAAGGCTCATCGTCAGCGGCGGCAACAGGCGGACGATATTGTCGCCGCCGCCCGCAACGAGCAGGCGCTGATCGCGCGCTGCGGCGATAAAGGCGCGGTTGTTCGGCACGAGCTTCAGCGCGATCAACAGGCCCTTGCCGCGCACATCCGTGATGACGTCCGGCCAGCGCGCTGCGAGCACGGCAAGACTGCCGCGCAGATGCTGCGACAGCGCCCGCGCATGTTCCAGCGTTTCGGGTTTGGCGATCTCGTCGAACGCCGCGATCGCCACCGCCATCGCGAGCGGATTGCCGCCAAAGGTCGATCCGTGGCCGCCCGGCGCCATTCCCGACGCGGCTTCGGCGGTGGCAAGGCAGGCGGCGACCGGGAGCCCCGACCCCAGCGCCTTGGCAACCGCCATGATGTCGGGTTCGGCTCCTGGGAACCATTGATGCGCGAAGAGCTGGCCGGTGCGCCCCATGCCGCTCTGCACCTCGTCATAGATCAAAAGGACGCCCGCCGCGGTGCAGGCGGCGCGCAGGCTTTCGAGGAAGTTCTGCGTCATCGCGCGAGCGCCGCCCTCGCCCTGCACCGGCTCGATCAGTACGGCAGCGGTCGTCGGATCGCCGATCGCTGCAGCCAGCGCAGCCCAGTCGTCGGGTGACCGATGAACGAAGCCCGGCATGGGCGCGCCGAAGCCGTCGAGGTGCGCCGCATTGCCCGCGGCGTTAAGCGCCCCGTATGTGCGACCATGGAAGGCGCCGTGAAAGCCGATAATCGTCTGCCGCTGCGCATCGCCCCGCACCGCATGATAACGGCGCGCCACCTTGATCGCGCACTCGACGGCCTCGGTCCCGGTATTGGCGAAAAAGACCGTGTCGGCAAAGCTTGCCGTGGTCAGCCGCGCAGCCAGCGCATCCTGCCCCGGTACTTCGAACATATTCGACACATGCCAAAGCTTGTTTCCCTGCTCCGTCAGCGCCGCGACGAGTGCCGGGTGGCAATGTCCCAGCGCGTTCGACGCAACGCCCGCGACGCAATCGAGATAAGGTTCGCCGCCTTCGGAGCCATAAAGCCAAGCCCCCTCCCCCTTGACGAAAGCGAGCGGGGCGCGGGCGTAAACATTCATGAGCGGGCTGGTCATCGCATTCTCCAAAGGCTGTGCGACGACTATGTTAAATTCCAAAACGTCAAGTTTGAAGGATATACACTCCAATATATTTGGAGTTTTTTGAAGATTATCATTCCATATTGGAATGAAGCCGGGATGGGTATGCTCCCCACCCCGGCAGTGGAGGAGCCTTAGAAGATTTTGGTCTCGATCGAGAATTTTACCGTCGAGGGCGCAGCCTGCGACAGCAGCAGCCCGCCGGTCGACGCCCAGTGACGCTTGCCGGTGATATTCTCCGCACTGATTCGGAAAATCGTGTCGACGCCGGCGATGTCGGTCGAATAGCCCGCGCCGAGGTCGAACAGGGTGTGCCCCGGGATGAACGCCTGATTGCGCGAGTTAATCGCCCGGTTGCCGGTGTGATAGACTGCGCCGTTGATGCTGAAACCCGGCAGCATGTCGGTGAAGCGATATTCGGTCGCGAGCGAGAAGGTGCGCTTCGGCGCATTCTCGACCCGGTTGCCGACGATCGTCGGCGAGATCGTTGGCGTCAGGATCGTCGGCGCGCCCGAGGAATAGGTGGCATCGAGGAAGAGCGCGCTGGCATAGACCGACCAGTCGGGCGTGACGTTACCCGTCGCGCTCAGTTCGACACCCTTGTACGTCGAACGGCCGTCCTTCACCCAGCGGTTCGCGCCGTTGAGGACGGCTGAATCGCGCTTGATGTTGAAATAGGCCGCCTGGAACAGGAAGCCACGCCACGGTTCCCACTTCACGCCGCCTTCATATTGCGTCGAGGCGCTCGGCGGGAGCTGCTCGTTGGCGTTGACCGCAGTGGTGGGCGCGCCCGGGGTCGATTCCAGCCCCTCGATATAGGTGCCATAGATGCTCACCGATTCCACGGGCTTGAGCACGCCACCGAACGACAGCGACACCGGCGATGCCGAGAAGGTCTTTAGACCCGTGTCGAGGCGCTTCTCCTGATAGTCCGAAATGCGGACCCCGCCGAGGATCTGGAGCCATTCGGTAACCTTCATGCGGTCGAATATGAATATCCCTTTGTCGGTGATCTGCGTCGGATTGTTCTCGGCCGCGAGCGGTTCGCCGAGTTGCGGGATATCGTGCGGATCGGTGATGCTCTGACGGCAGGTCTGGCGCGTCGCGCCGGCCGGGATCGGCGTCGTCGGGAAGCCTGCACCGAGCAGCGCGCCGGTCGCGCTGTAGAAACAGGTCTGCGCCGTGCTGGCCGACGAGCGGTTCGCGCGAATGTTGATCGAGCCGCCGATCAGCAGCTCATGCTCGACACCGAACGTATCGAGCGCACCCGCGATCTCGATGCGGTAGTTCTGGTTCTTGAACTTCGCGACCGGCTGATAGCTGATCGACAGCGGGGATTCGCCGACCGGGCCCGTCGCCGGATTGGTGTTAATCACATTCGGATCGAGCGTGTTGAAGTGACGCGCGCGCTCGAGTTTCGAAATGCCGGCGCTCGCGACGATTTCCCACGCCGGGCTGAATTTCCAGATCGCCTTGCCGAGCAGGTTGGTCGACTCGGTGCGGTTATATGCCCAGTCGGGGCCGAAGTTGGTGCTGGGATCGATCAGGTCCGGGATAGCGATCGCAGGATTGAGGTTCGTCGGCGTCGCAGCCGGCACCGAAATGAAGCGATAGATGCCGGGCTCGTTGATTTTCTTGAAAATATGTTCGCCGTCGAGCTGTATCGTCAGATTGTCGGTGGGCTTGATGTCGAACGCCCCCGCGATCAACGTCCGCGTTCCGCGCGTATGATCGATGCCCGAATCCGGCCGGTCGTACACCGCGTTGATGCGGTAGCCGAGGATGCCGGTCGTGCCGCCGAAATCGACATGCCCGCCGATCCGGCCGTGGCTGTTGCCAAAAACCTTCAGCGCGAGCAGCGGATCCTGCGTCGGCCGCTTCATCGTCAGGTTGATGATGCCCGACGGCGTCGTGAAGCCATAATAGAGCGCCGACGCGCCCTTCAATGCCTCGACGCGCTCCTTGTCCTCGAGCGGCAGGTCGGTGAGGTTGATGATCGGCAGCGTGCCGTTGAGGCGATAGTTGCCGCGGTTTTCGACAAGGATGCCGCGGATCGCGAGATTGTTATAAACCGTCGGCGCGGTTTCGGCGGTGGTGACACCAGCCGTGTTCCGCAGCGCATCGATCAGGCTGGTCGACTGCTGCGTGTCAAGCACGTCGCGCGGGATCACGGCGATGGTCAGCGGGGTGTCGAGCTGCTTCGCACCGCGGAAGCTGCCGACCTGGACCAGTTCGGTACCGGTCTTGTCCGCGGTGACGACAATCTCATCGAGCGCCGGTCCGTCGCGTTCGTTCGTCGCGCCGCTATCCTGCGCAGAGGCAACACACGGCGCAACAAGCGCACCAAAAGCAGCGCCAGCGAGAAACAGCGATTTAGGCATATGCGTCATAGTCCAACCCCTTCCACTTGTTTTGATCCTCACGCGTTTCGGCAGCCTTTCGCGCATAGCGAAAGGACCGCGACCGGCAGGCCGGTGCGCGAAACTGACTTCGGAAAGGCTCTTTGATCTTGCGGTGCCGCGGACGCCCCATCCCGTCCGCGGCACGACACTGCGGCCGAGCCTCGATACCGCCCTTGAACGCTAGAAGTTCGTCGTGATCGAGAACTTCACCGTCGACGGCGCGCCCTGCGCCAGGAAGTCGAGGCCGGTGGTCCCCCAATAACGTTTGTCGCCGACATTTTCCCACGTCAGGCGGAAGGTCGTGTCGGTCCCCGCAACCTCGGTGTTATAGCCGAGACCCAGGTTATAGGTCGTGTAGCTCGGCACCATGATGTAGTTTTGCGGGTTCAACGGGCGCTTGCCGACATGATAGGCTGCGGCATTGACGATCAGCCCCGGCACGAACGACGTGAACTTGTAATCCGCCGCAAGCGAGAAAGTCGTCCTTGGTGCGCCGTCGACGCGGTTGCCGACGTTGCTCGTCGCCTGACACCGGAGGGCGGCGGCGTTCGCGGTCGGAACGGTGGTCGTGCAGCGGTTGGTGGTCGTGTTGAGATAGGTCGGCAGACCGCCCGACGACAACAGAACCGTGTCCTGCCCTTCCTTATATTTCGCGTTCAGCAACAGGCCGGTCGCATAGACCGTCAGTTCGGGCGTGATCTGCCCGGTCGCGCTGAATTCGAAGCCGCGATAGACTTGGCGCCCGTCCTTCACATAATCGTTGTTGCCGTTCACGAACGCCGCACCGCGGTTGATGTCGAAATAGCTCGCGGTAAGCAGCACGCCGCGCTTGGGCTCATATTTGATCCCCGCTTCATACTGGCGACTTTCCGACGGTGGCAGGATTGCGCCCGAATTGTTCGCCGTCGTCGGCGCGAGCGGCGTCGCTTCGAGACCTTCGATATAGGTGCCGTAGATGCTGAGCGAGCGGAACGGTTTGACCACTGCGCCATAGGAGAAGGAAGTCGGCTTGCCCGAGAAGGTTTCGACACCCGTCACGCGCTGCTTTTCGGTGTAGTCGGAGAAGCGCACGCCGCCGAGCAGATCGAGGAACGAGCCGATGCTCACGCGGTTGAAGACGTAGAAGCCGATGTCGTTGACCTGCACCTTGCGGCTGTCGTTCGCGCCATAATTGGGATTCGCGAACGGCACCTCGGTGAAGTCGAGCGGATCGGCGATATTCTGGACGAAGGTCGCGTTGACCGTGTTCGGATTGTCGCGGTTGCGGACATTCTGCGACGCGCCGATCAGGATGTTGTTCTTCACAAACCCGAGGTCGATCACGCCCGCCAGTTCGGCGCGGATATTCTTGTTGAGGTTGCGTTCGCGCGGCGCATTGCCGACGGTCAGCGTATAGCGATCGCCGCCGAGCGGGGCGCCGAAATCGATGAAGCCCGACTTGCGATAGCGGAAGGAGTCGGACTGGCCGACGCTGCCGCTGAGCTCCCAATTGTCTGCGAACTTCCAGCGCGCCGCGAGCAACAAATTGGTTTCGGTCGCGCGCGTCCGCATCCAGTCGCCGGCACCGAAGTTCAGCTTGTTGCTACGGAACACCGGCAACACGCCCTGCGGATCGGGCGTCCCGACCGTCTGCGGCGTTTTGGTCGTATAGCGATAGGTCGCGGGCTCGCCAGCGCGGTTCGAGATATATTCGGCGTCGAACGAGATGGTGAGGTTGTCGGTCGGCTTGAGGTCGAACGCTCCGCTGACCAGCGAGCGCCGGCCTGCGGTATTATCGATCCCTGAATCGAGATGCGCATAGACGGCGTTGATACGCGCGCCGAACAGGCCATCGCCGAAGGTGTTGCCATAATCGGCGCTGCCGCCGATCTGGCCGTGCGCGTTACCGAAGATCGAGACCGAGAAGGTCGGCGTCTCGGTCGGCCGCTCCATCACCATATTGATGATGCCCGACGGGGTGGTGAAGCCGTAATAAAGCGCCGACGCGCCCTTCAGCGCCTCGACGCGCTCCTTGTTCTCGAGCGGCAAGCCGACGAGGTTGACGATCGGCAGCGAGCCGTTGAGGCGATAATTTCCGCGGTTGTCGACGTCGATGCCGCGGATCGCGAGGCTGCTATAGAAAGTCGACGTGATCTGCGAGCTGGTGACGCCCGCCGAGTTGCGAAGTGCGTCGCTGAGCGTGACCGCCTGCTGGCTTTCAAGCAGCGTCTTCGGGATAACCGAAATCGTCAGCGGCACATCGAGCTGGCGCGCGCCGCGGAAACTGCCGACCTGCACCGCTTCGGTGCCCGTGCGGTCGGCGGTAACGACGATTTCCTCGAGGCCCGAAGCCTCGGGTTCGGGGGCCGCATCGGCCTCCTGCGCGAAGGCTGCCGACGGCGCCAAAACCGCGCCGAGCGCAGCCCCGGCAAAAAGCAGCGACTTATGCATTTTAATCATAATAACTTCCCTCCAAATTCCCTGGCCCAATAATTGAGGGGGGCATCTCTTGCTCCTTCCCCACAAAATCTTTTTGAATTTCACAAATTCCGGTTCGCGTCTTGCGATCTTTTCATGTTTGAGTATGACGTTTGCTCATGAACGAACATGCCCGCCGACTGCTGCCGCCGATGGCCGCGCTGCACAGCTTCATGGCCGCCGCGCGCCACGGCAGCTTCTCCAAAGCCGCCAACGAAATCGGCCTGACGCAGAGTGCGGTGAGCCGGCAGGTCGCGACGCTCGAAGAGTGGCTGCAAACCTCGCTGTTCGACCGCAATGGCCGCCGCGTTCAGCTGAGCGCCGATGGCCGCGCCTATGCCGATGCGATCGGACCGGCGCTCGCGGCGATCCGCGTCGCGACCGCGCGGGCGCTCGCCGAACCCGCCGAAACGGTGCTGCGCATCGCGACGCTGCCAACCTTTGGCATGCGCTGGCTGGGACCGAAGCTGGGCCAGTTGACGCGCGACATGCCCGACCTCGAGATCGAGTTCGCCGCGCGCACGCACGAGTTCGATTTCGCCGAAGACGGGTTCGACGCCGCGATCCATTATGGCCTGCCGACCTGGCCCGGCGCCGAGCATGACCTGCTGTTTCGCGAGCGCGCCATCCCGGTGATCGCGCCGCGCCTGCTGGACGAACATCCTGTGGCCGCGCCGCGCGACCTGCTGCAATTCCCGCTGCTCGTACAGGCCGAGCGCCGCGATGCCTGGCGTTTGTGGCTGCACCATATGGGCGTGCCCGTCGACCGCATGATCGCTGGCCCGACCTTCGACCATTTCCTGATGTTGGCACAGGCCGCAGCCAGCGGGGCCGGCGTCGCGCTGCTGCCCAGCTTCATGATCGAGCCCGAGCTGGAATCGGGGGCGCTCGTCTGTCCGTTCGATCAGGCGGTGGTCGGTGAGGCCGCCTATTATCTCGCCTATCCGGCCGAGCGGCTGAACAATCCGCGTTTCGCGCGGCTGCGGACATGGATCCTTGCCGAGGCGGCCCAGCAACGCTGACGCCCGCGCGGTCATGCCGCCAGTCCCAATTGCGCGGGCGACGAGCGAAGCTGTTCGCCTCGATCGACACCAAGCGCCCGCACGACATCGTCGCCGAGCGCGATCTCGCCCGGCCCCGGCCGCGCCGACGCGAGCGTGACCCGAAAGCGGGCGAGGTCGCCGGTGCAGATCAGATAGTCGGGCGCGCCGGGCGCAAAGTTCGGCGACAGCGGAACCGGCAGACCGCAGCGCGACTGCCGCACGGTCGCGATCTGGTCACGGTCGCAATGCACCTGCGGCCCGACGTCGAACACGTCGACATAGCCTTCGTAACGGAAGCCTTCCTGCATCAGCATCGCCCGCGCCGGCGCGCTCGCGTCGTGCGGGCGCCCGATGACGGCACGCGCAGCATCGGGGAGCAAGTCGATATAGATGGGATGCTTGGGCAGAAGTTCGGCGATAAAGTCGGCGCCGCGCACCGCGCTCAACCGGTCGGCGGTCGCGAAATCCATGTTGAAGAAGCGTGCACCAACCGCATCCCAGAAGGGATTGCGCCCGTCGGCATCCTGCCACCCGCGCATTTCCGCCATCAAAAGTGGGGCAAACAGGTCGGGCCGCGTCGCCACGAGCATATAGCGCGCGCGGGCGAGCAGGCGTCCGGCGCCGCTCCCCTTCTCGCTCGGCCGCACCGCGAGCGTCCCGACTTCGGTCGTGCCGGTATAGTCGTTGGCAAGCGTCAGCATCTCCACGTCGCAGCTCGCGCCGACCGCCTGGCTCCGCTGGATCAGCCGGATGCGCTTGTAGGAAAAGAAGCCGAAGGGCGCGCCGACCGAGGGATAGAGCGCCGACGTCCCGAGCAGCCGTCCCTCGGCGTCTTCGAGCACCAGCATATAATGCGCGTCGGCGCGGTCGATGTTTCCGGCAAAGCTCGCGACCGACCGCTCGACCTTTTCGGCGAGCGCGGTCCTGTCGGCGGGCAGCGTCGTCATCCCCGGACCGAGGCTTTCGGCAAGGTCGACGAGTCCGGTAAGGTCGCGCGTTTCGATCGGGCGAACGACACGCATCAGGCGCTCTCCGCCATCGCGCGCGCGCGCGTTACCGGCGCCCGTTTCCGCCCGCGCGTCGTGCGCGAATACCAGAGCCACAGCCCGCTCGCCGAAAGCCCGGCGAGCGAAAGCCCAGCGACAACCATGAGCAGGCGGGTAGCCGTGCCGCCGAACATGCCCGTGTGGAGCGTGATCAGCCAGTCGACGATCTCGGTGCCCACGGGCAGCGCGCCCGAGACATAATGGCCGACGTCGCTGCCGTCGTAGCGGTTATAATAGATTTGCTTGGCCCCCTCGGCGCGAATGGTGAGGTCGCTTTCGAGGAAGATCGCCGCGACGCGACCACTGTCGGAAAAGCGGATCTGGCGCAGTTCGGTCGGACCATATTCGGCGCGCGCCTTCGCCACCAGCCGATCGACAGGCACCATCGTCGCGCTGGGCTGCTCGGGCACTTTCGGTGCCGGCTTGTCGGTCACCGGCGTGACGATGCGCAGCACATTGCGAAACTCGGGTTTCCAGACCATCAGCACGCCGGTCGTCGCCGACATGACAAGCACGATGGCGATCGACGCGCCAACCGCACGGTGCAGCGTCCGCCATTTGAGATCGGCGCCGCGGCCGGTGATCACCTTGAACCCCTGTTTCAACCGCTTGCGTCCGGGCCACCAGACGATCGGACCGGTCAGCGCGAGGAAGAGGAGGCCAAAGCCCTCGATCCCCACGATCGTTTCACCGAACGGGCCCGCGAGCAGGCTGTCGTGGATCAGGAAAATCCATTCACCGGGCCATGCCGCCAGCGAGCCGTCGCGGACGATGACGCCGCGATAAGGATCGACCGCGGTCAGCCAGCGCGTCCCGTCCTTTGCAGTCAACTTGAACAGCACCGCCCCATCGTCCCACAGCGGAAATTCGGCGCGGCTGACCGGTACGCCCGGGTGCCGGGCCTCGACGGCGTCCATCAACGCCTGCACCGGCACGCGCGTCGCCGCCGGCTCGACCACCAGCGCCGGATGGATCACCCGGTCGATCTCGTCGCGAAAGACGAGCGACATTCCGCTCAGCCCCTGAATCGTCAGCAGCACCGCGAGGGTCAGCCCGACCCAGCGGTGAAGCTTCAGCAATTGGGGCTTCAGTGCCTTCATCGCGCGCTCGCGTAGGTCTTGACGAGGCGATAGAGGAACTGGCGCGCGTCATAGAGCGACTTCACGCGCACGCGTTCGTTGAGCCCGTGGACGCCATTGCCATCGGGATCGACGAAGATTGCCGAAATTCCATAGGTCGGGATGCCCGCGCTATTCAGGAAACGCCCGTCGGTCGCGCCGGTGCTGATGTTGGGGATCACCGGCACGCCGGGCCACATTTCGGCAACCAGTTTCTCAACGGGCTTCATGATCTCGGGAGTCAGCGGCGGCGGTGCGGGCACCGGGCTTGGTTCGTCGGCGGCGGTGACCGAAATCCGCGGATCGGCGACCACCTCGACGATTGCCTTGTGGATCGTGTCGACGCTGGTGCCCGGCAGGATACGGCAGTTGACGTTCGCCTCCGCGCGCTGCGGCACCGCATTATGCGCATGGCCGCCCGTGACCTGCGTGTTGGTGCAGGTGGTGCGGATCATCGCATTCCAGACCGGGTCGGCCTTGCTCAAAAGGTCGAGCGCGGCGGCATCGTCCTTGCCGGTACCGACTATGCGCATCGCATCGCCCTTC
The DNA here is from genome assembly GCF_014873485.1 of Sphingopyxis sp. OAS728. Classification (NCBI taxonomy): domain Bacteria; kingdom Pseudomonadati; phylum Pseudomonadota; class Alphaproteobacteria; order Sphingomonadales; family Sphingopyxidaceae; genus Sphingopyxis; species Sphingopyxis sp. OAS728. Next base: position 4,692,248 of record NZ_JADBDT010000001.1, on the reverse strand, counting down.
TCGCCCGGATAGAGCGGCGCCGAGCGGGCAAAGAAATTGCGCACGGCCTCGCCCGGCATCGCCGGGAAGTGATAATTTCCGACGCGCGCGAGCGCCTCGGACATCCGGGTGATCGGATTGTCGGGGTGCGGTCGCGCGCTGTGTCCGCCCGGCCCCGTCGTCGCGAGCGTGAAGTCCTGATAGACCTTCTCGCCCACCTGGATGCCGAAGGTGCGCGGTGCGCCCTTGTCGTCGAGCCAGCCCTTGCCGCCCTCGTTGATCGCAAAGCCGGCCTTCAGCGTGTCGGGCTCGGTCGCCAGCAGATATTCGACCCCGTCGAACACGACATCGGTCTCTTCGCCGCAGGTCAGCGCGATCTTGATCGTACGGCGCGGCTTGAACTTATCTTCGCGGTAGCGGACCAGCGAGTCGACGAAGATCGATGCCATCGCCTTGTCGTCGATCGCGCCGCGCGCGAAGAAATAGCCATTTTCCTCGACCAACTTGAAGGGGTCGCGTTCCCAATCTTCGCGCTTGGCCTCGACGACATCGATATGCGCGACGAGCAGGATCGCCGGCGCCCCGGGATCGCTGCCGGGAATTTCGCCAACGAGATTGCCGAATTTCGGGAACTTTTCGGGGACCACGACGCGGAACTGATTCTCGGGATAGCCGGCCGCGACGAGGCGCGCCTTCATCCGGTTCGAAGCCAGCGTGCAATCGCCATTCGACAGCGAGGTGTCGGTCTCGATCAGCTCCTTATAGGTCTCGCGGAACCGGTCGCGGCCGGCATCGGCCTGCGCGTGTGCCGCCACGGGCAGCAGCAGACAAGCGGCGAGCGCCGCATGTGACAATGAATACCGAATGACGCCGAATGGACGCACGATAAGCTCCCTCCCAGAAGGTCCGACAAGACTGATGTGCGGGCTGCGCCCCGCGCTCGCCCTTTTTGGGCGATGTTTATGGGAGGAGCCTATGCCGGCTTCCTGTCACTGCGCTGTCACGTTGCAGCCGGGTTACGAAACGGGGTCGTAGCTGCGCTTTTCCGCTGGCGGGACCGGAAAACGAACCGTCACGCGCAGTCCCGGCGAAGCGCCGCGATCGGCAAGTTCTATCTCTGCGCCAAGGCTGTCGGCTAGCGCGCGAACGATCGCCAATCCCAGGCCGCTGCCCTCCCGCCCGCGATCGGGCGCCAGCCGTCCGAAGCGTTCGAACGCGGTCGCGCGGGCATCGGGCGGGATGCCGGGGCCTTCATCTTCGATGATCACGACGCCCTCATCCAACACCGTGACCGTCACCACGCCCCGGTTGCGATTGTAGCGGATCGCATTGTCGATCAGATTGCCCACAAGCTCCCCCGCGAGGTCGGGCTGGGAGAGGACGGTAACCGCGTTTCCAGACGCCTCGAAATGCAGGTCGATCCCGGTTTTCACCGCCTGCGGCGCTTGCTCGACGCTCGCCGCGCGGGCGATTTCCACCAAGTCGACCGGCGCACGCATATCGGGTCCCCCCTCGCGCGCACCCTCGGCGCGAGCGAGCGCCAAAAGCTGGGTGAGCAGCCGTTGGAGTCGTCCTGTCGCGACTTCGATATCCGTGACCGATTGCTGCGCCGGCCCCGCAGGCAGCTTTGCCGAGCGCAGGGCCGCGACATGCGCGCGCAGGATCGAGAGCGGCGTGCGCATCTGGTGCGACGCGTCGGCGGTGAACCGCCTTATGCCCTGCATCGCGGCATCGAGACGGCCCAGCAGGCCGTTGAATGCGCCGACGAGCCCGCGCAGTTCGACCGGGACATAGTCGAGCGGCAGCGGGGTAAAATCGGCTTCGCGCCGCGTCCCCATCGCGCTGAGCACGCGCTTGAGCGGCGCCAAGCCCCAGCGCACCGCGAGCGGCAGCAGTCCGAGCGATACCGCAATCAATAGCACCTCCAGGATCGCGAGCGCGACGAGCATCCTGTTGCGCAGCGCATGTCGCGCCTCGAGCGTTTCGGCGACCTCGACGATGACCGGCTGGTTGATCCGCGGCACCTTGCGTGCGACCGCGGCAATACGGATGCGATAATCGCGATAATGGGCGTATTGAAAAACCATCTCCCCATCGTCGTCGGGCAGCTTGCTCACGCGCGGAAGATCGGGATAACCGGTCAGCAGCTCGCCGTTCGCCCACACGCTGTAATAGACATTATCGCGCGCGTCATTTTCCAGCATGCCCAGCGCCGACGCCGGCAGGTCGAGCGTCACCTCGTCATTTTCGAGCGCGAGCGTTTCGGCGATCGCGCGCGCCGACGCGCCGAGCAGCCGGTCGTTCACGCCCTCGACGACCTCATTGATCGTCACCGCACCGCCGACGCCGAGCAACAACGCGAGCGCGGCCAAGGGGAACCCCATCCCCACCATCATCCGGCGTGTGATCGAACTGACGCGCCGCGCCGTCACTCAGTCTTCTTCCATCAGATAGCCAAGCCCGCGCAGCGTACGGATCGTCGGGCCGTCGGGCTCAAGCTTCTTGCGCAGCCGCGCGATATAGACCTCGATCGCATTGGGCGCGACGGGCTCGTCATAACCGAACACCTCCGACGCGAGCCGGTCCTTCGACACCACCTGCCCGACGCGCGAGAGCAGCCGTTCGAGCACGACCCATTCACGGCGGCGCAGATCCAGGTCGCGGCCGTCGATCCGCGCGATATGGTGCGAACGGTCGAATTCGAGCTTGCCGACGCGGATCACCGGCGCGGGATCGACCTGCGGGCGGCGCAGCAGCGCGCGGATGCGCGCGGCGAGCTCGCGCGGCTCAAAGGGTTTGAGCAGATAATCGTCCGCCCCAAGGTCAAGCCCCCTCACCCGGTCATCGATCTCGTCGCGCGCGGTCAGGATCAGCACCGGCGCATGGCATCCCTTGGCGCGGAGCGATTTCAGCACGTCGAACCCCGACATGTCGGGCAAGCCGACGTCGAGCGTGATGATCGCATAAGGTTCGTCCGACGCCATCATCAGCGCGGACGCGCCGTCGGGCGCCGGGTCGACCGAATAGCCCTCTGCGGTCAGCGCCGCGACCAGTCCGCGCGACAACGCGGCATCGTCTTCGATCAGTAATATGCGCGCCATTGCCTCGATCCGTGACAGCCGGTTGACAGGTTGACCATGTTTCCCTTGGCCATAAACATAAGTGAAATTGGGGAGAAGAACACGTGACGCATTTTGCGGGGCGAAGGAAGTTTGCAGCAACGGCCCTGCTGGCGATACTGGCCCCGGCGCTGCTCACCTCCGCCGCCAAGCCGCTCAGCGATCCGCCCAAGGGTTATCCGCGCTCCTATCGCACGATCATGGACGCCGCGCGCACCGAGCGCACGATCGTCATCTATTCGACCACCGACCGGCGCGAAGCCGCGGGCCTGATCGCGGCGTTCGAGAAGCGCTATCCGTTCGTGCGCGTCGACTATCGCGAAATCACGACGGCCGCGCTGCACAATCGCGTCATTGCCGAAGCGCGCGCAAAACGCCCGGGCGCCGATCTCCTGTGGAGCGCTGCGATGGATCTGCAGACCAAGCTGGTCAACGACGGCTATGCGCAGGCCTACGCCTCGCCCGAAAAGCCGTATCTGCCGGCTTGGGCGGTGTGGAAGAACGAGGCCTGGGGCACGACCGCCGAACCCGTCGTCTTCGCCTATAACCGCAAGCTGGTGCCGGCCGCCGATGTGCCGCGCACCCACGCCGACCTCACCCGCCTGCTGCGGGCCAAGGCGCGCTATTATCGCGGCCGCATCGCGACCTTCGATCCCGCCCGGTCGAGCGCCGGCTATCTGTTCCTGAGCCAGGACCTGCAAGTCAGCCGCGACACCGTGCCGTTGATGGCGGCGCTGGGGCAAACGAAGGTCACGACCTACCCGACGAGCTCGGAAATGCTCGCGCGGCTTGGCGACGGGCGGTTGGCGTTCGTCTATAATATGATCGGATCCTACGCGCTCGAACGCCAATCGCACGATGCCAACATCGGCGTCGTGATGCCCAGCGACTATACGCTGATCATGTCGCGGATCGCGATCATCCCCGACCAGGCGCGCCACCCCAATGCGGCAAAGCTGTTCCTCGATTTCATGCTGTCGCGTGCGGGCCAGGCCCAGCTTTCCTATCGCTATATGACGCCGGTCCGCGCCGACGTCCGTGCCCGTGCGGGCGCCCGCGCGCCCGCCAGCGCCGCCCGCACGCTGCGCATCGGCCCGGCGCTGATCGCCAACCTTGATCAGATGAAACGGCGCCGCATCATGACCCAATGGCAGGCGGCCATCGGTACCCCCAAGAAATAGCGCGCCGCCCCTCATCCAGCGTAGAGCGGAAAGACGCCGAGTAGCAGGCAGGTCGCCATGAAGACGAAACATGCGCCCAGCGCCCAGCGGAAGATATATTTCTGATGATCGGCAAGTTCGAGACCCGACATGCCGACGAGCAAATAGGTCGAGGCGACGAGCGGGCTGAGCAGGTGGATCTGCTGCCCCACCAGTGACGCGCGCGCCATTTCCATCGGCGTCACCCCATATTCGGCGCCCGTCCCGGCGAGGATCGGCAGCATGCCGAAATAAAAGGCGTCGTTCGAGATCAGGAAGGTGAAGGGCATGCTGAGCAAGGCGGTGATCGGCGCCATATAGGGGCCGAGCGCGTCGGGAATGACCGCGATCACCGAGCTGGCCATCGCATCGACCATCTTCGTTCCCGACAAGATACCGGTGAAGATACCCGCCGCAAACACCAGGCTGACGGTCGCCATCGCATTGCCCGCGTGCGCCGCGATGCGGTCTTTCTGCTGCTGCAAATTGGGATAGTTGACCGCGGCAGCAATCGCGAAAGCGCCCATGAACAGAATGACGAGCGGGATCGACCCGCCGATCAGGAGGCCGAGCAGGCCGAGGGTGAGCGCAAGGTTGAACCAGAAGAGGCCCGGACGGCGATGATCTTCGCCGTCCATCTGTTCGCGAATCACTTCCTCGCCGGTCGCGTCCTCGTCGACCGCATCGGCGGGCAGCAACGCGAGCCGCTTGCGTTCGCGGCGGCCGAAAATCCACGCGACAAACAGCACCCAGATCGATGTGGTGATCATCGCCGGGATCAGCGAGACAAACAGTTCGCGCGGATCGACGCCGAGCGCCAGCGCGGCGCGCGTCGTGGGCCCGCCCCATGGGACGACATTCATCACCGCGACCGACATCATGATCAGGCACGCCATGATGCGCACGTCCATCTTCATATGGCGATAGAGCGGCAGCAGCGCCGAGACGGTGATCATGTAAGTAGTGGTGCCGTCGCCGTCCAAGGCGACGATCAGCGTCATCACGGCGGTGCCGATGCAGATGCGCATCGGGTCGCCATGGACAATGCGGACGATCGTCTTCACCAGCGGGTCGAACAGGCCGACGTCGATCATCAGCCCGAAATATAGGATCGCAAACAGCAGCATTACGCCGGTCGGTGCCAGGTCGCGCACACCCTCCAGCATCATGTCGCCCAGCCCGGCGCCGAAGCCGGCGATCAGCGCGAAGATCGTCGGCACGACGATAAGCGCGATCAGCGCCGACAGCCGCTTGGTCATGATCAAGGTCATGAAGGTGGCGACCATCAAAAATGCCAGAAGTGTCAGCATCATCCCCGTCTCGATTACAGGCGCCTGCTTCGTCGTGCACCTTGTTTCATGCTCTGGCTAAAAGGCGATGCCTGTCATGCTGCTGTCACGGCGCGCAGAGACTTTTTCGCAAATCATTTCAAAATTCTAGCGCAAGAAAAATCCCCCAGCGCTCGCCGCGCCGGGGGAAGGAAATCGGGTGTTGGTGTCAGGTCAGCACCCTCACAGCTGGTTCGATCAGGCGATCCGGCCCGTCAGGGTCGGCAGCCGCTCCTCGGCCGAGTTCACATTGACGCTGCGGTCGACGGTAACGCCGTCGGCGGTGAAGGTGCAGACAAGCGTGTCGCGGAATGCCGTTTCGACGAACTGCCAGATCATCTCGAGCTTATTGGCCGCGGTCCAGCGCGCGCCCGCGACAACCCGCTGGCTCGGCGGCCGATATTCATGGTGCAAACGGTTGCCCGTCATGCTCGTATCCTGTTCGAGATAGTCGGCGAAGCCCGCGGTGACCGTATGTTCGCCGTGTGCATCGCGCATCCGGTAGGTGCAGCGGTCCCCGGCAAAATCGAACGACATCCATTCGGCGCCCTGATCGTTCGCCTCGATCGTCAGGCGCTTACCGCTGACGCCGGGCGGAACCGGCAAATTGCTCGCTGCAAGCGCTGGCAGCAAACGAAGCCCCGCGGTCTTGCGCTGCAGGACCACCGCATCGGGATCTGCCGGCAGTTTGTCCGCGACGAAGGCGGCCGGGAAATGCTTCCAGATCAGCGGCTTGATCTTCTTGCTGCCCTTGATCGCCGAAAACAGCGCGAGAACGGCATTATGTTCGGGAAAGACGATCGACATCTGGCTGAACAGACCGAGCGCGAGATAGGCTTTGCCCGGCCCCATCCACCATTGATAACCATAGGCGCCGTCTTTGTCGCCCGGCGTCTGCTCGGTCGTCGCCTCGCGCACCCATTTTTCGGACAGGATGCGGTGGCCGTTCCATGTCCCGCCGCTGGCATGCACCGCGCCCAGCTTGACCGACGCCGCGGTATTCCACGTCAACCCGTTGCCGCCGGGACTGACACCGCCGGGGCTCGTGTCCCAATGCCAACGGTCGATGCCCATCGGCTCGAAAAAGCGCGGCTTCAGATAGTCGGCCATCGGCTGTCCGGTCGTCTTGCTGACGATCGCCGAGAGCATGAAGCTGGCCGCGCTGGTGTATTGGAAATGCCTACCCGGCTGATGCACCACCGGAATCTTGAAGAATTCGGCCGCCCAGGGCGTGTCGATCGGGCGCCATTTCGACCCCGACGTCTCCTCGTCGTGACCGCATTGCATCGTCAGCAGATTGCGCACCGTCATCGCGCGCATATTCTCGCTGGCGTCGGCCGGCACATATTCGGGGAAGAAAGAGACGACCTTGTCGTCGAAGCCGAAGCGCCCCTCGTCGATCGCCAGGCCAGCCGCGACCGCGGTTACGCTCTTGGTCAACGAGTGGGTGATATGGATACGCCCCGGCGAATAGGGCCACCACCAGCCTTCGGCAACGACGTGGCGATTGCGCATGAGCATGAAGGAATGAAGTTCGAGCCCCGCGCTTTCGACGTCGGCAAGAAAGGCGAGGACCGCGTCGGACGAGACGCCCTGCGCCTCGGGCGTGCTGCGCAGCAAGCCGTCCCTGTAGGTGTCGGGCTGGACCGGACCGAGACCGGGGGTGGCGGCCGATACGCGGCCGATACGGTCGACACAGCCACCAAGCATTACAAAGGCGCTGGCTCCCATAACAAGCTGCCCGGCCCGCCGCCGCGTCAGGTTCATGTCATTCACGGCGTCACTCCCCATTTTTTCGATCAGGGCCGCATCGTGCGGCCCCCGGCTGTCACCACGCTGTCGCAGGCGCAACGCGAAATAAAAGCGGCGGGCCGACGCCGACGGTCAGGGCACGACCGTCGGCTTGGTCGAGGCTTCCCAGACGTCCGAGCTAGTCGCAACCAGTTCCTTCATGTCGCGCCAGGGGCGTCCGCCGGCAATGCTATTTCGGCCCTGGATGACGCCCGTCGCGAACGCCACCATCCGCTCTCGCACTCTTCCCTGTTCCTCTCCGGGCCATACTTCATAGGGATGCGGCGCGCGCACCACGACCAGCTCCTTCGGCCCCCGAACGCGGCGATAGCTTTCGACGGTTCCCTGCAGCGAGGCGGCATAGTCCCACAGCCCGCGCGCAAAAAAGGCGGCGGGCCATTTGTCGATGCCGCCGAGGATCGCCGAACTGGGGAAGAAAACCAGATTATTTTCGACCGCGTTGCCCCCGATGAAATGAGGTCGGTCGCGGCCGGCCACATCCGTGCAGCCGTCGCCGCGCCGCCGTATCCCGCCCCTTCACCGATGGCTGAGCCTCGGCGCTGCAATCTTCTGGTTGCTCCAGGCGATTACGGGTATCCTGATCGTCTTCCATTGGGAAATCGCCGACCGGACGATTTCGGCGATCCATCGCCCGACCGAACTCGGCGCGATCGAACGGCGGATCGAGGCGCTCGTTCCGCCCGGAAGCGGCGGCAAGGTCACAAAGATCTGGACGACCGCGGGGCTCACCGACCGCTACACCATCTATCTCAAGGACAAGGACGGCGAGAGCCGCAAGGTCCGCATCGCCGGCGACGGCACGATCCTGAAGTTCGAGGACGGCTTTGGCGAGTTGATCGGCGCCGCTCCGGTTTCTCTGCCCGACAATGCGATGACGGGTCCACCGGTGGGCTTTGTAACGGCGGCGTCGGCCGCGCTCGCCGCCATCCCGGGCAGTCGCCTGACGCAGGTTGCCTGGCCCAAGGACGGCGATGCGACCTATCGCATCCGCGTCCGCGCGCCCGGCGAGATCCGCCGCGCCTATGGCGGCAGCATCGTCCTGGTCGACGCGAATGACGGCAGCGTCCGCGGCCCTATCCGATTGCCGAGGCGGAGCCTGCGCGCGCGTTCATGAGCGCCTTGTTCCCGATCCACACCGGCGAAGCCGGCAGGATCGTCGGACACCTGTTGTCGATCGTGATCGGCCTGTGGCTGATCACGATGATCGTCGCGGGCGTGCTGCTGTGGGCCAAACGCCGCAAACCACGGTCAAGACCCGTGTCAGCCTCGCGTCAGCAACGGTCGATAAAGACGGCCTCCGGAGAGGAATAGAATATGCAAGACGGGCCGCACTCTTCTCGCCATGAAGACGCTTAGCCTCGCTGTGGCAGGGCGGCTGGCCTCTCGCGGCGATTTCCGTATCGCCTATAATTTTCTCGGAGGTCGAGGTGGACTCGGTGCTCTCAGCGTTCAGCCACGACAATATCGACCTCGCGACCAATTATCGCCTGCACGGCCTTGGCATTTCCTACATCCCGGCGTCGCGCCTGCAGCTTGACCTGCTCTGGTATCACTATCGCCCGCTCGATCCGCGCTATGCCGGATCGCTGCAGCCGTCGGACTGGCTCGACCGTATCCGCCTAGCCTTCATGGTGAGTTTCTGATGCTTCTTTCCGCCCTGATGCTTGCAGCCGCCGGCGAGGAGGTGACCCTGCCACCGCCGCACGGTCATTTGCCGCACGCCCACACGCACGCGCCTGCGGAGATCGACGAAACGCACGGCCCAGTACTTTTGCAGGCCACCTACACGGCCGAAGTGATCGGCAACGCGTCGGGCGGCTTGAAGCGCGGGACGCGCTACCTCGACAATTTCGACCTCGTGCTGGAGGCCGATATGGAAGCGCTCGTCGGCTGGAACGGCGCACAGCTCCATGTCTACGGCCTCTACAACAACGGCAAGTCGATCAGCGACCTCGTCGGCGACGCACAAGCGGTCAGCAATATCGAAACCGGCACCTCGGCATTGCGACTATACGAAGCATGGGTCGACCAGAAGCTCGGCGAACATGTGTCGGTGCGCGCAGGGCTCTATGATCTCAATTCGGAATTCGACGCGCTCGACGCAGCGGGGCTGTTCGTCAGCAGCCCGCATGGCATCGGCACCGATTTCGCGCAGAGCGGGCAGAACGGCCCCTCGATCTTTCCTTCGACCTCGCTCGCGGCGCGGCTGGCGGTCACGCCGGCCGAAGGCTGGACGGTTCGCGCCGCGGTTCTCGACGGCGTTCCCGGCGATCCGGCGCATCCGGGACGGACGGCGGTCAAGCTCGGTCATGCCGACGGCGCGTTGCTCGTCGGCGAGCTTGAGGCGCCGCTGGGCGAAGGCAAGCTGCTGCTCGGCCACTGGCGCTATACTGCCGACTTTGAGCGCAACGACGGGAATGCCGCAGGCGACGGCAATGCCGGGACCTATGTCCGCGCCGAGGTCCCGCTCATCGAACGATCGGGCCGCAGGGTCGACGCATTCGCCCGGCTCGGCACCGCCAGCGGGCGGTATAATATGTTCGACCGTTTTGCGAGCGGCGGCCTCAAATTCAGCGGCTGGGTCCCTGGACGCGAAGCGGACGAGTTCGGCATCGCATTCGCGGCCGCCTTCACGTCGGACTCATGGCGCGCGGCGACGAGCGCGGCGTCGGCCGAGGTCGCGGTAGAGGCGACCTATCGCGCGCAGGTCGCACCGTGGCTCGCGGTCCAGCCGAACATCCATTACATCCACCGCCCGTCGGCCGACCGCGCCATCACGGACGCGCTGGTTATCGGCCTGCGCGCCGAGGCGAGTTTCAGCCTTTTGGGATTCTGAAGCCGCCTCGAAAATCGCCGCGCGCCATCAACCGCCCTTCTTTTGCGCTCGCGCCGCCCGGACACCGGCGAGAAACTGCGCTTCATCGACCTTCATCGCCAATCCCTTGTCCGACAGGAAAAATGCAGCACGAGGCATGGTGATATTGCCTTCGCTCGTCGCCAGCACCGCGCCTTGGGGCGCCATCGCCGTGACCTTGCCAAGCACCGCGGCACCATCGGCGCTGCGGACCTCGGCGCCGGGTTTCAATGCGCCGTCTACCGCCGCGGCATCGGCCTCGGCCTGCCTCAGGACCGCGAGGATCTTCGCCTTAGGCGCTTTCAACGCCGGTCCCTTGGCGCCCTTCACAAAGGCGTTTTTGGGAACCACCAGCCCATTGCCGTCGATCGACACCGCAACCCTGTCACCCGACACTTTCGCTATCTGGCCAACTTCTTCGCCATTCTGGTCATAGACCTTGACCCCGGTGGCGAGCGAAGCGGCCGGCGCCGCTTCCTGGGCTTGCGCCAAGGGGGCAGCGAGCGATATCGCGCTTGCCAGGCAAAGCGCGGCGATCGGGCCGAAGAGTCTGGGCATGAAACGCTCCTGTCGAACAAATATGCCCGCCCGTGCCGCATCGCCCGACGCCACGCCAAATGCGATGTTGCCCGGCCGTGCAACGGACGCGGCGAGCCGACGTCGCGGCCCAAAGTAGCCGCCTGAGTGATCGACACTCTTGCTTCCCATTCGAAACGCCAGCTCGGGGTAAAATAATGCAACGGGCGCTGGCGATGCTGAACTGGGCGGCAAGCGACGATCGCCCGGACCTCCGGTGATCTGTCGAACTTTTCGGTCGTTGTGCATCACCGTTTCGATATCACCGTGCGCTGCGGGAACCGTCAGAGAATCGCCGCCGCCTGCCCATTGGTATAGCGCGGCGAAATGGCCGTGAGGTCGCCGGTCGACGGATCGCGCCGGACCGCCACCCATAGCCCCTGTGCGAAGCGTGCCTCGGCGGGCGGGATCGATCTGATTTCAAGCCCTGTTGCATCGAGCAGCTCTTCCGAAAACTCGCCATCGACGACGCGCAGGATCAGTTCGCGCTGGCTGCCGTCGGGCGAGATCGGCAGCAGCAGGCGCGGCGCATCGGCGGCCTGCTCGATCGTCATTCCGAAGTCGATCACGTTCAAGAGTGATTGGGTCGTCTGATAATGCAATCCGACCCCCATCGACGACCAGGCGATTTCGGGCTGACCGTCCTTGATCACGAGCCCGACCTCGATCGGATTGGGCAGTTGCGCGCCGCGCGGCGTCGCCGCGACCATTGACTGCATATAAGCGGCGGGGTCGCCGACCGACACACCATCGACGACGATCGCGGTCTGGCCCCAGATCAGGCAATTGATCGAGTGACAGAGCGCGGCCATGTTGCCGTCGGCATCGACCGCGACAACGACGTCCGAATGCGTCCCCTTCGGAAGGAAGCGCACCGGTTCCTGATCGACCAGCCGCTGCCAGAGCTCGCCGGCATGTTCGCGGGTCAGGCGCGACGCGCGGCTCATGTCGATACCCGGAAAGGCCTTTTGCTGCTCTTCGGGGCTTTCGTAGCGCATCCCGCCGATCGCCGCGCAGCATTTGGCGAGCCGTACAAGGCTGTCGGACGAGGTCGACCAGTGGCCGAGTTCCTTGATCCCTGCGGCCTCGGCCAGATTGAGCGATTCGATGAGGTTGACCGAGCCTTCGCAGGGCTCGCCGAGGACCGCGATCGTATATCCCTCCCGCTCCACCGTGGCGGGGGTTGACCAGATTGGGCGATAGTCGACGAGGTCCTGTAGCGTCATCTTGCCGCCGTCGCGCTGTATCGCCTCGACGCAGCGCGCCGCCCAAGCGCCCTTGTACATATAGTCGGCGCCCTCGCTCGCGACGCGGCGGAGGGTTTCGGCGAGCGCGGGTTGGCGGAAATGGTCGCCCTCGACATAGGGCGTGCCGTCGTCCTTGTAGAAGATCGAGCGCGTTTCGGGCAGGCGCGCGAGGTCCGCCTTGCGCACGTCGATGTAGCGCGCGAGCCCCGCCGAAACCGCGAACCCGTCCTCGGCGAGTTCGATCGCGGCGTCGAACAGGCGCGCGAACGGCAGCCTGCCGAAACGCCGGTGCGCTGCCTCGAGCCCGCGCATGAAGCCGCCGACCATCGCAGTGCGTCCCGACGGTTCGCCTTCGAGCATCATGTTGGTCACGCCGTCGGCCGCCGGGTTGAGCTTGCCCGGGATCGACATCGGATCGTCCTCGGCGAGCACGGTGTTCCACCCCGCATTGAGCGAGGTCACGTCGTTGCTCGCCGCGTCATAATGCATGAGCGACAGGATGCCGAAGAAGCTGATGACCGCGCCGCCGCCGAGGACGATCTGCGCGAGTGCCGTGCTCATCACCGCATCGACCGCCGAGCCGCCCTGCCGCAGCGCCTCTTCGCCAACGCGCGCCGCAAGCCCGTTGAGCGCGGTCGAGACGGCGCCGCCCCTGCCCCGCGCGGGCGGATTGCCGGGAAGCGCGGTCTGCTGGATGTTCCAATAATGCTCGCGATCGGCTTCGGGCCATGCGGAGGGGCCGAGGGTCATGGGGAGGTCCTTTGCTGCTATGTCAGGAAGCCGCCGGGATATGGCGGCCGAACCAGTCGACGATGCGCGCCGCGGAATCGAGATAGGCGGGGTAGCCGCGCAGGCTGTGGCCATCGTCCGGGTAGACGGCGAGCGCGGCCTCCGTTCCGGCCTCCGACAGCGCGCCGAAAAATTCGATCGCCTGCCCCGTCGGGGTATTCTTGTCGCGCCCGCCCGCGAGGATCAGCGTCGGCGTCGTCGCGCCCTCGGCGAAGAAGACGGGGCTGCGGTCGAAATATTGTCCGCCCGGTCGCCGCGGCGAGCCTTCGAGCAGCGCGGCGTCGAACCACGGGATTTGCGACGCATAATGCTGGCTGTACCAGTTCGCAACGGGCGAGATCGGCACCGCCGCGGCAAAGCGATCGGTCTGCGTCACGAGCCACGAGCTCATGAAGCCGCCATAGCTGGTCCCCGACACACCGACGCGCGCCGGATCGACGATCCCCGCCGCGACGAGGCTGTCGATGCCCGCCAGATAGTCGTGCATATCCTCGCCGCCCATATCCTTGTGGACGCGGCGGGCGAAATCCTGACCACGCCCGCCCGACCCGCGCGGGTTAGGCAAGAGCAAGGCGTAGCCCTTGCCGACGAGCACCGGGCCGGCGCGCAGCGCCGCGGCATAACGGTTGCGATGCGCCCAGACGGGGCCGCCATGGATATCGACAAACAGCGGAAGGTTCCGCGCCCCTTCATCGGGCAGGACCAGCCAGCCACCGATTTCGAGCCCGTCGCGCCCCTGCCAGCGGTGATAGCGCATCGTGCCGGGGATCGCCGGTACCGGTGCGGGCGCAAAATCGGCAAGCGCCTCGGCCTCGCCGTTTGAAAGGCGCGCAATTGCCGGTGGCTGGGCATAGCCTTCGACCACCGCGAACACCGATCCGTCGGCCGAAGGAACCGCCGAGGGGTACCAGCCGCTGATCGTGAGGTCTTCCGACGCCCAATGCTCGCGACGCTCTCCGGTCACGACGTTGATCTCGCCCACGATGGTCTGTGCATCGCGGACACCCGCGAAGAGCAGATTGTCCGCGTCGCGCCAGCGAAGATCGGTCGCCTCGACACCGCCAAGGTCGAGCACGCGCTCGCCGTCGATGCCGCCCAGAGTGACGGGGCCGCAGACGATCCCGCGATCGCTGCAAAAGGCTTCGATTATGGCCCAGCGGGCGCCGTCGGGCGACCCGGCGGGAACGCCGACCTGTTCGGCGGGCGTATAGCGCGCGCGCTCGGCGCCGCTCTCCGCATCGAGGATGCGCAGGCTCGCCTCGTACCAGCTTCCCTCGCTATGATGATCGCTCGCGATCACGGCAAAGGCGTCATCGCCGAGCCACGCCGCTTCCCAGATATTGAACGGCGGCTGCGCCACGGCCCGCAGCGCCGTCGCGCCCGCCGTCCACATATAGAGCCGTCGCCACAGATTCTGCGCGCTCGACGACGCCACTTCGGGAAGCCACCCCGGCCCCTTGGTATCGCCGCGCAAGGCGAAGCCGCCTTCCGCGCCCGACACATCGGCGCCCGCATCGGCGCCGAGCACCAGCAGCTTGTCGCCGCGGGGCGCCCAAACGAGCGCCTCGACCCGCATATCGAGTGCGATCGACGCGATGGTCTCCCCCGCGCTGGACCGGAGGACGAGTTGCTCCTGCCCGCCGGCGAGATTCCCGACATAGGCCGCGCGGCCGTCGGGCGCAGTCCGATACTGGCGTCCGCGGGCGATGCGCTCGACCCCACCGCTCGCAATGTCCAACCGGCAGATCCAACCCGAGGGGCCGTCCTCGAGCGTTCCCTCGAACGACTGCGCCGAGAAATAGACGCTTTGCCCGCCCGGCGCCGCATCGAGATCGCTCGCCGTCCACAGATGTTCCTCGCCGGGGCGGAACAGCGTGCGATACAGCGCCGTAACCTCGCCCGCCGCGGCCGATCCGCGCATATCTTTTTCGATCATGTCAGCCTCTCCGGATCAGTCTTCGGCATCGGCGTTCAGATGCTTCGCCGCGCGCAGCATGAAGATCCCCGCCGGCAGGAAGGTCAGCGACATGATCATCAGCGCGTAGCGCAGCCCTTCGGCCGGCCCGTAAATTCCGGCAAAATGGTCGCTGATGGCGCCCGCGAGGACCGGACCCGCGCCCAGCCCGATCAAGTTCGCGAAGAAGAAAGCCAGCGCCACGGCCATCGCGCGCCGCTTGCTGCCGCAGACGGTGTGCATTGCAGCGAAGACCGCCGGCACGGCGCCGGTCAGCAAGACACCGCCGACCATCGAAATCGCGGCCATCGGTACGAGATTGCCGACGGCGAAGGCGCCGACATAGAGCGGCAGCGCGAGGATCAGCGCGATCCCGGGAAAACGCGCGAGCCACGCGAGATCGCGCTTGGCGAGGAGGTCGCCGATCTTGCCGCCGCCAAGATTTCCGATCACCGCGCCCACCGCCGACATCGCCCCGAACAGCGCGCCCGCTTCGGCGACCGTCAGGCCGTGGACGCGGATCATGAAGGAGGCGGTGAAGACGAGCGCGCCATAGGCCATCAGGAAGTAAAGGACGAGCGCATAGACGATGTTGCGATAAGCGGGTTTCGCGAGCAGGCGCCGGATGCTGACCTGTGCATCTTCGGTGGCCTCGGGCGCGACGGCGAAGCGCGGGATCAGGCGCGGTTCGCGCAGGAAGAAACGCGATGCAAGCGCCAGCAGCAGCCCCGGCAGGCCGATGACGATGAAAGCCTCGCGCCAGCCATAATGCTGCGCCACCCAGCCGCCCGCGACCATGCCGAGGATATAGCCGGCCATCGACGACATCATATAGATGCCGAGCGCCCCGGCGCGCTGCTCGGGCGGATAATAGTCGGCGATCAGGCTTTGCGCCGGCGGGATCGCGCCTGCCTCCCCCGCCCCGACGCCGACGCGCGCCAGCGCCAGTTGCCAGAAATTCTGCGCGATGCCGCAGAGCACCGTCATGATGCTCCAGACGGTGATCGACCAGACGATGATCTTTTGCCGGTTACCGCGGTCGGCAAGCCAGGCAATCGGCAGCCCGACGGTGACATAGAAGATCGCGAAGGCGAGCCCGGTGAGCAGGCCGAGCATCGTATCGGAGACGCCGAACTCGGCCTTGATCGGCTCGAGCAGCACGCCGATGACGTTGCGATCGGCATAGTTGGAGGTGCCGGTCAGGAACAGGACGAACAGGAAGGTCCGCCGCTGGCCGGGCCGGTAAAGCTGCCACGGCGCCGCCGCGTCCTGCGCTTCGGATGCCACCGCAGGGGCAAGGCTCATATTGCTCATCATCACCTCTCCGCGACGAATCCCGACCGGCCGCGCATTCGATGCGCGCCAATCGGGACCGACGGTATCGGCTGGGATTGCCATATTCAATACATAAATGCATTTTTTATTTTCGCCGGTATCCGGGCGGAATTTCGCGATGTTAAGGGGCTGAATATCGGTCGAGCCTTGGCCGACGTGCGGCCGGAGGAGCCCGAGGGTCTTGCCATATAGCGCAGATGATGAAACATACAGATACGTACGAAAGATGCTGGCGTGAACCCGCGCCGCGACCGAAGCCTTGGGGAAGGATAGATTATGACGCTTACGCCGGTCGAGAATTTCGGCGCCGCGCTGCGGATCATCGACGATGTCTGGACGCTGTCGAGCGCGAACCGCGTGCTCGGCGGCACCGAGGATGCGCTGACCCGGCTGCCCGACGTCGGGATCGAGGCGATCACCAAGCGCGCGGCCACGGGACGCGATCTGCTCGACCGCATCGCGCTCATCGATGCCGACGCGCTGCCGCATGACCTGCCGCTCACGCTCGAAATCGCGCGGCGGACGGCCGAACGCTGGTCGCGCGAGGCCGACTGGTACTGGCTCGTGTTCGACCCGCTCGGCGCGGGTTTCTTCGCGATGTTCGCCCCCACTGCCTATTGCGCAGGCTTTTTCCTGAACTCGTTCCGCGCGCCGCTTCAAGCCTATAAATTCGACACGCCGGCCGACGGCGATCGCTATGTCGCGCTGGTCCGCGACTATGGCCGGATCGTCCGCCAGATGTTCGACCGCACCGTGGGTCAGGCCGAGCGCGGCATCTATATGCCGCGCGTCCAGCTCGAACAGGCGGCGCCGCTGCTGAACAGCTTCCGCTCGGGCGCCGCCGCGATGCTCGTCCCCGACGCGTCCCGGCTGGGCGCGGTCGATGCCGAGCCCCTGCTCGCACAGATCGAGCGTGCAATTGCCGCGGATGTGACGCCCGCCTTCGACGCCTTTATCGCCTATCTGGAACGCGACGACTATGCGGCAAAAGCGCCCGAAAGCGTTGGCCTGTCGCAATATCCGGGCGGCGCCGAGATTTTTGCGGCGCTTGTCCCGCTGCACACGACGCTCGACCTGTCGCCCGAACAGGTGCACGCGATCGGGCTGGAGCGCATGGCGAACATCGAAGCGCAGATGCAGGCCTTGCTCGACGAGGCAGGCTTCGAGGGAAGCGCGGTCGAATATCTCGACCAGCTCAAGAGTGACCCCAAATGGCGCGCATCGGGTGACGAAGCGATCAGTGCGGTGTTCGAGCGCTATATCGACCGGATCGCGCCGCATATCGACGCCACGTTCAACTTCAAACCGAAGGCCGGACACGGCGTTGGACCGCTGGCCGAGGGCCTGACCGCATCGATGACCTTCGGCTATTACAGTCCGCCGACCCCCACCGACGAACTCGGCCGCTATAATTTCAATTCGCCGAACCTGTCGCAGGGGCCGCTCAATCATATCGGCGCGCTCAACTATCACGAGCTGGTCCCGGGGCATCATTTCCACCTCGCGACGCAGGACGAAAATGAGACGCTCCACCCGCTGCGCCGCAAGGCCTTTATCAATGCCTTCAACGAGGGTTGGGCCGAATATGCCGCGACGCTCGCGGGCGAAATGGGCATGTATCCCGAGCCCGAGGAGCGCTTCGGGCGGCTGATGATGGACGCCTTCCTGACGTGCCGGCTCGTCGTCGACACGGGAATGAACGCGTTCGGCTGGCCGCTCGAAAAGGCGCGCGATTATATGCGCGAAAAGGCGTTCATGCCCGAAACCGAGATCCGGTCGGAAACCGTCCGCTATTCGTGCGGTATCCCCGGACAGGCCCTGGCCTACAAGCTCGGCGATACGGTCATTCACGACGCGCGCGAAAAGATGCGTGCGGCGCTGGGCAACCGGTTCGACATTCGCGATTTCCACGATGCGGTTCTGAAGCCCGGCGCGCTGCCACTGCCGTTGGTCGAGCAGCAGGTGGAGGAACAGACGCGGCGCATCGCCGCGAACTGAACCGGACCAAGCGAAGTCGGCCCATAGCGCGTTTCGTGCATCCCTGAATCGCGCCCATTTCGCGCCACCTTCCCAACAATCTCACGAAAAACGTGGTTGCAATCGTCCAACCAATAGTGAACAGTACTGCATTAAATAGCGACTCAAGTCGCAGGGGAACGAGTCTAGCTTCAGGGAGATTCACGATGCAGCGGAAATGGGCCATTCTAACCTCGTGCGGAGTGCTCGCGCTCTCGGCTCCCCAACTGGCGGCCGCGCAGGATGTCGCGTCGGTCAACGAAATTGCCGATGGCAACGAGATCATCGTCACCGCCAGCAAGCGTGCCGAAAAATTGCAGGACGTCCCGACCGCGATTACCGCGGTCTCGGGCGAAAAGATCGAGTCGCTCGGTATTCGCGACTTCCGCGACTATGCTTCGCTCGTCCCCGGCCTCAGCCAGCGAGACTCGGGCGCACCCGGCACCGGCACGATCATCCTGCGCGGCCTGAACTCGGGCGCGCAGCAGACGTCGAACACATCGGCGGTCTATATCGACGAGACGCCCTTTTCGCCGAGCGGCTTCCTGTCGGTCGGCGCGCTCCTTACCCCCTCCCCCGAACTCGCCGAAGTCGAGCGGATCGAGGTTCTGAAAGGGCCGCAGGGCACGCTCTATGGCGCCAGCAATCTTGGCGGCCTCGTCCGCATCATCACCAAAAAGCCCGACGCCAGCCGGTTCTTCGGCACCGCCTCGGCCGAAGTCTCGTCGGTCAGCCATGGCGAAACGGGCTTTCTGGTCCGCGGCTCGGTCAATGTGCCGATCGTGCAGGACCAGCTCGCGCTGACCGCGACCGGCTATTACCGCCGCGCGGGCGGCTTTGCCGACAATGTCACGACGGGCACGGACGATGTGAACCGCTCGAACCTCTATGGCGGCCGCGTCGCGCTGCGCTATCAGCCGACGCCCGACTTCACCTTCGACCTCAGCGGCATCTATCAGAATATCGAGAATGAGGGCTACGCGTTCCAGCGCCTGGTCCCGGGAACCTTCCAGGCCGCCTTCGGCCGCTATGGTTATGCGAGCTACGCCGACCTTGGCGCGGACATCAAATATCGCATCGTCAACGCCAATGCCGAATATAAGCTCGGTTTCGGCACGCTGACCGCATCGGGCAGCTATGCGCGCTACAAGACGCAGATCGAAACCGACCAGACCAATCCCTATATCGCGCTCGGCCGCACCGTACTCGGCCCCGTTGCGGTTCCCGTCTTCGGCGTGCCGATCGACACCCTGCTCCCCGCCGACTCGTTCGCGCGCTTCCACGCATCGCCCAACATGGAAAAATGGACCGGCGAAGTCCGCTTCGCGTCCGACCGCATGGGCGCGTTCGAGTTCATGCTCGGCGGCTTCTACACCGACGAGGACAGCATCTATTACACCACGGTCTTCGTCCACGATGCGCAGGGAAATCTTCGCCCCGCCCCGCGCGATGCGCTCGTCAAGGCGACGACGACCTCGCGCTACAAGGAAGTCGCCGGCTTCGGCAACCTCACCTTCTACCTCACCGACAATCTCGATATCACGGGCGGGCTTCGCTATGCGCACAACAAGCAGGTAGCGGGAACCGGCGGCCCCGGCGGCATCACTTACTATCTGCCGCGCACGCCGCTGACCTTCAATTTCAGCGACAATTCACTGAGCTATCTCGCGACTTTGCGCTGGCGCCCGGCGCCGAACATCAGCGCCTATCTGCGCGCGGCAAGCGGCTACCGCCCGGGCGGGCCGCAGACCAATCCGACCCCGCCGCCGGGCGCGCAAACCTTCGTGCGTCCCGATACGGTCTGGAACTATGAGGCGGGCATCAAGGGATCGGTGCTCGACGGCAGCCTCTCGTTTGATCTCTCGGCGTTCCGCATCGACTGGAAGGACATCCAGCTCAACTCGCTCGTCAACGGCATCATCCTGCAGGGCAATGCGGCGAGTGCAGTCGTCGACGGCTTCGAGTTGCAACTCACGGCGCGTCCGTCGGACCTGCTGACCGTCAGCCTTTCCGCCGGGCACACCAACGCGCGGCTGAAGGCGATCGACCCCACGGCATCGTCGGTCACCGGCGCGCAGGCGGGCGACAAATTGCCGCTGACGCCGAGCTGGACGACCGCAGTGATCCTCGATCACCAGATCCCGTTCAGCAATTCGGTGAGCGGCAATGTCGGTGCGACACTGCGCTTCCAGTCGGACATGCCGTCGAACTATCCCGCCGTGACGGCGGTCGGGCAGCGCAAGATACCCGAAATCACCACCCTCGACCTGCGCGCGAGCGCGACGTTCAACGAACGCTTCACCGCGCAGGTGCGCGTCGACAATCTGTTCGACAAGCTTGGCTTCACCAACATCGGCGTCGATGCGACGGTGATCCGTCCGCGCACGATTACCGCGGGTCTGTCGGCCAAATTCTGATTGCCCTGCGGCCGTCCCGAAGTCCCACGGGGCGGCCGCTTCCACACCATCGCAGCAGGACGCACCCATGACGATCACCATCCTCGAAAACGCCCGCCTCTTCGACGGGGTCAACGAAGATTGTCCGACCGGCATGGCGGTCGCGGTGGAAAAGGGCGTGATCAAAGAGGTGTCGGACAAGGCGATCGCGGCCTCGGACGCGCAGCACATCGACCTTGGCGGACGCACGCTGATGCCCGGCCTCATCGATCTCCACATCCACGCCTATGCCTCCGATGTGAATTTCCAACGCGTCGATGCGATGGGACCGGCGCACCGCACCGCGCACGCCGTCCGCATGCTGGGCCATGCGCTCGACTGCGGCTTTACCACCGTGCGCGATATCGGCGGCGGTGACTGGTCGCTGTGGCGCTCGATCGAGGAAGGACTGATCCGCGGCCCGCGCTTCCTTTATGCCGGGCGCATCGTGTCGATGACCGGTGGCCATGGCGATATGCGGCCGATGAGCGTCGAGGGACATCACGACCATGGCTTTTGCCAATGCGGACAGGCGAACAGCCTGACCGTGATCGCCGACGGGGTCGACGCTTGCCTGACCGCCGTGCGCGAGGAATTTCGTCGCGGCGCGCATACGATCAAGATCATGGGTTCCGGCGGCGTCGCCTCGCCCACCGACCCCATATGGATGAACCAGTATCGCGAAGACGAAGTGCGCGCGATCGTCAATGAATGCGTCGAGCGCCGCAGCTACGCCTCGGCGCATTGCCATCCCGACAGCGCGATCCGGCGCTGCGTCGAATTCGGCGTGCGCTGCATCGAGCATGGCACGCTGATCAGCGATGAGACCGCGGCGTTCGTCGCCGAGCGCGGCGCCTATATCGTGCCGACGATGGCGATCATCTTCGCGCTGCGCGAGCTCGGACCGTCGATGGGCTTTCCGCCCGAGAGCCAGGAAAAGCTCGACTTCGTTTTCGACCAGGCGCTTTCGGGGATGGACCGGATGCGCGGTGCCGGGGTCAAGATCGGCTTCGGCACCGACCTGCTCGGCACCACCTACACGCGCCAGTGCACCGAGTTCGAAATCCGCAGCGAGGTGTTCACCCCGATCGAGATCCTGCGGCAGGCGACGTCGATCGCCGCCGAGGTGCTGCAGATGGAAGGCAAACTCGGCTGCGTCGCCGCCGACGCCCATGCCGACCTGATCGTTGTCGATGGCGATCCCTTGCACGACATCGGCCTTCTCGCCCGCAATGGGAAAGCCCTGCCGCTGATCATGCGCGGCGGCGAGATCGTCAAAAACGCATTGAACTGACATCCCCACCGGGCGGGCTTCACGGCCCCGCCCGGCCTTTCTGGCTCAAGCCGTTCCTGCCCGCTTCAGATCGCCGGGCAGCGAGCGGATCGCCGCCCAGAAATGGGCCGCGGCCCAGATGCCCGTCAGCCCCGAAATCGCGAGCGCGATGCTGAGCGATTGCGAGGGATCGGCGATCCGCGTTGCGATCAGGTCGGACGCGAGCCCGATCAGCTGCGGCGCGATCGCGAGATTGGCGATGTTCGCCGTGAAAAGCAGCACCGCGACGGTGACCCCCCGCATGTCCGGCCGCACGAGGTTCTGCAGCAGCGCGAGCGTCGGACCGACATAGACATTCGCGAAGGGAATGAAGAGCCAGAGCAGCAGCAGCGAGGTCTTGCTGTCGCCGACGAGATGCGCAAGCACGCCGGGGATGGTGATCAGCAGCGTAACGGTCGCGAGGAAATGGCATTGCCATTTGGGCGCCATGCGCGCGAGCTTGAAGGTGATCAGCGTCGCGGCCACAAGTGCCGCACCGCCGCCGAGGCCGCTCATCATCCCGACCTCGAACCCGGCGTCGCCAACGCTGAAGCCGTGCGAGCGCGCAAGGAAGGCGGGGGTCCACCAGATGAGTCCCATCCCCGAGAAGGTCGCGATCGTCGCGCCGGCGAGGACGTGGATCAGGGCGCGCTGCGAGCGGATGAAGCCGAGCGCTTCACGAATGCTCGGCGTCTCCTCCTTGAGCGCCGCGACATCGCTGGCACCGCGACGCGGCTCGCGTACGCTGAGCATCAGTAGCAATATCGGGAGGCTGGCAAAGGCAAACACGACCAAGCCGTGGCGCCAGCCGAATTTCTCGGCGAGCATGCCCCCGCCGATGCCGCCGATCGCCGACCCGATCGCGATACCAAGCGTGAAGATCGACATCGCGACGATCCGCTGCGATGGCTTGAAATAGTCGGCGAGGATCGAGTGCGATGGCGGTGTGCCCCCCGCCTCCCCGACACCGACGCCGATGCGCGCGAGGAGCAATTGCCAGAAATTCTGCGCCATCCCGCAAAAGGCGGTGAAGAGCGACCAGATCGCGAGCGCCCACATGATCATGTTGCGGCGGTTGACGCGGTCCGCCAGCGCGCCGAGCGGCAGCCCCGCCGCTGTATAGAAGATCGCGAGCGCGACCCCGGTAAGAAAGCCGACCGAGGCGTCGCTGAGCTGGAACTCGGCCTTGATCGGCTCGATCAGCGTCGACAGGACGAAGCGGTCGGCGATATTCATCGCATAGACGAGCGTAATGACGGCCAAGGCCCACCAGGCCTGCCGGGTCCGATGGCCAGTGTCCGGTACGTCTTCATAATGCTGCGTCATGCGCGGATTGCCTCTCCCTGTGCGGACGCTTGCGCGTCCTCGCTGAAATGCATTTTAATACACTATCGTATGTTTGCAAGTTTCGCGTATTGAGTCGGCCGATTTCGCCGGCGAAGCCGGAGTCGTCGCCCGGATCAAACGGCCCGAAAAAGGCCAATTCCCAACCGTTTTCGCACGGAAATACGCCAAGCGGCCATGCCATTCCCTTGAAAAATCGATGGCGAAAATCTTGGGTTGCAACGGCCGAGATTTTATAAGACACATATGTATAAATATTGAGTCACGGCGCGATATGCGACGCCGCATAACGGGTGAGGGATACGCATGAACATCGATCGACGTACCGCAATGACCGCACTGGCTGCCACGACCGCGCTGGCAACCACCTCTGCCCTCGGCGGTATCGCTTCCCGGGCCATGGCCGCAACGAAAGGACGCATCGACTTGTCACCGAAGAACTGGCCCGCGGGCGAATATGCCCGCTTCATGACCGCCCAGGGCGTCGATCGCACGACTGCCGGATCGGCAAAGGGCAAGAAGGGCGCGGTCACCGTCGCCTATGGCGCGCTCGCCGCGCGTGCAGGGCTCGAAGCGCTCAAGCAGGGCGGCAATGCGATCGACGCGGCGATGACGACCGCGCTCGCGCAGGTCGCGCTGACGATGGGCGCACCGATCAGCTATTTCGGCATCATGTCGCTCGTTTATTATGACGCCAAGACCGGCAAGACGCACACGATGAATGCCGAGTGGAACACCGTCGCGGGCGAAACCGAGCCGCTGACCATCCCCGGCGCGATCGATTTTTCGAGCACCGAGGCGCTGCAGGGCAAGGGCGAGCCGAGCGGGCGTACCGCGCTCGTCGGTGGCTTCATGAAGGGCGTCGAGGCCGCGCATAAACGCTTCGGCAAACTGCCCTTCGCCAGCCTGTTCGACCCAGCGATCCATATCGCCGAAGAGGGCATGCCGGTAAGCGAGATGCTCGACGGCATCTTCAAGTTCCGCGACCGCGATATCCGCCGCCTGCCTGAAACCAAAGCGACGCTCGTGAAGCCCGACGGCAGCGCGTACAAGACGGGCGACATCTTCAAACAGCCGAAGCTCGCCGCAACGCTCCGCGCGGTCGCTGCGCAGGGCGCCGGCTATATGTATGGCGGTGCATGGGGCGAGAAGCTGGTCGCCGCCGTGCAGGCCGACGGCGGCAAGATGACGATCGACGACCTCAGGAATTACGAGGTGATCTGGGCCGATCCGCTCGTCGCCGATCTCCGCCGCGGCTATTCGATCCAGACCAACCCGGCGCCGAATTTCGGCGGCTTCTCGATCATCGAGGCACAGAATCTCGCCGACGCCGCGGGGCTGTGCGGCGGCGAGCATTGGACGAAGTCGTCCGAGCAATTGAAAAAGGCACTCGAAATCACCCAGCTCTTCGGCATTTCGATGTTCCCGAAAGAAGCGCAGGCGGCGATCTATCCCGGCATCGATTTTGGCGAAGCCTCGCGCGTGTCGAAAGACCATGCCGCAGCGCTGTGGAAACAGATCGAGGGCGGCAAGACCTTCACCAAGTGGAAGCGCACGACGCCGATGCATTCGGACGATGTCGTCGCGGTCGATGCCGAAGGCAATATGGCCGCCATCACCCATTCGATCAATTGCGTGAACTGGGGCAAGACGGGCATCTTCATCGACGGCATTTCGATCAGCGATGCGGCGTCGTTCCAGCAGGCGGCAATCGCGCAGGTCAAGCCCGGCGCGCGCCTCCCCGCCCCGACCGAGACGGGCATATTGTTCAAGGACGGCGTTCCCGTGCTCGCCTTCGCCTCGATGGGCGCGGGCCTCCACCAGCGGACGTTCCAAGGGCTGCTCAACGTCACTTGCTTCGACATGGACGTCGAAGAGGCGATCAACACGCCCGATTTCTTCATGCCCTCGACCGATCCCAAGACGGGCGAGACGACGCTGGTGGTTCCCGAAGGTCGCTTCGACCACAAGATCCTCGACGGCACCGGCTATACCTGGCGCGAAATGCCGCTGTCCGAGGCGCGCCTTGGCGGCGAAGGCAAATGGGTGGCGATCAGCCGCGACCCCAAGACCGGCGAGCTCCATGCCGCCTCGCACAACCGCAACAACAGCGACGCGGTCGCTTTCTGACGCAGGCAATGGGAGGACGGGCATGAACGCGATCAAGAGGACGCTCATCACGGGTGCGGCGGCGATCGGTATGGCGGGGCCAGCGAGCGCGGCCGACCTGTCACCGACCAGTTGGCCCGCCGAAATCCGCGAAGCCGCCGAGAAGGCCGAGAGCGAGGGCATGGCGGCGCAGGGATCGCGGGTCTACACCGGAAAGAATGGTGCGATTTCGGGCACCGCATCGGCCATCTCGGTCGCCGCCGGGCTCGTCACCCTCCAGAATGGCGGCAACGCCGCCGACGCCGCGACCGCGGTCGCGATGACCGGCATCACGACGCAGTTCGGGTCGGTCGTCTCCTACGCGGGCATCATGTCGATGGTCTATTATGAAGCGAAGACCGGAAAGGTCTATTCGCTCGACGGCGGCTATAACAGCTATCGCGGCGAGACCGATCCGCTGACCATCCCGGTCGCCGACATGGGGATGCTCCAGGCAGCGGCGCGCACCGGTGCCGCCGGCGGCGGCAATTTGACCGCGATCCCCGAGGCGCAAAAGGATCTTGGCCGCGAAACGCTCGTCGGCGGCTATATGGCCGGCATGGAGACGATGCAGCGGAAGTTCGGCAAGCTCGACTGGGCCGACCTGTTCGCGCCGGCGATCTATTATGCCGAGAATGGCGTGACGCTGAACAAGAATACCGCGGGCTTCTTCGCCTGGCGCAAAAGCTTCCTCGAGCGCACGCCCGAGGGCAAGGCGTTCCTTGCCGCCGGGGGGACGCCCGAATTCAAGCAAGGCACGAAATTCGCCCAGCCCGACGCCGCCAAGACGTTGCGCGCGGTCGCGGCGCAGAGTTCGCGATATATGTACAGCGGCGCCTGGGCCGACGAGTTCGTCCAGGTGGTCGGCCGCGAGGGCGGCAAGGTGGTCAAGGCCGACCTCGCCGACTATCGCCCGATCTGGAGCGATCCGGTATCGACCAGCTATGCCGGAACGACGGTCTATGCCCCCGGCGGCGACGCGCTGGCATCGGCGACCTTCATCCCGCTGCTCAATCTTGCCGAGGCTTCGGGCCTCAACAAGAAATCGCCCTTCTGGCGTGATCCGCAATCCTTCACCGAGATTTCGCGCATCACCGGCACGCTCGAGGGCACGCCCGATCTCAGCAAGGAAGTCCGCGCCGCGCTTGACGCACAGGGGATCGACTATTCGCT
The DNA here is from genome assembly GCF_014873485.1 of Sphingopyxis sp. OAS728. Classification (NCBI taxonomy): domain Bacteria; kingdom Pseudomonadati; phylum Pseudomonadota; class Alphaproteobacteria; order Sphingomonadales; family Sphingopyxidaceae; genus Sphingopyxis; species Sphingopyxis sp. OAS728. The sequence goes on along the minus strand of NZ_JADBDT010000001.1, from coordinate 4,665,628 downwards.
GCAAGCGCGCAGCACGAAGGAATTTGCAAAGCGCGTCGCGCCCTTGTTGCCGACGATCGGCGTGATGCCGCAGGGTGATGGCAAATCGCGCCATTCGAACTCGCTCGTCGTCGTCGACAAGGACGGCAATATCGCCGCGATCACCCACACGATCAATTCGGTCGTCTGGGGTTCGACCGGGATCGTCGTCGGCGGCATCCCGATCCCCGATTCCGCGGGTTTCCAGCAGGAGGCGCTCGCTAAGCTGACGCCCGGTGCGCGCCTGCCCAACCCGATGGTCCAGACGGTCGTGGTCAAGAAGGGCAAACCCGTCCTCGCCACCGCGGCGATCGGTTCGTCGCTGATCCCCGAAAGCTTCAAGATGCTCCTCAGCATCGTCGGCCAGAAACAGTCGCTCGCCGACACACAGGCCGCGCCGGCGCTGCTGACCAGTTTTCCGCTGCGCGCGACCATTCCCGAACCCTCGGTTCGCGATGTCGCGGTGCCCGCGGGTGCCTATGACGCCGCCTTCGTCGACGCGCTGAAGGCCAAGGGGCTCGCGGTTCACGACGTGCCGCAGGCGATGGCCGCGGGCATGCGCGGCACCGCGGCCGCCGTCGCCTTCGACCCCAAGACGAAGACGTGGCAGGCGACCGACACCGCGGGCGTATTATTGTTCGGCGCCGCCTACTGAGCGCTAAACATGCATTCGTGCATGCGTGCTTTGTAGTTCGGCGAAAAATGTGACATGAGCGGGCTGAGGGCGGCATTATAAGATCGCCCGGCAGCAGGAATTAAACGCCCATGGTTGGACGCACGCCAAAGAATACGGTGCAGGACTGGATCGAGGCCGCGCAGCGCACCTTGGTCGACGAAGGTATCGCGGGGCTGAAGGTCGATCGCCTCGCCAACCGGCTGGGCGTGACCCGCGGCGGTTTCTACCATAATTTCAAGGACCGCGACGAGTTCTTCGACCAGATCATCGCGCATTGGGAAGCGACGTGCCGCTTCCTGCCCGAAGAGGCGCCGCCGGCGAAGGCGGGCGATGCCGTCGAATGGCTCGACCGCATGATCGCGCGGCTTATCGAATCCGACGGCTACGACTATCATTTCGACCTTGCCGTGCGCGAATGGGCACGCGCCGACAAGCGGGCCGAATGGGCGGTCGAGCGCGCCGACCGCGAACGGCTCGAAGTGCTGCAACGCTTCTTCGAGGCGATCGGCTATGACGAGGAACATGCCGCGATCCGCGCGCGCGTCTTCTATTATCACCAGATCGGCTATTATGCGATCGGCGTCCGCCAGAGCATTCCCGAACGCCGCAAGAATGCGCAGCTCTACATCGACATTCTCTGCGGCGAGGAAGCGCTGTCGGCGGCGCGCGCCGCCGCCCAGAAGAACCGCAAGGCCAAAGCCGCGTAACGCGGCGCCTCAGAACGTCGCTGCGGCTTCGGTGTCGGCGCGCGCGGTGCGCGCCGCGATCAGGAATGCCGCCCCGCCGGCCACATAGGCCGCCGTACCGATCAGCAACGCATAGCGCAGTCCCAGGGCGCCGTGCGCCGCGCTGAAATGATCGCTCATCGCACCCACGACAAGTGGGCCGAGGCTCTGTCCGACCAGATTGACGCACAGCATGAAGAAGGCCGCGCCGATCGCGCGCAGCTTCGACCCCGACAGCGCCTGGACGATCGCATAGGTCGGACTGATCCAGAGTGCGCCGATCAGCGTCGAGGGCCAGGCCAGCATCATCGCCGTGGCGTAGTTTTCGGTCGTGAGCTGGGCGACGCTGAACGGGATCGAGGCGAAGAAGGCGGCCGACAGGAACCAATAGGGGGCGCGGGCGTCCTTGCGCGAAAGCCAGTCGGCGAGGAAGCCGCCGCCGAGTACGGCGATGATTGTCGCCGGACCGACGATGGCCGAATAGTCGAGCCCGACTTTCGCCGCGTCCTGCCCGAAATACCGCATCAGATAGGCGGGCGTCCACGCGGACGCGCCAAAGCCGCCGATGCTGAAAATCGACACGCCGGCGCAGATCCACAGATAGGCCGGCCGGCGAAGCAGTACCCCGAGCGCGGTTCGCGCAGGCAGCGAAGGCGCCCTGTCGACGCCCTGAGCGCGCTTCGGTTCGCGTACCGTCAGCGCAAAGATGAGCGCGATGACCACCCCCGGGATGGCGGCGGCGAAAAAGGCCCAGCGCCATCCATAATGCTGCGCGATATAGCCGCCGCCCCCAAAGGCCGCGGACGTGCCGACCGCGCCGGCGACGCCGATCGCCGCGAGTGCGCTCGCGCGCCATTTGTCGCTGAATGTTTCGGCGACGATCGCATGCGTGGTCGGCGCGCCGCCCGACTCCCCGATCCCGACGCCGAAGCGCGCGAAGAGCATCGTCCAGAAGCCGGTCGCCAGTCCGCAAAGCCCGGTCATCACCGACCAGAAGGCCGCCGCGCTGCCGAGCACGCGCACGCGAAAACCCCGGTCGGCGTATGAGGCAACGGGGATCGACGCGATCGAATAGACAAGCGCGAAGGCGAAGCCCGACAGCAGCCCGATCTGGCTGTCGCTGAGCGTGAGGTCGCGTTTCAGATCTTCGACGAGGATGCCGATCAGGAAACGGTCATAATAGTTGAGCGCCGAAATCAGGCACAGGATGAAGAGGATATAGCCCGCGCGCAGCTTGGATCCGCCGGTTTTCGCCTGCATGCCGGCATCGGCCGGCGCGCCCATGCCGACCGCGCTCATGCCGCAATCCTGGCGCCAGCCCTTCTCTCTTCCAGCCAGTCGTCGATCGTCGCTTCGAGGACGGGAAGGCTCACCGCGCCCGCCGATGCGAGCGCGTCGTTGAAGGCGCGAATGTCGAAACGGGGCCCCAGCGCCGCCTCGGCGCGCGCGCGTAGCTCGCGGAATTTGAGGTTGCCGAGCTGGTAGCCGAGCGCCTGCCCCGGCAATCCGACGTAACGGTCGACCTCGGCCTCGATCGTCTCGATCGGCATCGCCATATTTTCGCGGAAATAGTCGATCGCCTGCGACCGGGTCCATCGCTTGGCGTGCAGCCCCGTGTCGACGACGAGGCGCACCGCGCGCCACATTTCCATCTCGAGCCGGCCATAGCGTTTCTGCGGCGTATCATAGAGGCCCATGTCCTCGCCAAGCCCCTCGCTATAGAGCGCCCACCCTTCGAGGCACGCCGAATAATGCAGCGCACCGTGGCGGCGGAACGCCGGCAGGTCGGTCAGCTCCTGGATCAGCGCGAGGTGCATCAGATGCCCCGGCCATGCCTCGTGCAGCGCGATCGGCAGATGCATGTAGCGCGGCAGCTTCGACGGGATCGAGGTGATCCAGTGGACGCCCGCGGCGCTGTTGTCGGCGGGATTGGGCTGCGCATAGGCGGGCGGCATCGCCGCGGCGATCGCCTCGGGAATGCTTTTCACGCCATAGGTTGCGCGCGGGATGCGGCCGAAGAATTCGGGGATGCGCGCATCGATGCGCTTCGACAAGATTTCGATTTCCTCGCGCAGCGCCTCGCCGCTTTCGAGGAGCTGGCTGTTGTCGCCCTGCAACTGGCGCTTGAATCCGGGAAGGTCGCCCTCGAAGCCGCCGTCGGCCGCAACCGCCTCCATCTCGCCCGTAATCCGCTCGACTTCGGCGAGCCCGATCGCGTGAATTTCCTCCGCCGGCAAGTCGATGGTCGTATATTGGCGGATCAAATAGCGATAATGGCCTTCGCCGCCGACGTCCCCGACACAGTCGAGCGCATCGCGTGCCACCGGCAGCAGGATCTTTTCGAGGAACAGCGCATAATTCATCAGTGCGGGAGCCACGGTTTTCGCGACCACGGTCCGCCCCTCTTCGACGATATCGGTAAAGGCCGCGCCGCGCGTTGCCAGCACCTTGAGTGGGCCGAAGAAGCCATTGGCTTCGACGTCGACCGACGCCTGCCCCCGGACCACGCCGATCGCGCGCTCGACCACGAGCCTCGGATAACGGATGCCACGCTCGCGCCCTTCGGTGAGCGACTGCTGCACGCCTTCGAGCGCCGCCGGAACCTTCGCCAGACGGTCGATGTAGCGGCGCGCCTCGTCGACGGTCGCGATGCTGGTCATCGACGCCCAGCTCGCGAGCCCGAATTCGGGGCCGAGCGGATAGATGCTGGGGCGCAAATGCGCCTGCTGCGCGACCATGTCGACGAGCTGCGCAAGCTCGCCGCGGAGGAGCGACAAGGTTGCCCGCTCGGTTTGCGACAGTGCGTCCGCGTCGATCTCGGCCAGCTCGCCGAGCGCAGCCGAAGCCCAAGCGGCGCGGCGCTCATGATCGTCGGGCGCGTCGCGCAGCAACAGGTCGCCGCGCGGCTGGCCACCGGACAGGATCGCTTCGGTCGGAAACTCCTCGCAGCGGAAATCCCAATAGCGCTGGGCAAGATTGTCGAGGGCAAGGCTGGGCAATGTCATGCTATTCACTCCTTGATACCGTCGGCAACGGCGCAGCGGCGCGGATCGGCAACGGCGGTGAGCGTATCGGACGCTTCGTCGCGCGCGATCACCGAAAAGCTGCCCATGTGGAAATCATAACCCGACAGCCCGCCGACGCGGACGCCGAGCTTGTGCAGGTCCTGGACGACGCCCGGCGCAAGCCGGTCCTCGATCGCGACGAGCTGGCCGTCGGTCATCGGCAGCATGCGCGGCGCATCGACCGCGGCATAGGGATCGAGCTTGAAGTCGAGCAGATAGGCGAGCACCTGCGGCAGCGTGCAGTGGATGTTGCCGGGCGATCCGGCCGAAAACACCGGCTTGCCGTCCTTCAGCACCAGCGTATTGCCGATGATGCAGCGCGCCTTGGCGCCCTTGATCAGCACCGTATCCATCGGGCTCTGTAGTGCGCCGAAGGTCGAGTGGCTGCCGACCATCGGGATGCCTCCGACGACCTGCCCCGGAATGCCGGAACCTTGCAGCGTGTCCATGAACTGGCACCAATTGCCCTCGGCATCGACGACCGCGATCTCGCAGCTTCCACTCGGTTGCTTTTCTTCATGATGGACCAGCCGCGGCTTGCCCGACGGGCCCGCGATGGCCGCCATCATGTCGCCCGCGCCGGCGGGGCCGTCGCCCGACAGGCGGATATGATCGGTCATGTCGACCTTTGGCCGCGACCCGCGGATCAGCTTCGCGAGATGCTTGTGATAATCGTCGTCGAGCACTTCGGCGCGCGGCACGTCATAGACATGGTCATCGCGCGCATATTCCCAGTGGCGCTGGCCCTGACGGAGCGCATGCCCCATCGCCCAGATATGCTCGGCCGAGCCCGGCGCCATGTCGCGGATGCCAAGATGCTTGAGCACGCCGAGCGCGACGCTCGAGAAGAAGCCTTGCGCCTGCGGCGGCCCGAGGAAGAGGATTTCATATTCATTGTAAGGAAAGCGCAGCGGCTCGACCCAGCGCGGCGGCGTCTCGGTCATATGGTCGAGCTGGACCTTCCAGCCGAGCTCGTTGCCCTTGGCGACGAACTTCTCGGCCCAGGGGCCGGTGATCATATAGTCGGGGCCGTTGTCGCGGACGCCGCGCAGCGTTTCCGCCATGCCCGGCGGGGTGAAGATGTCGCCGACGTTCGGAAAATAGCCATTCGGCTGATAGAAATCGCGGCCTTCGGGGAAATAGGTGATGAACTTCTCGCCATAGATGTTCACGCCATATTCGAAGGTCGACACCTCATGCCCCGTCTCGGCCCAGCGCACCGCATCGGCGCAAAGATCGGCCCAGTCCTTCGTCGCGAATTTCGCGTGGATTTGTTTCAACCCCGGCATGAAGCCAGGGATGATCGCCGACGGCGGCGAAGCGGCATAGCTGCCGAGCCCCGGTGGCACCGGCTTGAACGGCGGCAGGCCCGATGGATGGCCGCCGAGGCTGTCGAGCTGGTGGACCTTGCCCGTCTTCGCCTCATAATAGAGCATGGTGACGAGCCCGGCGTGGTTGGTCATGAACGGTTCGACCGCCGCCTGCACCATCGCCCCCGCGATCACCGCGTCGGCCGCGTTGCCGCCGCTATTCAATATCTTCATGATCGTCTCGGTGACGATCGCGCTGTCGGTCGTCACGGCCGCCTTCAATCCCGTGACCGGCGTCTTGGGCCCCGGGTTCACGATGTAGCTTGAAAGGTCGGCCATAAGTCTCTCCTTTTGATTGTCGGTTGGGCGCCCTGTCAGAGCACGACGGTCTTGTTCCCGTTCTGGAAGATACGGTGTTCGGCATACCAGCGCACGGCGCGCGACAGCACCGACGCCTCGATCTCGCGCCCGATTGCGACCATTTCGTCGGCAGTCGTCCGGTGGCTCACGCGGCGCACATCCTGTTCGATGATCGGGCCTTCATCGAGGTCGGCGGTGACGAAATGCGCGGTCGCGCCGATGATCTTCACGCCGCGCCCATGCGCCTGATGATAGGGTTTCGCGCCCTTGAAGCTCGGCAGGAAGCTGTGGTGGATATTGATGCAGCGCCCGGCGAGCGCTTCCGAAAAGCCGTCGGAGAGGATCTGCATATAGCGCGCGAGCACGGTGAGTTCGGCGCCGCTTTCCTCGATGATCGACAGGAAGCGCGCTTCCTGCGCCTCCTTCCCCTCGCTCATCGGCAGGTGATGATAGGCAAGGCCATGCCATTCGGCGGTTTTGCGCATCGCTTCGTGGTTCGAGACCACCCCGACGATGTCGATCGGCAGCTGGCCGATCTCCTTCTTGTGGATGATGTCGATCAGGCAATGGCCGAATTTCGACACCGCGAGCAGCACTGGGGTGCGCCGCGCAAGATCGTGCAACTCCCATTCGAGCGCCAGATCGGTCGCGACCGGTTCGACGGTCTTCGCGAGCTCGTCGCGGCCGACCGGGCTGGTCAGCGCCATGCGCAGGAAAAATCCCCCCGTATCGTCGTCGCCATAAACCTCCGCCTCGCGGATATCGCAGCCACGCGCCGCCAATGTCGGCGCAACCGCTGCCATGATCCCCGGCTTGTCGGGCGCGCGGAATTTCAGAACGAGATCCGAGGTCGTCACAAAGCAGCTCCTGCGATGGTTGCGCCGAGCATCCGCCCGGCATAGCCCGCCATCGCCTGATCGAAGATCAGCCGAAAACAGGGCTGTCCATCGCGGTCAGCGCGGCGGCTGATGAAAAATCCGGTGTCCGAAAACATCGATCGTTTCGCGGCACCGACAGGCATCGCTTCGTTGCCGAAATCGAGCGGACAGTGCGCGGCGAGGATCGAGCGCGCGGCGGCGCCGCTCAGTTCGAACGTCGCGCGGGCATGGGTGATATCGACCATCAGGCCGAGGCCGCCCGCGGCTTCCGCGCAGCGGAGGCGGACGCGCTCGACATCGGCCTCGCCGCCCGTCACCAGCCACTCGCCCGGCGCCAGCCATGCGATGGCGACCGGGCCGGGTTCGATCTCGGTCAGCGCCGACGGCGGCACAAGGCCGAGCGCCTGTTCGAACCAGGCATCGGGGTCCACCGCGAGGATCTGCAACTTGGCCATGCCCAGCCCGGTTTCGGCGGCCAACCGCACGTCCGTCCCCTCGACCAGCAGATCGTTCGCGGCGGCCCGCGCCGGCGTGATTGCGCCTGTATCAGCCATCGAGCTTTTCTCCCGCCGGATCGTAAAAGCGCGGGTCAACGATGCGCGCCGGGCGCCCCTTGCCCAGGTTCCAGACCTGCACCGTCTCGCCGATGCGTGCCGTGCCGCGTGCGATCAGCCCCATCGCGAGCGGGCGGCCGAGGGTGGGCGACTGGACCGAGGAGGTGACCCACCCCTGCGTCGCGCCGATCCCCTTCGTGTCGGCCGACAGGATATGCGCGCCGCATTCGAACGCGCCGCCGCTGTCGAGCGTTTCGAGGCCGACCAGTTGCCTGCGATCGTCACGCAGCCCCTCGGGCGTCATCGTCGAGCGGCGGCCGACGAAATCGTCGGGCTTCTTCGCGACGGCACCGCCGAAGCCGACGTCCTGCGGCATCGTCGTGCCATCGGTATCCGATCCGACGTGGAGGAAACCCTTCTCGATGCGGAGCGCCATCAGCGCTTCAACCCCGAACGGCGTGATGCCGTGCGGCGCGCCGGCCTGCATCATCGCGTCCCAAAGCGCGCAGCCAAAGCCCCACGGTACCGAGACCTCATAGGACAGTTCGCCCGAGAAGCTGACGCGCTGGATTCTTGCCGGGACGCCGCCGACCATGCCCTCGCGATAGGCCATGTGCGGAAAAGCGTCGCGCGACAGGTCGATGTCGGTGCCGATCCCCTCGATCACCGCGCGCGCCTTCGGGCCGGCGACGTTCATCACCGCCCAGCCGGTCGTCACATTCTCGACGAGGACCTTGAGGTCGGTCCATTCGCACTGCAGCCATTCCTGCAACATGTCGGCGATTGCCGCCGCATGGCCGCTCGTCGTGCCGACGAGGAAATGATCCTCGGCGATCTTCGCGAAGACGCCATCGTCGTAGATGATGCCCTGCTCGCTGAGCATCAGGCCGTAGCGGCATCGCCCGACCTTCAAATTGCGGACGCCGTTTACATAAATGCGTTGCAGGAATTCGGCGGCGTCGGGACCCTTGACCTCGATCTTGCCGAGCGGCGAGGCGTCGAACAGCCCGACTTGACCGCGGACCGCAAGCACCTCGCGCGCGACGGCGCCATGTTCGTCTTCGCCGGCGCGGGGGAAATAGGCCGGGCGGAGCCAGGCGCCGTAATTCTCCATCTTCGCACCCGCTGCGACGGCCGACATATGCGCCGCCGCATGTGCGATCGGCATCAGATTGTCGCCGACCGCGCGCCCGGCAAACCCGCCGATGGTCACGGGGTCGAAGGGCGGGCGGAACTTGGTCGTGCCGATCGCCTGCGGCGGCTTGCCGAGCAAGTTCGACAGCATGTGGATGCCGGTGACGTTCGAGGTCTTGCCCTGATCCGACGCCATGCCGAGCGTCGTGTAGCGCTTGAGATGTTCGACCGAACGGAAATTCTCGCGCGCCGCGATCTGGACGTCGCCGGCGGTCACATCGTTCTGGAAATCGACCCACGCCTTGGCCGCGCGCGCATCGCCGTCGGCGAAGTGCAGCGTCGGGCCGACCGCCGCCGGGAACGGCGCCTGCACCTCTTCGCCCTGCCCCGCCGCGCGCCCGCTGGCGACGGCGATATCGAGGTCGAAGATGCCGGCTGCTGCGCCGACATTGACCGCCGCCTGCACCGACTTGCTGGGCAGGAAGGCTTCGAGCGAGGAATTGAACGCCAGCGAACCGCCCGATTGCGAATGGAGATGCACCGCGGGGTTCCAGCCGTTCGACATCAGGATCGTGTCGCAGGCGATCGACTGGCGGACCTTGCCGTCGTCGATCCCCGCGACGACAGCACCGCTCACGCGGCGGCGCCCCTTCGCCTTCGTCGGCGCACTCTGCATGATCGTGCGGATGCCGCGGGTGGCAGCGCCCTCTGTCGCCTCGCCGCCCTTCGCGCGGCTGTCGACGATCGCCACAATCTCGACCCCCGCATCGTGCAGCGCGAAGGCCGCGTGATAAGCGCTGTCATTGTTCGTCGCGACGAGGATGCGTCGCCCGGGCGCCGCGCCGTAACGCAGCGCATAAGTTTGCGCCGCCGATGCCAGCATTACGCCGGGCAGGTCGTTGCCGGCGAAAGCGATCGGCCGTTCGAACGCGCCCGTTGCGAGGATCACGCGCTTCGTTCGCACCTTCCACAGGCGCTGGCGCGGACCGCTGCGCTGCGACGGCGGCAGATGGTCGGTCACGCGCTCGCACAGGCCGACGAGTTGGTGGTCATAGAAGCCGAACGCCATCGTCCGGTCCATCACGGTCACATTCGGCATGCCCGCCAGCGCAGCCAGCATCCGGTCGCGCCAGGCAAGCGCCGTCAGCTCTTCGACCTCGGACGGCTCCGACAGCAAACCGCCGCCAAGTTCGGCATCGGCCTCGACGAGCAGCACCTTTTCGCCGCCCTTCGCCGCCGCGACGGCCGCGGACAGACCCGCCGCGCCCGATCCGACGATCAGGATATCGGTGTGCGCGAAACGATGGTGATAGCTGTCGGGATCGACGCCCTGCGGCGCGTCGCCAAGCCCCGCCGCCTTGCGGATCGCAGGCTCGAACCAGTGCCAGTTCGGCCACATGAAGGTCTTGTAATAGAAGGCGGCCGGGATGAAGCGCTTGAACAGGCTGTTCACCGCGAGCCAGTCGAACTCGACGCTCGGCTTCGCATTGACCGGGTTCGCGACCAGCCCTTCATAAAGCTCGATCTGCGTCGCCTTGACGTTCGGCACCGCGACGGCGCCCGTTTCAAGCTGGATGATCGCGTTCGGTTCTTCGAGCCCCGCAGCGAGCAGGCCGCGCGGGCGGTGATATTTGAAGCTGCGGCCGATGATCGACACGCCGTTCGCCATCAGCGCGGAGGCCAGCGTATCGCCAGGATGGCCGTGCAGTGTCCGCCCCGCCCATTGAAATGCGATCCGCTGGCCGCGATCGACGCGGCCCGCGGTGTTCAGACGCCAACCGCTCATACGATGCCTCCCGCAACCGCGCTGGGCGCCGTTTCGCTGACCGCGCTCTCGCCCGCTTCGGGACAAGCCTCGCCCATCTTGTATGTGACGCGGAACTGATGCGTCACGGTGTCGCGCGCGGCGTTGAACCAGCGGCGACACCCCGTGGAGTGGAACCAGCGCTCGCGATGCTCGCCCTTCGGATTTTCGCGATAGTAGAGATAGTCGGCCCATTCGGCGTCGGACACATGGGTATGCGGGCCCGGCCGCTGGATATGACTCTCGCCGCCGCAGCGGAATTCGATCTCCGCGCGCGGGCCGCAAAAGGGACAGTCGATCAGCAACATCTATCAATATCCCCTAGTGCGCGATACCCGAGGCCGAGGCCTCGTCGATCATCGCGCCGCTCTCGAACCGCTCGAGGCCGAAGGCGCTCGCAAGGGGGTGCGACTGGCCCGTCGCCATGACATGCGCGAGGCACCAGCCGCCCGCCGGCACCGCCTTGAAACCGCCGGTGCCCCAGCCGCCGTTGATGTAGAGCCCGCCCACCGACGTCGGCCCGATGATCGGCGTCGAGTCATGGACGACGTCGACGATCCCGGCCCATTGGCGAAGAAAGCGCATGCGCGAGAATTGCGGGAAGAGTTCGAGCACCCCTGCGGCGGCACGCTCCATCCACGGCAGATTGCCGCGCTGCGCATAGGACAGGTAGAGGTCGAGCCCCGCGCCGAGGACGAGTTCGCCCTTGTCCGACTGGCTGAGATAGGTTCCCGTCGCCGGCGACAGGATAACCGTGTCGAGGCACGGCTTCACCGGTTCCGAAACAAAGGCCTGCAGTGCGTAGGAACTGATCGGCAGCCGCAGCCCCGCCTTTGCGGCGAGCACCGAACTATGCCCCGCGACCGCCATGCCGATCCGGTCCGACCGGATCGTGCCATGGCTGGTCTCGACCCCGCGCACCTGCCCGCCCTCGATGATGAAGCCCTGCACTTCGCAATTCTGGATGATATCGACACCAAGCGCCGAGGCGGCGCGGGCGTAGCCCCAAGCAACCGCGTCGTGCCGCGCCGATCCGCCGCGCGGCTGGTTGACGCCGCCAAGGATGGGAAAGCGCGGGTTGGGATTGAGCCCCGGGATATTCGCATACACGCTCGGCCCGTCGTGGAACTCGGCATCGATCCCGTTGAGCAGCATCGCATTTGCCGAGCGCCGCGCCATCTCCAGCCCGTGCCGGTCGTGCGCGAGCGTCCACATGCCGCGCTGCGAGAACATGATGTTGTAATTCAGCTCGTCGGTCAGCTTCTCGTAGAGCTGGACCGAAAATTCGTAAAAGGCAGCCGATTCCGGAAAGAAATAGTTCGACCGGATGATCGTCGTGTTGCGGCCGGTGTTGCCGCCCCCGATCCAGCCGCGCTCGATCAGCGCGACATTGGTGAGGCCATGGTTCTTCGCGAGATAGTAGGCGGTCGCGAGGCCATGCCCGCCGCCGCCGATGACGATCGCGTCATAATGCGCCTTGGGCGTGGGGTCACGCCACGCCGGTTCCCAGCCGCGTTGACCGTTCAATCCTTCGCGCAAAAGCGACAGCGCTGAATAGCGTCTCGTCAAGACTCACCTTCCTCTCGCCCTTTAGATGCACATATGTATGCAAATGCGCAATAGGCTTTTTTGGTGATGAACGTCCGGCCGTCTCGCCCGACAAAGTGTGCGATGAATTGTCATTAGTCCATGTATTTCAGAATGATAATGAATATGCTCCGCTGCGCCAGCCGACGGATACCGATTGAGCACAGAAATGCATTTCTTTGCGCAACCGGCCGGGCCGACGCAAACAAACGGGATGTCACCGAAGAAATTCCACGGAACGGCCGGCTGGAGATCCTCGCGCGAATCCTCCCGATTCTGGCCGACAATTGATCGATAGACGAATGTTTTGAAGCGCGCGCTGCTTCGACATCGGCCAGCGGTCATCGCTCGACCATATAATATGACATGACCACGCACTTTCATTTTATGCATATATGTATATATAAGCCGCCAGCCGATGAGACTCGGCCTACACCGCAGTGGAGAGGAAGATGACGGCGACAGCGCGGATAATCGACGGGAAGCGGCGCGCCGACCAATTGCGCCGCGACATCGCGATCGGCGTGGAACGGCTGCGCGACGAATCCGGCGTCGTGCCCAAGCTCGCCGCAATATTGGTCGGCGACGATCCCGCCAGCGCCATATATGTCCGTCGCAAGGGCGAGCAGGCGGCCGCGGTCGGAATGCAAAGCGAAAGTCACCGGCTTTCCGCCACGATTTCGCAGGACGAGTTGCTGGCGCTGATCGACCGGCTCAACCACGACGGAACCGTGCACGGCATATTGGTGCAGCTGCCGCTGCCGCCGCATATCGACAAGGCGGCCGTGCTGCGCCGTGTCGATCCGCGCAAGGATGTCGACGGCTTTCATCCGGTCAACGTCGGACTGCTCGCGAGCGACGGCGAAGCGGTCGATGGCCGGATCATTCCCTGCACCCCAATGGGCTGCATGATGCTGCTCGCCGACGAGCTCGGCTCGCTCGAGGGGCTGAACGCCGTGGTCGTCGGCTGCTCGAACATTGTCGGCCGCCCGATGGCGCAGCTGCTCCTCCAGGCCCGCTGCACGGTGTCGATTGCCCATATCCACACCCGCGACCTTCCCGAACTTGTCGCACGCGCCGACATATTGGTGAGCGCCGCCGGCGCCCCGGGGCTGATCCGGGGATCGTGGATCAAGCCCGGCGCCGTCGTCGTCGACGTCGGCATCAATCGCGTGCCGGGCGACAACGGCAACGGATCGCGGATCGTCGGCGATGTCTGCTTCGACGAAGCGAAGGCGCGCGCAGCTGCGATCACCCCGGTTCCGGGCGGCGTCGGACCGATGACGATTGCATGCTTGCTGGAAAACACCCTGCGCGCGGCCATCGCGATGAAGTCGGATCGCGATGGCGAAGCCGCCGTCGGAAAGGAACCGGCATCGCAACTGGTCCGAATCTGAAGCCCAAGCGTCCGACCAACAATGCATTACTGAATATTATATCGACGCTCCACTGCTCTCGGCGAACCGTTGGCGACATACGCCGGAAATCCGATCCTGAAAGGTCATGATTCGAGGTCTAGGCGCCCTATTCCGCGCGGCCAGCCATTCGACAGGCCATACGCGATTTTTCTTCAAAATCGATATAACTATCTATTTATATACAATATTTCTCGCAATCACGCGAGACTTGTCAATTGAATGCATTAATGTATCAATTGACCTATCGATCCGGAGAGATCGAACCAAAACGCAAGAGGTGGCTTGGCGACCAAGGGGAGTGACGATGCAGTACAGGAAATTATGGCTGGCAACCGCGTGCACGGGCGCGCTGATCACCGCACCTGGCGCCTACGCGCAATCGGTCGACGGCAGTTCGGGCAGCGAATATCATGGCGCCGAGATCGTCGTCACCGCCAGCAAGCGCGAAGAGCGTCTGCGCGATGTGCCGACCGCGATTACCGCGATCGGAAGCGACGCGATCGAGACGCTCGGTATCCGCGACTTCCGCGATTATGGAACGCTCACGCCCGGCCTCAGCCAGCGCGATTTCGGCGCGCCGGGCACGGGTACCGTCATCCTGCGCGGGCTCAACACCGGGCCACAGCAGACGACGAACACGTCGGCCTTCTATATCGACGATGCACCCTATTCGTCGAACGGCTTCCTGTCGGTCGGCTCGCTGGTCACGCCGTCTCCCGACCTGGTCGATGTCGAGCGGATCGAGGTGCTGAAGGGCCCGCAAGGCACGCTCTACGGCGCCAGCAACCTCGGCGGCCTCGTCCGCGTCATCACGAAGAAGGCAGACCCGTCGAGCTTTTCGGGCATGGCGCAGGTCGAGGGCGAAACGCTCGCGCACGGCGACGAAGGCTGGGCCGCGCGCGCCGCGGTGAACCTGCCCGTCATCACCGACAAGCTCGCGGTGCGCATCTCGGGCTTCTATCGGAAAACCGCAGGTTTCACCGACAATGTCGCGACGGGCGAGAACAACGTCAACAGCTCGACGATCAAGGGCGGGCGCATCGCGCTGCGCGTCACACCGACCGAACGGCTGACGCTCGACCTGACCGGTTTTTACCAGGACATCGACAATGACAACAGTTCGGGACAGGATAATGTCACCGGGACGACGCGGCCGCTTTTCGGAAAATACAAGTTCAGCGCGGTCGATGGCACCGGCGGCAGCCAGATCAAATATCGGTCGGTGGGCGGCACCGCGAGTTACGAGACCGACGCCGGCGCCATCGTCGCGGTGGCGAACTACGTCAAAACGCAATCGGCGATCAGTTCGGACTATACCGACATCTACGGCAGCTATCTTTCGCTCATCGGCATTGTCCCGCCGGGCACCCAGACGATCGGCGACCTTGGTCCCAATATGAAGAAATTCTCGGCCGAACTGCGCTTCGTGTCGGACCGCATCGGGGCGTTCGAATTCGTCGCCGGCGGTTTCTACACCAACGAGAAAAGCCGTTACCCGTTCGTCATCACCGCGCGCAACGCGGCGGGCACGCCGCTCCCCACGCCGTTCGACATCCTGTTCCGCAGCACCTCCTTTGCGAATTACGAGGAATATGCGGCCTTCGGGAACCTGACCTTCTATCTGACCGACCGGCTCGATGTGACCGGCGGCATCCGCTATGCGAAGAACGACCAGTCGTCGCGCGGCCCCGCCGGCATCCTCTTCTATGCGCCGACACAGCCGACCTCGACGTCGTTCAGCGACGATGCGACCACCTATCTCGCGACGGTCCGCTATCGCCCGACCGACAATGTCAGCCTCTATGCCCGCGCCGCGAGCGGCTATCGCCCCGGCGGCCCGCAAAATTCGACGCTGCTGCCGCCCACCGCGCAAACGGTAATCCGCGCGGATACCGTCTGGAACTACGAAGCCGGGGTCAAGGCGACCGCGCTCGACGGTGCGCTTTCCGCCAACCTTGCCGTCTATCATATAGACTGGAAGGATATTCAGCTGAACACCCTGTTCGGCGGCGTCACGCTGCAGGGCAACGCCGGTTCGGCCAAGGTCGACGGTTTCGAGCTCGAACTCCAGGCGCGGCCGTCGCAGAATTTCGTCTTCGGCGCCAATGTCGGCCACACGAACGCGCGCATCAGCAAGATCGACCCGGTTGCCGCGGCATCGCTGGGCGCGCAATCGGGTGACAAATTGCCGCTGACGCCGAGCTGGACCGTCGCCGCGTTCGCCGACCAGAAAATTCCCTTCTCCGACAAGATCAAGGGATCAATCGGCGCGACAATCCGGATGCAGTCCGACATGCCGAGCAGCTATCCCGGCTATGCGCTGAACCCTAATATCAAGATACCATCGGTGACCACCGTCGATCTGCGCGCCGGGCTCGAAATGTCGCCGGTGTCGCTCCAGCTTCGGGTCGAAAACCTGTTCGACAAACTCGGCTACACGTCGCTCGCGACCAACGCACTTTATGCCGGGCAGCCGGTTCCGACCAATGCGACGGTCACGCGCCCCCGCGCTTTCATCCTGTCGGCCACCGCCAATTTCTGATCGAAGGGAAAGCGAGATGCTCCAGAAGATCGATCGCCGCGCCGCGCTGTTGCTGGCTGGCGGCCTTGCGGCCACCGCTACAACGTCGGCCACCGCGAAGGCCCCGAAGGCCGCGCCGGGCACCTTCCAGTCGATGCCCATGCCCTATGCGTCTATGTTCCCGCGGACGAAATATTATGAGATCGATTCGGCCCGTGCCGGCGCGCGTTACGCCGTCTGGGTCTCGGTCCCCGAGGTTTATGACAAGGATCCGTCGCGCCGCTTTCCGGCGGTCTTTGCGCCCGACGGCAATCATTTCGTTGCCTTTTCAACGATGCTCTGCGAGCTTGGCCAATGGGATTTGATCGACAAATATCAGTCCACGGTCCAGGTCTGCATCGGCTACACCGGCAAGGACGCCGACGTCTCGCTCGCGGTGCGCGCGCGCGACCTGCTACCGCCGAAGGAACCGCTGCCGCCCGGGATGGTCGACGCAATGCGGAACGGCGGCGCGTCGGACCTGCTCGATGAAGCCGGGATCGAGCTTTACATCCATAATCTGGAAAATCCCGCGGGCGACCGTTTCCTCGCCTTCCTCAGCGACGAGCTCTATCCCTTCATCGCCAAAAACTACCGTATCCAGCCGGACAATCTGGGGCTGTTCGGCCACTCCTATGGCGGTCTTTTCACCACCTATGCCGCGCTCCAGCCCAGGACGATCTTCCGCTATTTCGGCGCGAGCAGTCCGGGCATCCTTCCCGGCGCGTCGACCGTGTTCAAACTCCACGCCGACGCGGCCGCCGCCGGCGGTCTCAGCGAGCGTAACCTGCACCTCACCGTCGGCACGCGCGAACTGACGGTGCCTGGGCTCTATCAATATATGGTCGGCGGCGGATCGATCGAATTCATCCGGACAGCGGGCGCGACACCGGTCAAGGGGCTCGATTTCTCCAGCAAGCTGATGCCGGACGAGAGCCATATGACGCTGGCGCACCCGGCCGCCTTCGAATTCATGCGACAATTCTATCGCGTGCGCGCCTAGGCCGGAATGTCGGCCCCATCGACCTGCCTTCCCGGCGACAGCCTTGCCCCGGCAAAGACAATATCTGCATAACAAAATGCTGCATTTTACGATCGCCGAACAAATTTGCACTGCAAGCTAAGCGGCGCACGGAGACAAGCGATAGGCTCGCTAGGCCAATATCGGCAGAAGGAAGAAATCGATGGACGTAATCCCGCTGATCGAGCCCCCCGTGCAATCGATCATCCTCGCCGATGGCAGGCAACTGACGTGGCAGGAATTCGGTGTGCCCGAAGGACGGCCCGTGCTCTATTTCCACGGCGGCGGCAGTTTCAGCCCCGAAGCCGGGATCTTCCATCGCGAGGCGGTAGCGAACAACATCCGGCTCATCTCGACGAACCGGCCCGGCGCCGGCGGTTCCTCGCTTTGCCCCGGCCGCCCGGCCGGCGCCTATTCGCACGATCTGGCCGAGTTGCTGGCGCATCTGAAGATCGACAAATTCGCCTGTTTCGGAGAGTCAAACGGCGGCATGATGACGCTGGCGATCGCCGCCGCCATGTCCGACCGCGTGATCGGTGCCGTGCCGATCAATCCGACGGTGCCCTGGTTCGACCCGATGGCCCGGCGCGTCACGGCGGGGTCGGTGGCGATCGCCTATCGGCTGATGCGATACGCGCCCTGGCTGCTCGCGAGTCTCGCGGAGACGGCGTCGGGCCGGGTACGCAAGATGAAGACCGAGCCGCGCCCGGGCAAAAGCAGGTTCGATGCATTGAACCTGATGGGCCCGCCGCCGGGCACCGAACAGGATATCGGCGACATCCTGTGGTATGTCACGGAATGCAAGAACAAACCGGCGCTGCTGGCCGAGCTGAAATGGGCGGCGCACGACTGGGGCGTCGACTATCATTCGATCCCGGTGCGGCTCGACTTTTATTGCGGTGTCCATGACGCGCAGGCGCCGTTCGCGCTGGTTCTCGCGGACGAGAACCCCGACGCGCAGTTTCACTATTTCCGCTTCGGGCATCATGGCTATTGCCACCCTGATGCCCGCGCCCGGATCGTCGGTACCGTCGCCGGCTATTTCAACCGCGGAACGGCCTAGGCGCCGGGCAATCCGCGCCGGCGAAGCTCGCTCGGCGTCGTACCGAAGCGGCGCTGAACCGCGAGAGAAAAGCTCGACGGATGGCTGTAGCCGACGGCATAGGCGATTTCGGTGATCGAGACCGTGCGTTCGTTGAGCATCGACAGCGCCTGCCGCATGCGGAGGTCGCCGATATAGTCGAACACCGTCTGCCCGACGATCTGCCGGAAGCCCGCGCAAAGGCTGCTGCGGCTTAGCCCCACATCACGCGCCAGATCTTCGAGTGACGGGGGATCGACAAAATTCTCCAACAGGCGCTGCTGCGCCTTGAGCACGCCGCGCGTGACCTGCGCCGTGCCATCGATGGCTCCGGCGCTATCGTCCTTCGCCATCGCCTTGAACGCCTGGCACAAAATCTCGATTGCCTTCGACCGGATATAGAGCCGGCGGCTATGCCCATCGAGGTCACAGCCGTGCAGATCCTCAAGACAGCGTAGCAGCGACGCATTCAGCGGCAACCGCTGCGCAACCGTCTCACGCAGACGCCCCCCGACAAAGGCCTGCAATGCGGACGGCAATTCGTGGACGCGGTCGGCATAAAGCTGACGCAGCGTGTCGCGGTGGATATAGACGGTCACGGTACGGTTGTGGCCGATGAAAACGGCCTTCGCGGGCGACACACCGGCAGGCTCGACGATGATCGCCGACATCGCACCTTTCAGATCGATGCGATCGCCCTTGGCCGTCACATATTCGCCGTCGCCGTCGCTCGCGATGCGGACGCGCAGGATATCGGGCGCCTGCACCGACATGGCGTTCAGAAAATCATGCGTTATGTCATTAAAATGGACAAGGAAGCCGTCGGCGAGACCGCAGAACTCGACATGGCCCTGCGCATAGTCCTTCGCCATGTGGAACCGGTAATGGCAGGGATCGCCCATCGGTTCGATGATGTCGATTTCGGGCGGCTGTTCCTCATATTCGGGCAGGCCCCAGTCCGGCTTCGCATAGTTGAGTGCCAGCGACGGCACATCGCCCTGTATCGCGAAGCGGCGAAACCCGCCTCCCGCAGTCCCAGATGGCGTCATAGCCGCCATTTGACGCCGCACATTGCCCGGCCGGCTCGCGGCTGCGAGCGCCATCTCGCTCTCCAAGTCTTTGTGAACCGGTAAGGATTCCATCATCCCGCCTCCACATGCGCCGATTCAGACGCTTTCCAAACAGTTTTGTACGTTAAGCTAAGCCATCGGTCGAGTCCGCAATTAAGCTGCAACAAATTCACCGGGAGATGGCGGTATGACGACCGATTCTGCGAAACCTGCCCTCGACGCGCTGGTCGATGACATCTGGTCCGCGATCCTCGAACGTGATCCCTATATGGCAAGCGCATCGGGTCGGAAGGTCGTGCGCTTCGGCCGCGGCGACCTGACCGAAGCCGAGGCGATAGCCGCCGCGGCCCGGCAACGCCGCGACCGGCTCGACCGCCTCGACCTGACGGGACTCGATCGGACCGATCGCCTGACCGCCGGTTTCATACGCCACTGGCTGGAAACCGAAATCGACGAGCCGCAGCGCTGGTGGACCGGTTTTGGCATCGCGCCCTATTCGGGCCTCTGGCTGTCGCTCATTCCCCGGATGGTCTTCGCACCGATCGACCTGACCGATCCCGCCGAAACCGCGCGCTACGTGAAACTGGCATCGGAATTCGCGGGCGCCATCGACGGCATGCGCGAGCGCGTGCTGGCGCAGGCCGAACGCGGGTGGCGACTGCCACGGCCCGCCCTGCCCAATGCGCGCAAGACACTGGAAGGCAATGCGTCGATCGCCGTCTCGACCGTGCTTCTCGCCGACGACCGGCCGGCCGACGCGGCCACGCGCGCAGCGGTCGTGGAGATCGTCGAGGCGAAGCTGAAGCCCGCCTTTGCCCGGCTGCTCGACACGATCGGCGCCGACTATGAAGCGGCCGCGCCCGAGGCGGCCGGCATGATGCATCAGCCGGGCGGCGCCGAAGCCTACCGGCTCTGGCTTCGCTACCACCTTGGCGCCAACCTCGATCCGGCGGCGCTTCACCAACTCGGCCTCGACGAAGTCGGGCGCCTTGCCGCCGAGATGGAACGCGTGCGGATCGAGCAGTTCGGCCATAATGGCGACGAGGCATCGTTCCATAACCGCCTGCGGGAGGATCCCAAGGCAAAGGCGCCGTCGGCCGAGGCGCTGGAGGCGACCTATGCCCGCCATCTCGACCGGATGGCGCCGGTTTTCGACCGGATGTTCCGCAAAGCCCCGCAGTCACCGGCTGCAGTGAAACGACTTCCGCGCGAGCTCGAGGCCGGCATGACCTTCGGCTATTATCAGACGCCGGCCGAACCGGGCGCCGAAGGTATCTATTTCTACAGCGGCAACGGCATTCCCGACCGCATGCAGATGAATGCCGCCGCGCTGATCTTCCACGAACTGGTGCCGGGCCATCATGTCCATCTGTCGCGGCAGCAGGAGAATACCGCGCTCCCGGAAATCCGGCGAAACCTGCACGCCTCGACCGCCTTCAACGAGGGGTGGGCCGAATATGCGTCGGGGCTCGGCGAAGAGGCCGGGCTGTTCGACGACCCCTATGATTATTATGGTTTCCTGTCGCACCAGCGTTTCGTGTCGCAGCGGCTGGTGGTCGATACCGGGCTCAACGCGCTCGGCTGGACGCTCGAAGAAGCGCACGCCTATATGAGCGCCAACACGCTCGAAAAGCCCGAACAGGTGACGAGCGACATCCTGCGCTATGCGACCGATCTGCCGGGCCAGGCGCTCTGCTATCGCTGGGGCTGCCTCAAGTTCCGCGAACTCCGAGCCAGGGCAGAGGCGCGACTGGGGGCAAAGTTCGACCTTGCCGACTTCCACGAGGCGATCCTCGATCAGGGCTGCCTGCCGATCCCGGTGCTCGAACAAAGCCTCGATCAATGGGCCGGCGAAGTGGAGGGCCGATAGCATGACCGCCCCCCTCTCCTATCCCCAAACCGAGCAGCGCCCCGAGACGGTCGCGTTCGGCGCGGTGCGCTACAACGACCCCTATCGCTGGCTCGAAGAAGACCGCGATCCGGCGGTGGCCGAATGGCAGCGGGCGCAGGATGCGCTGACACAGGACTATCTTGCGGCCCTGCCTGCGGCGCAGGATTTCGCGCGGAGGATCGCGGAGATCGGCGAAACCGACGATGTGACGATTCCGATGTTTGCAGGCGGGCGCTGGTTCCGGCGCTATGTCCCCGAGGATCGGGATCTGGCCGTCGTCGACATATGCGACAATCCCGCCGGACCGGGGCGCCGCCTGATCGACCTCAACGCGATGCGGACCGACGAACCGCTCAGCATCGGCAACTTCATTCCCTCTCCCGACGGGCGCAAGGCGATCTTCACTTGGACGGCGGGTGGGCGCGAAGAACCCGACCTGCGCGTGATCGACATCGATACGGGCGAGGCGCTGGTCGACGGTGTTCCGCACCGCAAACCCCAGAACTTCGCCTGGCTCCCCGACAGCAGCGGCTTCATCTACCTTGCACTTGACGCCGCGCTGGCCGGGGAGCCGTCGCTCTATCGCGTCGATCTGGGCGATCCGTCGGCGGTGAGGGCCGAAGATGTACGCGTCGATCACCCGGTCGCGCGGCCGATCCTGTGCGCCGACCGCCGCCATATCGTGCTGGCGGTCGACCATCTCGCGCCGCGCCTCGACTATATCCTCGACACGCAGAGCAATGCGGGTTGGCAACCTTTCCTGAAGGGCGTGCCCGGAATCTTTCGCGGCGACATATTGGGCGACAATTTCCTCGCCATCACCGACGATGGCGCGCCGCGCGGACGGCTCGTCGCGATCCCGCTCGCGACCCCGACGCAGCGCGAAACCTGGAAGGAAATCATTCCTCCGTCGGACAATGTGCTGGCGTTCGTGATGGTCACCGGCGACCGCGCAGTGCTGCTCGACTGGGTCGACACCTATTCGCGCCTGCGGGTGATCGGCTGGACTGGCGAAATCGAGGGCGAAATCACCCTCCCCGCACACGGCATGGTGAACAGCTTCGGCACGAATATGGTGCTGCCGACGATGATCGATCCGATGGCACGCGGTGCCGACGGCGAAGTCCTCTTCATTTTCTCGGCCTTCGGGCAGTCCGCCGCGCTGTACGGCGCGAACCTCGACACGCATCGGGCGCGACAATTGACGGCGCCGCGCGCGACGCTCGACGTGCAGACGCTCGACCTCGAAGCCAGCAGCGCGGACGGCGCGCGCGTCCTCTATCATGTCGTCGCACGCGCCGGGCTCGACCTGACGAAGCCGCAACCGACCGTGATTACCGGCTATGGCGGTTTCAATGTGTCGGTTGCACCCGGATGGATGGGCGCGCAATGGGCTGCATGGATGGCTGCCGGCGGCGTCGTGGCGCTCGCGCACCTGCGCGGCGGCGGCGAGCATGGGACGCCCTGGTTCGAACAGGGGCGAATGAAGCTGAAACAGAACAGCTTCAACGACGTCCATGCGATCGCCGAAGACCTGATCGCGCGCGGGATCAGCGCCAGCGACCGGATCGGCGTCACGGGCGGGTCGAACGGCGGGGTGATGGCGTCGGCGGTCGCGGTTCAGCGTCCCGACCTCTACCGCGCCAGCGTTCCGGTCGTCCCGATCACCGATGTGCTGGGACGCGTTCGCGACCCGGTGACGATGGTGTCCTCGCTCGACTATGGCGACCCGGCCGATCCGGTGATGGCAGAGGTCATCAACAGCTGGTCGCCCTATCAGAACATCCGCGACAGCATCGCCTACCCCGCCCTGCTCATCGATTGCGGCGCGAACGATCCGCGCTGCCCGCCTTGGCATGGCCGCAAATTTGCGGCGCGCGTGCAGCAGGCAACGACCGGCGACTGGCCCGTGCTGCTCCGTGTCCGCGCCGACGCCGGGCATGGCTCGGTCGGGCGGGCGCAAAAAGAGCGCATGTCCGCCGATATTCTGGCCTTCTTCGCCCATCAACTCGGGCTCGAAAACGATACCGGTCGATGACGAAAGCCTCGAAATGATGCGGATTCACCCGCGCGCCAAATGATTTTGCACGTTCGCCTAAGCATCGCGGCCAAGGAAAGTTTAGCCTGTGTTCCAGACCAACCCGAAGGATCATCGCACCGCCTGATCGTTCGAGAATAAAGAAATGGGGAGTTCTGCATGACGAAATGGGTAGTGGCCCTTATGGCCAGCGCGGCATGGTTGCCAAACGCGGTACAAGCGCAGGAGGCCCCCGGCGGCGCCGAGGAAGCCGGCGAGACCCGGCCCGGCGACATCATCGTCACCGCGCAGCGTTACGAACAGCGGCTGCAGGACGTCCCGCTCTCGATCAGCGCCATCGGCGCGGAAGAGCTTCAGAAACGGGGCGCGACTTCGCTGGCCGACCTGCAATATTCGGTCCCCGGCCTGTCGATCTATGAATTCGGCACCGGAAAACAGGCCGTCCAGATCCGCGGCATCTCGACCTCGATCGGGTCGACCACCGTCGCCGTCTATTATGACGAGACGCCGCTGTCGCTCGACACGACGGGCGATGCCTTCATGGTTCGCGCGATCGACCTCGAACGCATCGAGGTGCTGCGCGGACCGCAAGCGACGCTGTACGGCAATGGTTCGATGGGGGGCACGATCCGCTATATTCCCGCCGCGCCCAAGCTCGATGCCGTCAGCGGCTCGGCAAGCGCCGAATATAACGAGACGCGCCACGGCGGCGCGGGATACCGAGCGATCGGCGTGATCAACCTGCCGCTGGCGACCGATGTCGCAGGCGTGCGCCTCGCGGCCGCCTATGAACGCACCGGCGGTTTCATCGACAATGTCGCAACGGGCGAAAAGGACATCAATCGCACCGACATCTATACGGTGCGCGGCAGCCTGCTCGTCCAGCCGACCGACGCGCTGTCGATCTCGCTGATGGGCCTCTATCAGAAATCGGATCAGCCGAGCCAGGACATCGGCATCGACAATGAAACCGTCATGGCCGTCCCGTCGCCGCTTCGCGACCGCTATACGCTGATCCAGGGCAAGCTGGGCTACGACCTCGGCTTTGCCGAACTCAGCGCCTCGGGCAGCTATATCGATCGCCGCAACTTCACCCAGTTCGACCTGTCGGCCCTGTTCGTGCCGCTTATCGGTGCGCTTGGCTTCCCGCCGGGTTTCATTACCGAGGTTCCGACAGAGGCCACCACCGATTTCAACATGTGGAATGGCGAAGTCCGGCTGAGTTCACAGAACGAAGGCCCGTTCGGCTGGCAGGTCGGCGTCGCGCGTAGCGACCTCAAGGTCCATCAGTTCGGCGGCACCGATACGGCGCCGGGCACATTACCCTTCGCGCTCGTCGCCAGCGACGACGCGCGCCGCAGCCGGTCGTGGACGATTTATGGCGAGGCAAGCTACGCCATCACGCCCGAGCTCCGCGCGACCGCAGGCCTGCGCTGGTTCAGCGAAAACAAGCAGCGCATCATCAACGCCACCAACTTCGGCCTGACCTCGCTCGACAGCGGCGACAAGACTTTTCGGACGCTCAACCCGCGGTTCAACCTCAGCTATGATTTCACCCCGGACTCGATGGTCTATGTGAACGTCGCCAAGGGGTTCCGCAGCGGCGGCTTCAACCAGACCTCGGCCGGCGGCGGCGTCATTCCGGTTCCGCCGACCTACAAGCCCGACGCCATCTGGACCTATGAACTCGGCACCAAGCATGCGCTGATGAACAACCGACTGGTGCTCGACGCGAGCGTCTATCGCAGCGAATGGTCGAATGTTCAGTCGAACAATTTCGCGCCCGGCAATATCATCACCATCGTGAACAATTCGGGCCATGTCTCGGGCTGGGGCGTCGACCTGTCGGCCACCGCACGCCCGACGGACGACCTGACGCTGAGCGCAACCTATGGCTGGAACAACCTGAAATATGACGAGGCCACCGCCGACAAGATTGTGGGCGATCCGGTCGACGCCGCGGTGCGCGAGAGCTGGTCGGCCTCGGCCGACTGGCGTCCCGCCCTGTCCGACGGCGTCGACGGCATCTTCCGCATCGATTATCAGCATGCCGGCAAGGGCCAGTTCACGCTGCGCAACCTGACTCCGCCGCTGATCGTTCCGCGGCCGAAGCGCGACCTTGTAAACCTGCGCGTTGGCGCGGCGTTCGGCCCCGTCGAGGTCACGCTGTTTGCGAACAATCTGTTCAACGAAGACGCGCCGATCGTCGTCGGGCCGTTCGGCCTGATCCTCGAGGATGTCGAACAGCGTCCGCGCGTGATCGGCATCAGCGCGAGCGCGCACTTTTGATCGCTGGCCGCGGCGGCACCTTGTTCTAAAAGCGTTGCCGCCGCGGTCCGACCGCCGATGGTTCGAGGAAACATGTGATGACGAGTCCGGTCCTGTCCGAACCGCTGGCCATGAACAGGGAAAGTGCGGACGGCTGCCCGTCCGGCGCCGGGGAACGCGCGCCGGCTGCGTCCTGGTACGCGCTCGGCGTGCTGATCGCGACGACGCTCTTCGCTTTCGTCGACCGCCAGATCATCAACCTGGTCGCGCCATCGTTCCAGCGGGACCTGGGGATCACCGACCTCGAACTCGGCATCATCCAGGGGCTGGGGCTTGCCGCCTTCGCCAGCCTCGCCGCCTATCCGATCGGATGGCTTTCCGACCGCTACGGCCGGCGTCTCGTCCTCGGATGCTGCATCATGGTCTGGTCGATCTCGACCGCCGCCTGCGCGTTTCAGACGAACTTCACGGGCATCTTCGCCGCGACCGCGGGCATTGCGATCGGCGAGGCGGCGCTGACGCCCGTGATCTTCTCGATGCTGCCCGACCTATTTCCCGAGCGTCAGCGCAACACCGCCAATTTCATCTTCTTCGCAGTTGCGCTGCTCGGCGTCGCGATCGGCCTCGGCCTCGGCGGCGTCACGCTCGACCTGCTGGAAAAGAACCACGCCTCGCTGCCGGGCATGTTCGCGAATATGGAAAGCTGGCGGGTCGCGCTTGTCCTCGTCGCCCTGCCGGGACCGCTCTTCGCCCTGATGCTGGCGACGATCCGGATGACCGGCCATATCGGCTCGATCGGCGGCGGCGTGGCGCCCTTGGCAAAACTCGACAAGATGCTGCCCTATCTTCGCGAGCATTGGCGCGCGATCGCCTATATCTATGGTGCGATCTTCGCCTACGGCCTGCCGCTCGGCGCATCGCTGACCTGGCTGCCGGTCGCGATGCCGCGCGCCTTTCCCTCGATCGATGCCTCGTCGGTCGGCGTGCAGATGGGCGTCGCGCTCGGCATCGGCTCAATCATCGGCCTGATCGTCCCGGCCATAGGGACCAAGCTGATCGGTGGCGATGCCGACCTCAAGCCGTTCCGCATGGCTCGGGCCTTCCTCTTTGTCGCCGCCGTTCCGACGCTACTCCTTCTGTTCGCATCGCAACCTTGGCAGATCTATGCGACGATCGGCGTCCAGATCGCCTGCCTGCTCGCGACCGGCGCGTTGATGCCCGGCGTGCTGCAGCAATTGTCGCCTCCGAACCTGCGATCGCGGCTGCTGTCGCTGCTCGGCATCTGCAGCGCGATTTCGGGGGGCCTCGCGCCGATGCTGGTCGGCATGATGTCGGGATGGTTCGACGGCAGCCGCGGGCTGCTGACCGTGATGGTCATCATCGGCCTGCCCGCGTGGATCTCCGCCGGGGTCCTGATATCGCTCGCACGCCGGCCGTTCATGACCACGATCGGCGCGCTGCGCGCATCCAGCTGAATTCGATTTTTCCGGGAGACATATATGTCCGTTACCGAAGTGATTGGCGGCGTCAGCGTTCGCGACCCTTTCCGCTGGCTGGAAGACGATGCCGATGCTGCGGTCGTCGAGTGGCAACGCGAAAAGAACGCCCGGACGGTCGCAGAACTCGCCGCCTCGCCCCATGCTGCAGCCGTCGCCAAAGCGGTGCGTTCGACCTTTGAAGATATCATCATGTGCACCGCGCCCGAGCGTTTCGGCGACAACTGGTTCCGCACCGTCCTGCCGCCCGGCGGCACGCACGTCGTCCTTGCCGTGTCGTCGAGCCCGGCAGGCGAAGGACGCGTCCTCGTCGACCCGCAGGATGTCGGCGCCAATGCGACGATCACGCTCAAATTCCCGTCGCCCGACGGCTCGCTCGTCCTCGTTGCGATCGTCAACGACGGTGTCCACAGCTATCGCATCGTCGACGTCGCCAGCGGCAAGACGGTGCGCGATGATTTCAGCCAGTTCAGCAATATCGGCTTCAGCGCTTGGGCGCCCGACAACAGCGGCTTCCTCCTCACCACGATGGCCGTCACCGTCGCCGACGACGGCCAGGCGGTCGCCCGCACCCAGATCTGGTGGCAGCCGATCGAAGGGGAAGCCGAACAGCAGGTAATCGCACTCGACCATCTCACCGCCTTTCCGGAAATTTCGGCCGATGGGCGATGGGCAACGATCCGGACGAGCCAAGTCGCGCCCTGCCCCCGCTGGCTTCGCAAATTGGACGGCGGCGAATGGACCCCGTTCCTCTCGGCCGAGACTGCGATGTACAAGGGTGCGATCGTCGGCGACGAATATTGGGCGATCACCGACGATGTCTCGGGATGGTGCCGGCTCGTCGCGATCCCGCTGGACGGTTTTCAGGATCGGTCGACATGGCGCGAAATCCTGCCCGCTCGCGAACATCACAAGCTGTTCTCACTGTCGCCCTGCGGCGATTTCGTTGCGCTCTCGATCATCGAATCCGGGATCATGCAATTGAAGTCGCTCGACCGGAACGGCACCGATCGCGGCAATGTCGCGCTTCCGGGCGACGGGGCGTTCGGGCTGTTCGGCCTTGGCTATATTATGGGAATAGCGATGCCGATCGTCGCGCCCGACGGCAACGGCTGCACCTTCGTCCACAGCGGCTTCGATCGCAGCCCCGGCGTCTATCGCGCCGACCTTGCCACGCTGGCGGTCGAGGAGATCGAGCCGCCGAAGCACAGCCTGCCCGATCGCGAGGTCATGCGTTTGTCCGCCGAGGGTCCGAACGGCGACATATCCTATTGGCTGATGCGCAAGGCTTCGACGCCGCTCGACGGCTCGGCGCCCCTCATCGTGATGGGCTATGGCGGGTTCAACGCCCCTGAGATCCCGCACTATACCACGATGGCCGCCGCCTGGACCGAACTCGGCGGCATCTGGGTGCATAGCCAACTGCGCGGCGGCGGCGACCGCGACACGGCCTTCTGGGAAGCCGGGCGCATGCACCGCAAACAGGGAACGTTCGACGATCTGTATGCCGTGATCGAGGATATCCATGCGCGCGGCTTTGCAGTGCCCGAGCGGACGGGCATCTGGGGAACCTCGAACGGCGGGCTGCTCGTCGGCGCCGCCGTGTCGCAGCGCCCCGACCTGTTCGGCGCTGCCGTCGCGCAGGTTCCGATCCTCGACCTGATGCAGATCCGCAAGGATCCCGCCACGCTGGGCATCGCGATGGCCGATTATGGCAATCCCGAAGACCCCGCCGACGCGCCGGTCATGTATGCCTATTCGCCCTATCATAATGTGAGGCCGGGCACCGCTTACCCCGCCCTGCTGTGCGACGCCGGCGCCGACGACACCGTCTGCCCGCCCTGGCACAGCCGCAAGATGGTCGCCGCGATCGAGGATGCCAGCGTTTCCGGGCGACGCACCGCGCTGCGCGTACGCGACGGGGCCGGTCATAACCAGATGACCAGCGAACTCCTCATCCAGCGCGACATCGAAGAACTGACCTTTTTCCATGACGAACTCGCGCGGGCCAAAGTGGCAGGTTAGCGAAACGCGCGGCAGCTATTCGATCGGCGGATGATGTTGAACCAGACAGAACGGAACCCTCATGGCCGGACGCACGCCGAAGAATAGCGTGGAAGACTGGATCGCCGCCGGACAGCGCATGCTGGTCGACGACGGCATCGCCGGCCTGAAAGTCGACCGGCTGGCGAGCCGCCTCGGAGTGTCGCGAGGTGGCTTCTACCATCATTTCGGCGACCGGGACGACTTTCTCGACCGGTTGATTGTCCATTGGGAGGCGACATGCCGCTTTCTCCCCGACGCACTGCCGCCCGCAAAACCGGGGCAGGCGGCCGCGTGGCTGGATGCGACCATCGATCGGCTGATCGAAGCCGACGGCTATGATTATCATTTCGACCTCGCGATGCGCGAATGGGCCCGCACCGACAAGCGCGTGGCCTGGGCGGTCGAGCGCGCCGATCGCGAGCGGCTCGAAACGCTGGGGAAATTCTTCGAAGCGATCGGATATCAGGGAGAACATGCCGCGACCCGCGCGCGTATCTTCTACTACCATCAGATCGGCTACTACGCGATCGGTGTCCGGCAGAATATCGCCGAGCGGCGCAAGAATGCCCGTCTGTATATGGATATATTGTGCGGCGAGGACGCTCTTCTGGCAGCCCGATCGGCACCGCCGGGCCGCGCCCGCGCAGCCTGAGCTCAGCCCGGCGGCATATGCTTCAGGAACCAGCCCATTTCGCGGGCGGTGAAGTCGAAGATCGCGGGCATGGTACGGACACCGTGCCCCTCGTTCGGATAGGTCACGAGCGCGCTCTCGACGCCCAGTGCCGATATTGCGCGGTGGAATTCCAGCGCCTGCTCCGGCGGCGTGATGTGATCAAGCCCGCCGCAGATGTTGAGCGTCGGTGTCTTCACGCGGGCGGCATGATGGACCGGGCTATGCGCGAAATATTTGCCCGCCGGGTTGCTGACATGATCGGCGAGGAACATTTCACAGAAGGACGGCACGTTGCAGGTGAAGTGGAGGCTGACCCAGTTGGCGATCGGCGCGACCGGGACGGCTGCCGCGAAACGCTGATCCTGCGTGATCAGCCAGTTGCTCATATATCCGCCATAGCTGCCGCCGGTGACCCCGATGCGCTTCGGATCTGCGATGCCCGCCTCCTCCAGCGCGTCGAGCCCCGACAGATAGTCATGGGTATCGGCCCCGCCCATGTCACCGAACACATGACGCGCGAACGCCTGCCCGCGCCCGCTCGATCCGCGCGGATTGGGCTGAAACAGCGCATAGCCCGCCGCCAGCGCCATTTGCGCAAAGGCCGAACGTCCGACGTAGAGCGGCCGCGTGTACCAGACCGGGCCGCCATGAACCTGCATGATCAGCGGATGCGGCCCCTCCCCGTGCGGCGTGATCAGCCAGCCGTGGATGTCGAGCCCATCGGGCGCCTGCCAGCGGAAGTCGCGCGCGGTGCCGAGCGGCGCGACGATGGCGTCGGTCTCGGGCGAGCCGAAACGCCGGATCTGGCGTTCCTCGCCATCCTCGAATGCGAAGAGCGTCGGGGGGACGAAGAAGGATTCGGTCAGGAACAGGAAATTTGCGGGATCGGCCCCCAAAGGCGCCACTTCGGGAAACATCGTGCCCGACGGCGTGCGTTCGTGCCCTCGCCAGAGCTCGCGGCTGGTCTGCAACCGCGTGTCGAGCAGGCCGACGATGGTGTTCGGGCCCTGCGCCCCGACGAAAAGCAATCGGTCGTCATCACGCCAATGGAGCTGCACGACATCGGCATCGAGCGTCGCCGGACAGCTAAGCGCGCCGCTGGCAACGTCGATCAGTCGCACGTCGCCCGCCACTATATCCCGGTCACTACACACCGCCTCAACCACGGCGACGGTTTCACCCGATGGCGAGACCGCGAGCCAGCCGAGCTGGTCGGCGGGCGTGTACAGCGAGCGAACGACATCGCCGCCGACCGCGATCAGCCGCACGTCGGCGGTGTACCACCAATTTTCCTCGGGCTGGTCGGAGCAGATGGCGGCGATATGGTCGGTCCCGCACCACGCCGCCTGCCAGATATTCACGCCCGCCGGCGTGACCCGCCGCGCACTGTCCGCCGCGACATCATAGAGCCAGATGCTACGCCATGCGGCCGCTTCCGGCCCACCCTCGATCACTGGCGCCCAGTCGGGCTGGTTCGAATTCGCCGCATCGAGGCCGATCGCCATCGCCCCCTGCGCGCCGGCCAGATCAGAGCCATATCCGGCGACGCTTAGCAGGATCTTCCTCCCGTCGGCCGACCACTGCAGCGCCTCGACGAAGCCGTCGACCGGCGCGACCACGCGATCGGTGCGCGTTTCCAGATCGAAGATCCGCACACGGTTGACATGCGCCTGTTCGCGGTCCGACAAAAATGCGATCGACCGCCCGTCGGGCGAGTATTTCGGGGCGCTGTCGGATCGCGGGCCATGGGTGAGCGTCTCCATTTCGCCGGAGGCGAGGTCGACCAGCACAAGCCGTGTCGTCGATCCGCCGTCGCGCGACGACAATCCTTCGAGCGCGTCGCAGATCGAGGCCGCGGCGACGGCGTGCCGCCCGTCGCGGCTCGCCATCAGCTGGCCGAGCAGCGCCGCCTCGCCCGTCCCCGGGCGTAACCAGGCCGCGGTCAGCGTTTCCGCCTGCTTGAACAGCGGATCGTTGCGGAGGTCCGCGCGGGTCGCCACATCGGTCATGCACGCGGTCCCGCGGCTTTCACGCCAAGCTGGTCCATGGCGAAGGCGAGCCATTCGCCGTTCCAGCGCGCGCTGCTGGCAGGGTCGATCGTGCCATGACCGGTATCGCGCCAGACGCGGAGGTGGATCGGCCGATCTCCGGTGTTGGCCTCGTCGAGCCGCGCGGTGAATTTGCGGCCATGGAAGGGCATGCAGCCCAGATCCTTTTCGCCGAATATCTGATAGACAGCAGGATAGTCCACGCCGTCGCGGACATTGTGATAGGGCGACCAGCGCCGGATGCTGGCAGCGTGCTCGGGCTCGTTCGGATCGCCATAATCCTCGAAAAAGATCGCGCGCACACCCGCGACTGTTGGCGTGTCGGGCAGCGGTTCCATCATGTCGTAGATCGGAACCGTCGGCACGACGGCGCGCCACAGATGCGGTTGCTGCACGATCGCCACGCCGGCGAGGAGGCCGCCGTTACTGCCCCCCATGAAGACCATCTTGTCGGGAACCGAAACGCCATCGGCGATCAACGCCTCGGCCACCGCCTCCAGATCGTCGAACGTGTTCTGCTTGGCGAGCAGCCGCCCGCCATCGTGCCACGCCTTGCCATATTCGCCGCCGCCGCGCAGCGACGCCTGCACGAAGACGCCGCCCGCCTCGATGAAGGGAACGTGCGTCGCGGGGAAGGATGGCAGCTGCGACAGGTTGAAGCCGCCGTAGGCGTAGACGAGCGTCGGTTGCGGACGCGCCAGATCGACATCGCTGCGGCGCACGATGAAATAGGGAATGCGCGTGCCGTCGCGGCTGGTCGCGAAACGCTGTTCCGCAATCGTATCGGCCATCCGGTGCTTCGCCTCACCGATCTGGCGCAGGTCGCCGGTTTCGGGATCATGGATGAACAGGGCGGAGGATCGGGTGAAGGTCGTATGCGTCAGTGCGAAGACATCGGTGGGGCGCACCGCCCGTTCGGTGAGCATCGACTGCGACGACCCGGGGTTTTCGAGCGATAGCGTCTCGACGAGCCGGCCGTCGAGATCGAATACCCGCACCCGAAGCGACACATCGACAAGGTCGCCGACATAGAGCCGCCCGCCGACCAGTCCGGCCCAGCCGATGAAGCCCTCGCCCTCCGGCACCAGCTCCCGCCAACTGCCCATATCGCGTGACGTCGCTGCTGGGATCGCGACCACGCGCCCACGCGGCACGCCGTTGTTGACGCGCGCGACATAGGTTTCGCCGTCGATCCAGCCGCCGTCGCATTCACCTTCGAATCCATCGGGCAGGAAGGGCGTCGCCTCGAGCGTTTCGAGATCGAGATGGACCAGCGCGACATGCTCGTGCGGCTCGGTCACCACAACGCCGCGGCGGCCGTCGGGCGAGACCTGCAGCGTCAGCCCCGAATGCTTCGCCGCGACGAGATGCTCGGGCAGCGTCACTGCCGACCGCTCGGTCGCGCCCTCGGCAACGGGCACGAAACGAAGCTCATGCACGCCTTCCGTCGTGCGGCCGTCGATCCAGAAACCGCTTTCGTCGGGCAGCCAGCCGGGCCGCGCGCCCGAATAGAGGATCGCGGCGGTGTCGAGCATATGCCGCCCCGTTTCGGTTTCGTAGACCGACCATCGGCCCATCATGTCGCCGTCCGCGCCCCACGCCACTGCAACAAAACGCCCGCGCGGCGACGGCTCCATGAAGGCGAGCATCACATTGCCGCCGCCGTTCGCCTGCGAAATGGCGTTCCTCGACAGCACCGTTCGCCCCGGACCGTCGGGCTCGTCGCTCGCGCGCAAGAGCTGGTCGCCGTCCTCCTCGGCATAACCGAACCAATAAGGCCCCCGCTTGCGCGGCACGAAATAGCCGCCTGCGTCAGCGAGTTGCAGCAACCGATCGCGCACCGGGCCATAGTTCGGCGACGCCTCGGCGGCCTCGCGCGCGATCCGGTCGCGCTCCCACTGCCACTCGAGGCCCTCGGGCGTATCGTCCTGCAGATGCGCGAAACGATCTTCGAAGGTAACGCCACCAATCGTTTTCTGGACGGGTTTGGCTTGCATATCTGGGTATCTCCGGAATCTCGAAAAACTCTAGTTGCCGCCCGCGGCGATGCCATTCGCGAGCGGACAAATTGCTTCGGCGATCTGCTGGAATCGATGCGCGCGGATCAGGCGTCCGCCTCGACCCGCGCCTTGATGGCGGTCAGATAGGCAAGAAGATGCGTGTCCGCGCCCGCCGTCATCTCGGCGAGCGTTGCCGCCATGCCGGCCCGTGCATCGCCGGCAGGCATATCGACCGAAAGCTGCGAGTGGCAATCGATCGCATAGCGCGTGCCGCCGTCGATCTCTTGCGCATGATAGGTCGCATAAACTCGCATGCCGCCGGGAACCGACAGATAGTCGGCCATGGCGCTCAACCGCCGTGCCGCCTCGTCGCGCTCGGTAATATGGACAACCCGCTCGTCGACCACGCCATTCTGCTCGAAACGCATGCGATAGCCGCCTAACACCGCCGCCGGATCGTCGAGCGACGCGACCGTGCCATGTTCAAGGAATTTCTTCGCCTCGACATAGTCGTCGAGGATGGCCTGCCATACGGCGTCGGCCGGCGCCGCCATATCCATGGCGACATGATTGACCATCGTCGCGGATATCGTCCCGGACATGCGTTCCACCTCTCTCTTTGGGGACGTGCCGGTAGCGGTCGCCGGGTCGTCCCGATGGGCCCCGTTCGTCAGGGCAGAGAGCCATCTAAGGCGATGGCTGGACGAGCTCCATTTGATAACGTACAATAGTGTATGGTGATCGGCCAAATGTCGACGGAGCAGATGATGGATCGCGACAATTGCGGAACCTCCAAGCTGGCCCCAGCACCCGGCGCCCGGGTCCACGCCAAGCCCCGTACGGTCGCCAGCCGCCGCCGCCCGCGCCGCTTCCCGGTCGCAACGGAGGCGCTGCAGCCGGTCATACTCGACCATCAGATGGACGATTATTCGGTCGAGGCGGACGGTCGCGATCTCGATATCGAGATGTGCACCTCGCTCGGCGACCCGCGCCATTTTCGCGTTCAGGGTTCGACTGGCGATGCCTATGGCTATTATGAATATTGCCGACTGGAAGAGGGCTTTTTCGCCTATATCTGCGACGCCACCTATCTGGTGCCGCTTCCGATATCGATCGTCGCAGAAAATATGATCCGCGTCCGCGTCGCCAGCGACGGTGACGGCGAATATGCGACCGCCGATGGCGAACTGCTCGACCTCAAGGGGCCGAGCGCGTCGATCGTCATCGAGCCGCCGGGGCAGCAACCGGCGGTGGCGGTGTCGGCTGGGCATAACCTGTCCGCCGAAGTCTATGTCCACCGCGACATGCTCGCACGCCTCTATGCCCGCGACGATCATGAACTGCCTGCCGTCCTGCAAGCTTTCGTCGGAGGCAATCTGCGGCATACGGTCGCGCGCCGCCTGGCGCTGAGCCCGCAGATCCTGCGCGCGCTGGAGGATCTGCGAGGATGCACGCTCGAGGGGCGGAGCCGGCGCCTCGTCATCCGCGCGAAGGCTATCGAGATATTGTGTTACGCCATCGAAGCGCTGGCGCAGGATGAAGAAGGCAGGGGCGCGCCCGAAGCCTCGAAGATTGCCGCAAATGGCGTATTGAAGGCGCAGCGGCTGCTGGCGGAGAATTTCGTGACCCCGCCATCGCTCGACGACCTCGCGCACAAGGTCGGGATGAGCCGCAGCAGCCTGTGCGCCGCGTTCCGCCAGATCGTGGGGCGATCGGTCTTCGACTATATCGGAGACCTTCGGATGCAGCAGGCACTGGCAATGCTGAACCGGCAGGACGCGACGATCGCCGAAGTCGCCTATGCCGTGGGATATGGCCACCCATCCAGCTTCTCGGTTGCCGTCCAGCGGCGCTTCGGCACAACCGCCAGCGAGCTCCGCCGTCGGGGACTCGCTCCCACATTTGAGCATCGACCCGCCGCAATCGACCCACCACAGATACCTGGCCGGAAATGCTAACAATTTGGAGAAGGGCGAGGGACAGTCGTCTGCTTTCAAATACCGGTCGGCCGCTGTCCGCATGTTTGACCGAAAAAATGTTGAAACAAGTAGCGAGTACCCGGCGGGAGGCCCGCCGGGCACTGCCCGGATCACATCCGCTGCGTCAGGCTGAGGAAGAAACTGCGTAGCCGCGGATCGCCGTAGGGCGCGTAACCTGACGTACGGGTCACGTCGATCGGCGGCCGTTTATTGAAGATATTGTTGATCCCGGCGCGCAATTCGGTTCCGGTCGGGAGAGAAATGCTGCCGAACAGGTCGAAGAAAGTCGAGCCCGACACGCGGTTCGCACCCTGGTTCAGCACGATCGGATATTCGCCTGTCGCGTCATCCTTGTAGCGCAGATAATAGCCGCTCGTGTGCCGCGCGCGCGCCCCGATGCTCCACCGCTTCGTCGAATAATTGGCGGTCAGCGTCCCGCGGAACCGCAGGCTGTTGCCGATGCCTGTAATATTCTGGGTGGTGACGATGCCGTCCTCTTCGAAAACGGCGGAGGCCGGCGTGACCTGGCTTTTCAGGTCGAGAAGCAGCGTTCCGCTTCCCGTGACACTGAACGTGCCATCGCCGATTTGCGTCTGGTAATCGGCCGAGAAATCGACCGATTCACTCTGGCTGAGCGAGAGGTTCGTATACCGCGCATCGATGTAAACGATCTTGCCGACGCCGAAGGGATCGCCCGGTGCGGGCGCCGCGCGGGTAAAGCGTTCGGGGTGCGCCGCATAAAAGGATTCGAACGCCTCCTGTTCCTCGGGCGTGTTGGCGAACAGCAACCTGCGCGGATCATAATAGGCATTCCGGATCGTGATCCGGCTCCAGTCGGCCCGCAACGTCAGGCCGGGCACGAACCGCGGCGTCAGGATCGTGCCGAAGGACCAGCTTTTCGATCGCTCCGGGTCGACGTCGGGATTGCCGCCCGTGACGCCGTTGAGACCGCGAAAAAGCCCGAAGAAATAGGTCTCGCCGATCAGTTCGCCCCCCCGCTCCGGATCTCTCACGCTCGTCGAGATGAAATTCGGGACATCGGGCGAAATGGTGAACGGCGGCGGCGGGTCCGCGACCAGCGCCGAGAGGTACGGGGGCTTATATCCGGTCGAATAGCTCCCGCGAAAGGCGATGTCGGGCGTGACCGACCATTTCGCCGCGATCACGGGATTGGTGGAATGGTTCTTGGTCGTAATGTACGGGATCGTAACCCCCGCCGGCGGGCATGCGCTGGCACGCTGCTCGGGCGTCAGATAACCCACGACATTGGCAAGACAGGTGAAGGTCGTGTTGGTGCCGACGCCGGTGTAGCGATCATATCGACCGGACAGACGCAGTTCGAATTCATGCACCAGTGGCACCTTGTTGTCGGCGCCGACGACGGGCAGGACCAGTTCCCCGAAGGCGCTGTTGGTAGAAATGCTGCGCCCCGGCGAATAGCTGATGCCCGATCCGAAGGGCGGGCTGCCCGGCCCGTCGTTGAAAAACACATTGTCGCCGAACCATTGTTTCCGCGTTTCGGCGACGAGCGTGACGACCGGCTTGCCGCCCGGAAGGCGCGCAAAGCCGATCGGGCCGGCCAGCTTGAACGTATAGGTGGTGGCGGTCGATTTTGACGGCGCCTGCTCTGCAAACCGGCCTTCGGGATCGAGTTCGGGCTCGATCGGATAGGCCAGCGTATCGCGGAACATGTCGAGCTGCCCGGTTTCGAAGAGCTGCCGGAAAGGGCGCGAAATCTGTTTGGTTCCGCTATGCGTCGTCGTTGTTGCCCAGCTCTTGCTGAAATCGAAATTCGCCTGCCATTTGTAAGGCAGTTTCACGATCAGCCCGCCGATAGCCTGTTTGTTTTCCATCACCGATTTGAAGGTGTCATAGCCTTCGGATGGAAAAGTGATGGTGATAACCTGATTGAACGGATTGAGCGGGGAGCTCGGATTCAGCTGGAAATTGTCGGGCAAAATCCCGGTCAGCCCCTGCGACGTATAGCGCTGATAAGACCCTGACCCGTAGATGGAGAGCCAATCGGTAATTTCTCCGCGCGTCGAAAGCGAGACGTTGACGCCCTCGCTGCCCCCCATGAGCGGCGACCGGTCGCCCGGAATCAACCCACCCGAGGTCCCGGGCGCCGGATCGATGCTGACCTTCCCGGCATTGGCGAGAAGCGCCGCGCCAAGCGCCGCATTGCCCTCGATGGCACGCCCCTGGAAGCCGGCGGGAATGAAGCTCACCCGCGAGTTGAGCGCCGTGACGCCGTTCACGGCATATTGCGGCTTGAGCGTCAAATTGGTGTCGCTCAGGATATTGGGCAGGCTTGAAAAGAGGAGGCCGCTGTTCGGATTCGTCGAATCGAAATAGGCGGGATTGTTGTCGAGAATATATCTGACGCCCTCCTGCACGAACGGACGGTCGCCAGCAAATAGCGGATCGGTCTTCTGCCAGTTTGCGCTGAGCGTCACCGAGAATTTATTGCGGAGGATCGGCCGAGTATAGTTGGCGCTGACGCGGCGCTCGATGGCGTGCCCGTCGGTGGTGCCCCCGACATATCCGGTAACCTCGAAACCCTTGAAGTCGCGGCGCAGAATGACGTTGATGACGCCGCCAACGGCATTGCTGCCATATTGGCCGGCGGCCGACGAGGCGAGGACCTCGACGCGCTCGATCTGTTCGATCGGGATGCCCATGATCGAGGATTGAACGAAGCTGCCGTCCCCGTTGTTGGGGTCGGCGATACGGCGCCCGTCGACGAGGATCAGCGTGCTGTCGAGGCCGAGACCGCGCAGGTCGATCCGTGAATCGCGCGCGCTGCGCTGACTGGCCGTCGTAATGCTGGTGTTCGCGCCCAGAAAGTCGCGGAAAAAGCTGTCGAGGTCGGTCGCTCCGGACCGCTTGATGTCTTCGCGCGAAAAGACCGTATAGGGCTGTGCCTCATCCTTGCCGCGCGGGATGTCGGTGTTCAGCGACCAGCTCCGCTGGCCGACAACCAGGATTTCCGGGATGTTCGCCTGCCCGTTCACATAGCCCTGATCGGCACTCATGTCGGAAATGATCCGCTTCGCCTTATCGAGATTCGCCTTGCTGGTGCCCGAGACGACATAGGAGCCGGCGCTCACGCGCTTGAAGGTGAGCCCGCTGTCCTTCAGCAGCCGGGTCAGTGCTTCCTCGACCGTCATCCGGCCGCGGAGCGCCTTGTTTTTCCGGCCCGACACGCTTGCTGGCGGGAAGACGACTTGCACATTTGCCGTGCGGCCGAGGGCGATGAGCGCGTTGGAAAGCTTGCCCGCCGGGAGGTTGATATTCACCTGTCCGCCGGGCGCCGCTTCCTGCGCCGCCGCCGCGACGATGCCGCCCGGCATCACGACAAGCGCCGCCGCGCCAGCCGCAAGAACGCACCGCAAAATCTGAACTCTTGTCCGCACCCCAGTCATCGACAGATCCCCTCTCCTGAAGATTGCGAGGCGCGTTTTCTCGCCTCGAACCCCCAGACGCAGTGCCGACGAAAAACCCCATCCAGTGTGCAAAAAAATTGCAACATGGGCGAAACACAAGTTCAGGGCGTGTGATACAATTCCACTTCGCCGCGTTCATTCTTCCGCGCCGCAACGGGCAGCATCGCACCGACGAGCGCCGTGAATGCATCGGCATCCCCGGTTTTGACGATGCCGCTGATCCGCATGTCGGCGACGCGCGGGTCGCGTACTACAATCGGACTAGCCGAATAACGGTTGAGCTCGGCGATCGCATCGCCGATCGGCGCATCGTCGAATTCGACGAGCGACTGTCGCCAGAGGAGCTGCTGCTCGACATCGACGCTCTGCACCACGGGCGCGAGCCCGGTGGCCGAGGAGAATTGCTCGCCCGGCGCAAGAAAAGTCGGCGCGGGAATTTTCGTGACCACCGCATCAGCAGCAGTCTGCTCGTCGACACGGACGCGCCCGCGCAGCAAGGTCACCCGTAACCGGTCCTTGTCGAGCCGCACCTCGAACAGCGTGCCGAGTGCGGTGACCTTGCGCCCCGCGACAACCACCGAGAAAGGACGATCGGCGGCATGCGCGACGTCGAACAGCGCCTGCCCGCGCACAAGCCGCACGAGCCGTTCGCGCGCACCATAATCGACCGCTATCTCGGTGCCGGTATTGAGCGTCACCTTCGAGCCGTCGGCCAGCGTGACGGTCCGCTGTTCGCCGACCGCGGTTTTGTAAACGGCCCGCCCCGCGGCAGCGCCTGTCCCCGCGTCGGCGACCTGCGGCGGCGTGCCGGGCAAGCGCTGGCCCACCTCTCCCGCCTGAAAGACGATGAGCGCCGCCACGATCGACGCAGCGAGCGCGCCACCCGCCCACGGCATCCAGCGCCGGCCTGCTGCGGCGGCATGCCCCTGCGCTTCCTCGCGCAGCGCCGCAAGCTCGGGCAGATCGGCATCGAGGCCATCGAACACCCCCATCGCGTCGTTCGCCCGCCCGAAGGCGGCCTCGTTCGGCGCCTCGGCCAGCCATTCGTCGAATTCGGCCAGCTCGGCCTCGTCCAGGTCGCGGCTGTCCATGCGCACCGCCCACTCGGCGGCCCGATCCTCCGGCGTCGCGGCGCCTCCCGGAACCAGCTTCAACTTCATATCCTGTCGTCCATGCCCTTCGCGAGCTGGGCCACGGCGCGCTCCATATGCTTCTCGACCGCGCTTACCGAAATCCCCAACCGCGTCGCAATTTCCTGATATTTCACTCCCTCGAGACGTCTCAGCACGAATATGACCCTGGTACGTTCAGGCAAGGCCTGAAGGATTTGCATGGCGCGCGCAAGGCGCTCCCTTTTTGCCAAGACGTGCTCGGGCGAAAAATCCACACCTCCGTGGACGGATTCGTCAAATTCTTCATGAGCATGGCTCTGCCGGCTTCCGCTCTTGCGGAGATGGTCGGTTACGACGCTTTGCGCGACCCGGAAAATATAACCCTTCGCATTTTCGATCGAGTCGAGTTCGCCGCGCTGGATCAGTCGCTCGAACACTTGCTGGACCATATCCTCGGCAACCGCGCCGTCGGAAATACGGCTGGAAAAGAAACGCAGCAGCGGGCCGCGATAGGCGCGGTGCAGGCTGTCTATAGCCGTATTTTCGCGCGTATGCGTCACCTGGTCCGATCCGCTTCCCACCCTATTGCCGACGATCGTCATAATGATGTCGCAAATCGGGGTCGCGTCAAGCCGCCTTGCAGTAACGTCATTTCATACGCACCTGCCGGGACGTCGGCCCACCGATCTAAATTCCGGATCGGGATGGGGTTTTTCACGCACGCTGCGTCTTCTGGTCCGGAAACGTTTCGCAGCCCCGCAAAGCCGGGCGCGGGACGCATCGTCCGGATCATGAGGGAGTAGGGAATGAAGCTTTCATTGCAGTCGCGGTTGTCCATCGGCGTGTCGCTTGCCGGTCTCGCGCTGGCAGCGCCGCTGGTATCTCCGGTCACGGCACAGCAACTCGCCGGGGCAACGGCGCCGTCGCAGCCTTGGGCACATGAAGCGAGCGACATACCCGTCGACCGCGACATCCGCTTCGGCCTGCTGCCGAACGGGCTACGCTACGCGATCATGCACAATGCGACGCCCAAAGGGAAAAGCTCTCTGTGGCTGCGTATCGACGCGGGATCGCTGATGGAGAAGGAGAATCAGCGCGGCCTCGCCCACTTCATGGAACATATGGCATTCAACGGGACCGAGAATATTCCGGAGAATGAGCTGATCCACAAATTGCAGCGGCTGGGGCTGCAATTCGGCGCCGACCTCAATGCCGGGACGACCTTCGACCAGACCTTCTATCGCCTCGACATGCCGAAGAATGACGAGGAATCGATCGATACCGGGCTCCACGTGCTGCGCGAGCAGGTGTCGGCTGCGCTGATGGATCCCAAGGCGATCGACGAGGAACGCGGCGTCGTCCAGGGCGAGGACCGGCTGCGCAATTCGCCGGCGAACATCATCGGGCTGAAGCTGTTCGACGCGATGGGCGCCGGCACGCTGCTCCCCAAGCGCATGCCGATCGGCGACATGGAGGTCATCCGCACCGCGCCGCGCGAACGTTTCGTCGAATATTACCAGCAATATTACCGCCCTTCGCGCGCAACGGTCGTCGCTGTCGGCGATTTTGACGTCGACGCGATGGAAGCGAAGATCAAGGCGCAGTTCGCCGACTGGAAACCGCGCGCCGCCGACGGCGCCGAACCCGAACTGGGCCAGATCGTCCCGCACAGCCTCGAAACGCATGCCTTCGTCGAGCCGACATTGAGCCCGTCGGTATCGATCAACTGGATCCGCGCGCCCGAAAACAAACCCGACACGCTCGCCAACCGGCGCGACGATGTCGTGAGCGATCTCGTCATCGCGGTGCTCAACCGGCGCCTCGGCGAAACCAGCCGCACCGACAACCCGCCCTTCCTCTCGGCGCAAGGTAGCGGTCAGGAGGCCTATCGGACCATGCGCATGGCGTCGATTTCGGGCACTTTCGTCAAGGGCAAGTGGAGCGAGGCCCTGTCGGGCATCGACCGGGCGGCGCGCCAGCTGACCCAATATGGCGTGTCGGAGGCCGAACTTAACCGCGAAATCAATTCGCGCCGGACGAGCTATCAGGAAGCGGCGAAAGCGGCGTCTACACGCAATACGGTCAACCTGGCGGGGCAGATGGTTTTTGCCGTGAACAATCGCACGGTGTCGACCTCACCCGCGACGGACCTCGAAATTTTCGAGAGTGCGGTAAAGGGCCTCACCGCCGAAAAGGCGAGCGTGGTCGCCAAGACCATCTTCGCCGGCGAGGGGCCGATCGTGTCGCTGATGTCGCCCGACCCGGTTGCGGGCGGCGACCTCGCGCTCCGCGAAGCTTATGATGCATCGGTCAAGCTTGCGGTCGCGCCGCAACCGACAGTGGCGCCAAAGAGCTGGGCCTACACCGACTTCGGCACGCCCGGAAAGGTCGTGAGCACCAGCCGGCCCGACGTGCTCGGCGCGACGACCTATACCTTCGCCAACGGCGTGAAGCTGAGCGTCAAGCATGTCGATTTCGACAAGAACCAGATTTCGGTGGGCCTGTTGACCGGGATCGGCGAGCGCAATTTTTCGCCCGACAAGATCGATCCGCGCGCCGTCGCGCTCGGCGCGGTCACCTCGGGAGGCCTCGGCCGGATGACCGTCGACGATGTGACGCGCGCCTTCAACGGCAAGCGGGTCGGTGCCGGCCTGTCGACGCTTGGCCAGCGTTTCCTCCTGTCGGGCGGGACGCGGCCCGAGGATCTGCAACTGCAGATGCAATATATGGCCGCAATCATGACCGACCCGGCGCTCCGGTCGAACGAGTTCGACAAGGCGATCGCGTCGGCACCGATCGGCTGGACGCTCGCCCATTCGTCGCCCGACGGCGTTTTCGGGGTCGAGGGCAATCCGCTGATCTCGGGCGGCGACCAGCGCGTCGCCTTCGCTCCGCCCGAAGTCACGAACAGCTGGAAGCTCGAGCCGCTGCGCGACGATGTCCGCCGAATGATCGCCAGCGGTCCCATCCATATCGTCGTCGCGGGCGACATGAACCCCGACGATGCGGTGAAGGCAGTAGCGTCGACCTTTGGCGCACTACCGCCGCGGCCCGACTACAATGCACCCGCGCCGGGTTCGGACCGCCGCTCCTTCGGCACACCGAACAAGGAGCCGGTGCTGTTCACGCACAACGGCCTCAAGGACCAGTCGCTCGGCAGCGTGACCTGGCAGACCAGCGACGTCATCGGCAAGAATGGGAAGCTC
Source organism: Sphingopyxis sp. OAS728 (assembly GCF_014873485.1). NCBI lineage: Bacteria > Pseudomonadati > Pseudomonadota > Alphaproteobacteria > Sphingomonadales > Sphingopyxidaceae > Sphingopyxis > Sphingopyxis sp. OAS728. The sequence goes on along the minus strand of NZ_JADBDT010000001.1, from coordinate 4,622,164 downwards.
TCGCGACAGCTTTCCGTGCTGAAATCGGTCATGCAGCTGCGCGCCAACGACGTCATCCGCGAAAAGGAAGCGCTCGCCTATTCGCCGCGCGTCGGCGAATATTATTCTCCCGACTATGCGGGCTTCGGCACGCTGCAGTCGACCGCCGCGACCTCGCCCGACAAACTGCCGGCCTTTTATGCCGCGATCGATGCGATCGTCACCGATCTGCAGACCAACCCGATCGGTATCGACGAGCTCAAGCGCGCGCGCGAACCGATGATCGAACATAGTCGCCAAAGCCTGAAGACCAACTATGGATGGTTCCGGCTGATGCTCGGCGCAGCGTACGAACCAGGCTCGGTCGACGACGCGCTCAAGGATATCGAAGTCTATGAGGCGGTGACGCCCGAGCTGATCCAGCAGCTCGCCCGTCGATATCTCTCGGTCGACAAGGCAATCCGCATCTCGGTCGTTCCCTCGCCCGAGGCGAAGGATTCCAAGGCACTTGCCAGCGGCAAGTAGAGCCCGGAAGTGTCACGCGGCGGAACTCCCGGTCCGCCGCGTGACACGACACCCGGTCAGATCGAGCGACCGCCACGAGAGTCTCGGATTTTCGCCTCTGACAGGAATTGCCGGGCAAATTAATGTCGGCGGCTACGGATGTCAGCCCCGCCAGCGAGAACCCAGGATCGCACTGCACAGGTCGATCCGCCTGAACTGCGGATCCCTGAACGCCAGAATATCATCGTTGAACGTTCCAAACGTACTATCGGGACGGTGTTTCATCCCCTGATAGAAGGCGTCGATGATTTCGTGCTCAAAATCGGCTTCGCGCGGCCAGGCGGCAACGACGGCGGCGCGTTGCGCTTCGGGGAACGCATCGTAGCCGCGGCCGGCCACATCCATCCCCGCCCCCGCCTGCACAAGCGTAATCTCGGGGCGCATGAATTCCGGAATACCGGGAGTCGTATGGAGGGCGACCGCATTCCATACGATCTCGATATCCCGTTCCGGAATCCCGCGTTGCCGCAGAAAATCACGCGCCGCATTGGCGCCATCGACCTCGAAACGCAAATGGCTGTGCCCGTACCGTTCGGTCAGACCGATATCGTGGAACATCGCAGCCGTATAGAAAAGCTCGGGATCAAAGCGGAGCGCGTGGCGATTGCCCGTAAAGGCACCCCAGAAATACACGCGTACCGAATGATGGAAGAGCAGGTCCGTCTCGATGTCCCGAATAAACTCGGTTACCTCGCGTGCGAGTTTGCTGTCGGGGATGCTGACCCCGCCGATCTCTTGAGAGCTGTTCATTGCTGTTCCTTCAGTATCCGACGGCCGCCTGCCGGTGCTTCCGAACGGAAATGCCGAACCCGGCACACGCCGCGTTCCCGGCGAGTTGGAAGAATTGCCCCCGGATTTAGATCGGCCACGCCGATCCGAGGATGATCGAGCAGAAATTGCCGCGCACGAAATGTTCGGGATCCTTCAGCGCAAGCACGTCCGCCTTGACGTTGCCGAAGGTCGTCTCGGGCTTTTTGATGATCCCTTGCGCGAAATGCTCGATAATGCCTTCCTTGAAGTTGGCTTCGCGCGGATGGTGCGCGCAGACATGGTCGCGCTGCTCGTGCGTGAAATCATGGTACGCGATGCCGAGCACGTCCATCTCGACTCCTGCGGTCGTCAGCGCAATCGTCGGACGCATATGTTCGGGGACGCCCGGGGTCGTGTGGAGTGCGATCGCTGTCCAGACATCCTCGACCTCGCGCCCGGAAATGCCATGGCCCTCCATGAAAGCGCGTGCGGCATTGGCGCCGTCGACCTCGAAACGCAGGTCGGCACTCGAGTACGCAGGGGTCAGTCCCATGTCGTGAAACATGGCGGCGAGATAGAGGAGTTCGGCATCATATTTCAGGCCGCGGCGGTCGCCGGTGAGCGCCCCCCAGAAGAAGACGCGGCGGCTGTGATTGAAGAGCAAATCGTCCTCGGTGTCGCGGACGAGTTGGGTCGCGGCGCGCGCGATCGCGCTGTCGGGAACGCGGATTCCGGCGATGGCGTCGGTCATGATAGCTCCTTTCTTCAGGGCAGGGCTCCGCCATGACGGGAACCGCCTTTTGCGGGACCGAATGCGCGGATTCGAGAGGACCGCGTCGGCGGCGTGGAGGATGGGGATACGCCGACGCAATCCCTGCTGCGTTTTTGGGCGCAAAGCCCCATGGTCGCAACGCGCGCGCGGCGCCGAATCGGGACAAGCAGCCGCCGGATCGGGCCAATTGAACGAAGAAGACGATCAGGGTGATGCAGAAAGTCGCAATCGCAATCCATGATGGCGTGCAGGCGCTCGATGTCGCGGGGCCGCTCGATGTATTCGCCGAAGCCAATATGTTCGTACCCGACGATACAGGCTATGAAACCATGTTGGTCGGGGCGACGCGCGATCCCGTTCGTACGTCGAACCGGACGCAAATCGTCGCCGACCTGACTTTTGCGGAGGCGACCGGTGGCTTCGACATCCTGCTCGTCGCTGGCGGTCCGGCATTGCCCGATGCCGACCCCGATCCCGCGATGCGCGCCTGGCTCGAACGCGCGCCTTCGCGTGCCGGCATCTACGGATCGATCTGCACCGGCGCTTTCGCGCTCGGCGAAGCCGGGCTGCTCGATGGCAAGCGCGTGACCACACACTGGCAAATCGCGCAAAAACTCGCCGACCGTTTCCCGGCCGCAACGGTCGAGCATGACCGCATCCACTTGCGCGACGGCCGCCTCGTCACCTCTGCGGGGGTTACCGCAGGGATCGACCTCGCGCTCGCGCTGGTCGGCGAGCGCCATGGGCAGGCGGTCGCGGTTGCGGTCGCCAAGCGGCTCGTCGTCGTGGCGCAGCGGCAAGGCGGGCAATCGCAGTTCAGCCCCTATCTCAGCGCGCCGGCGGATCCTGAATCTCCGGTCGCGCGTGTTCAGCATCACGTGACCCGCAACCTCGTCGCGCGGCATACGCTGGAGAGCCTTGCAAGGGAGGTCGGCATGAGCGCGCGAGGCCTGTCCCGCCATTTCGTGCAGGAGACAGGGATTACGCCGCATGAATTTGTCGAACGCGCACGCATCGATGCCGCGCGCGCCATGCTCGAGGGGAGCGAGCGCGCATTAAAGGCCGTTGCGTTCGATTGCGGATTCGGCACCGCCGACCGCATGCGAACGATTTTCACCCGGCGGCTCGGCCTGACCCCTCATCAATATCGCACAAGCTTCCTGGCCGCGCCCAATATGCGCGGTGGAAAGTAACACAGTTTTGCAGCACGCGAGCCACCTAGCATCTCGCAGCGGAACAAGTTCACCTATGTGATCGCGCCCGATGCCTCGCCCGCCCACCGGGACACACCGTCTATAATGACACGCATCTTGGCCGGCAGTGTCCTTGTGCCCGGCCAAAGGAGATTGATCGGAAGTTCCCCGCCGGAAAGCCCGTCTAGGACCATCTCCAAAGCCCCGCTCCGAAGCTCCTCCTGTACCAGCCATGTTGGAAGCTGGGTGAGCCCGCACCCGGCCTTCGCGGCCATAAGCACCGCCTCGAAATCCTGAAGTTCATGCTTGACGCGAAGAACCTGCCGTGCCGTCGAGCCGTCGGGCTGTTTCACCAGCCAGGCGATACGATTGCCCCGCCGTCGACCCGCGATGCAGTCATGGTCCGCGAGATCGGCAGACGATCGGGGAACGCCCCGCCTAGCGAGATATGCGGGGGCGCCGACGATCACCATATGCTGGACACCGATCCGGCGTGCGAGGAGATCGCTTGCATCGTCGAGATGACCGATACGCACGGCCAGGTCGATGTTTTCGCTGACGAGGTCAACGCGCCGATCGGTGAAGCTGACGTTGAGATTCAGCCCCGGGTAGCGTTCCGCCAGTTCGATTAACACGGGCATGATGTGGCGGCGGCCGAACGCCGTGGGCAGATCGATCCGTACCTCGCCCGCGGGCGTGTCTCGCGCCAGCATGAGAGCATTTTCCCCGCGACCGAGCTCGTCGAGTGCCGCAACGCAATGCTCGAGCCACGCTTCTCCGGCCGGCGTCAAGGTCAGGCGGCGCGTTGTCCGGTGAAGCAGTTTCATCCCGAGCCGCGCTTCGAGCCGCGACACCGCCCTTCCGATTGCCGATTTCGTCGCGCCCCGCTCCGCGGCCACTGCCGTGAAACTTCCGAGGCGCGCCACAGCGACAAACTCCGAGATACCGTCGAACCGCGCATCCATATATTTGTAGCTCCATGCGCAACAGTGAGTCGATTTCGAACCATCTAATAGCAGTTCGGAGCGGAATTATATCCGCCGGACTATCAATTGGCCAACGGAGCGTCTCATGAATTCCCTTTTCGATCCTTATGATCTGGGCCCTGTCCATCTCAAAAGCCGCATCGTCATGCCGCCGATGACGCGGACGCGGACGTCCGAAGGCGCCCTTCCCACCGATGGCGATGTCCCCAATGCGCTGATGGCCAAATATTACGGCCAGAGGGCCGGCGCCGGGCTGATCATTTCCGAAGTCAACGATGTCGATCAATCCAGCCACGGCTATGCCCGCATCCCGGGAATCCATTCCGAAACCCAGAAACAAGGCTGGCGCGTGGTCACCGACGAGGTCCACCGCCAGGGCGGCACTATCTTCATGCAATTGTGGCACGTCGGCCGGCTTGCCCATTCGTCGATCCTGCCGAATGGACAGACGCCGGTGGGCGTGACCGGCGAACGCGCCGAGGGTTCGGAAGTGTTCGCGCACGGCGCCGACGGCCGGCTGCGCTTCATGCCGGTCGAGGCGCCACGCGCGCTCGCAACGGACGAGGTCGCAGCCATGGTGGAGACCTTCGCCAAGGCCGCCGCAAATGCGCGGGAGGCTGGGTTCGACGGCGTCGAAATCCATGCCGCCAACGGCTATCTGATCGAGCAGTTCATGAACTCGGTCCTTAACACGCGCACCGACCGCTACGGCGGCGGCGATATGGAGGATCGCACGCGCTTCCTGATGGAAGTCGTCGATGCAGTCGTGGCCGAATTCGGTCCGGGACGGATCGGTGTTCGCCTGTCTCCGTTCGGCAAATATGGATCGATGCCGTCCGATCCGCTCACCGAGGAAACGTTCCTCTACGTTGTCCAGCAATTGGGGCAACGCGGCGTGGCCTATGTCCATCTGCTCTACGAGCTGCTGCCCGATGGGAACATGGAGTCGGCGGAGTTCAAGCCGCGTCATCTCGACCACGCCTTGCTCGCCAAGGCCCGCGCCGCATTCCCCGGGGCCTTCATCTGGTGCGGCGGTTTCACCGATCGCGAACAGGCTCAGGCCTCGCTCGACACCGGGCTGGTGGACCTGATCGCCTTCGGCAGGCCCTATATCGCTAATCCGGACCTCGCCCAGCGCCTCGAGAATGGCTGGCCTTTGGCCGTGGCGGACCGCTCGACCTATTACACGCGCGACGGCGAGGCCGGCTACACGGACTTTCCGGCCCACTCGAACGATATGGCCAACAGCAGCGCCGCCTGACCATCGACGGGTCGAGCAGGGCGTGACCCGGAGCGGCCCTCGCCCTGCCCGCTCGCTTCCACTTCTGATTGAATTGGCAAACATCATGACAAAACGGACTTTTCTCGTCACCGGCGCGAGCAAGGGCATCGGCCGCGCGCTCTCGGTGCAACTTGCCGCTGCCGGGCATCATGTCGTCGGCGTCGCTCGCGGCAAGGACCCCACTTTTCCGGGTACGCTCGTGTCGGTCGATCTCGGTAACAGCAAGGCCGCAGCGGAAGCATTTTCCGACCTCGCACGGCAGCACAGCTTCGATGGCGTGGTGAACAATCTGGGGCTGGTTCGGATGCAGCCGCTCGGCGACATAGCTCTCGACGAGCTCGACGACATATTGCGCGGCAATCTCCACCCGACGATCCAGACGGTCCAAGCCGTCCTGCCCACCCTTCGCGAGAAGCGGTGGGGGCGCATCGTTAACCTGTCCAGCATTGTCGTGATCGGGATCGCGCAGCGCACCGCCTATGCCGCCGCCAAGGCCGCGATAAACAGTTTCACGCGCACCTGGGCGCTCGAACTGGCGGAGTCCGGCATCACCGTCAATTCGGTGGCGCCCGGCCCGGTGGAAACCGAGATGTTCCGCCAGAATACCCCCGCGGGCAGCGAGGCGGAGCGCCGCTTCCTCTCGCAGATCCCCATGCGGCGCCTCGCCAAACCGGAAGAAATCGCGACCGCCATCGCCTTCCTGCTCTCGGAAGAGGCTGGCTACATCACTGGGCAGACGCTGTTCGTCGATGGCGGGGGATCGACGGGAAGAATGGCGATCTGACCACGGGTCGATAGCCACGTATTACATGATTTTTGCAGCTTCCGGGGCACTTCAAAGGAAAGGAAACCGCCAAATGATGTTCGGTCACACGATCGCCGGGATTACGGTTCCCGACAGCCAATTGGCGCGCACAGCGACCGAATTCGTTCGGGACCGCGAAACCGAATTTCTCTTCCACCACTCGCTGCGCGTCTATTTTTGGGGTGCACTCACCGGCAAGCGCCGGGACCTGACGTTCGACGCCGAGCTTCTGTATGTGGCCGCGCTGTTCCACGATCTCGGGCTGACGCAGGAGCATCGGGAAAGCACCCTTCGCTTCGAAGTGGACGGCGCCAATGCGGCCCGCGATTTCCTCTGGAGCCACGGCCTTCCGGAAGACGATATCGAAAAGGTGTGGCTGGCGATCGCGCTCCACACCACGCCGGGCATACCGGGCCACCTGAGTCCCATCGCCGCATTGACCGCCGACGGGGTGATGATGGACATCGTCGGACTCGGGTTCGACAGTTTCAGCAACGACGAGCGGAACGCGGTCGAGGCCGTCTATCCTCATCCTCCGCAATTCGCCGAGAATTTCCTCGACACGCTCTACTGCGGCCTGGCGCATCGGCCCGACACGACCCAGGCCACCGGGCTGGCCGACGTCGTTGCCGATAAGGATCCGCATTTCCATCGCCGGAACTTCTGCTCCCTGATGCGCGCGGGGCCTTGGCCCTGAAGATCACCTTCACCGCCGACTGACTTCGGAATAGGGGAGTTATGGTGCAACCGATCGCCTCCAATGAAGAAACCCGCGCAGGTATAGAGATGGTCGATCATGTTCTGCAGACAACCATTCTAGCCACTCTACCCCGTCTTGGAAGGCGATTGCGTCGGTGTTCGGCTCGGCCAAAGTCGCTGATTCGATGATTGCCAACGGCTGATCAATGCCAATAATCAACTATCGTTAGATGCCTCTCATGGCCGGTAGCGGTCCGGCAGGTTTTAAGCAGAAAATTGCACTAGCGGACGCCGAGGTTGGGCCAAGGGACATCTGCGGATCACTTCAATCGGAAGCACGCCGCCTGGCGTTTCTGGACGCGAACGTCAGCGCGAGAGATGCGGCGAGGCACCAGAACGCCATCCACAGCATTTGCCGGGGGAGCGAGACGCCAAGGTCGATCAACCACCCGGTGAGCCCCGGTCCGACTGCGGTCGCAAGCACCATCGCAGACACGGTCAGGGCCCTGATGCTCCCGATATGCGCGTTGCCGTACACCTCTGGCCAAAGGGAGGCGAACACCGTGCCGACGACCCCGTAGCTGATGCCCAACAAAACCATGAAGACGTATATTCCCCATATCGGGGTAACAAGCGCAACGCCGAGCGCAGCGGCACCAAGCGGCAGCAGCGAGTAGGGAAGCAGCTTCAACGCGTCGTGGCGGTCGATCCAATGCCCGCTGAGCAGGCCGAACACGACGGTCGAGAGAGCCATGAGTGGATAGGCAGCCGCGAAGGCAAGCGGATCATACCCCCGCAGGTCGACGAGATAGCCTTGGTGAAAGAATATCACCGTGCCGATGAAGGGCGATGCGAGCGTCCCCGTAAGGAGCATATAGAAAACGGGATCGCGCAGAACTTCGGCCCGGGTCCAATCGCGCGCCGTCCGGCTCGCGACGGCGTCGGGTTCAACCGCATGCGGCATTCTGGGCATACGGCCCAGCGTGATCAACATGGGCAACGAGGCGACAAGCGCAGCAGCCGACAACAGCCAGACGAGCCGCCAGCTTCCACTGGCTTCGTGAACAAGAACGATCGCCGCCGGTAAGAGAGCGGAACCCAGTTGAAGCCCCTGCCCCGCGATCGCCATCGATTTCCCGCGGGTCGCGACGAACCAGCGCCCGACTTCGGTGTAAGCGGTTTCGATCATCATGCCCGGACCGAACAGTCGGAGGAGATAGAGGGCACCAACCAGAACGGCGATATTGGGTGCAAGAGCGAGCATGATGCACGCAAGGGCGAGCGCTGGCACCGTAAACCGGACGACCTGCCAGCCGGGCATCAGATCGAGCGTCCGGCCGAGCCAGGGCAAGGTCAGCGCGGCGCCGAGCGTCGCGATCATATACAGGCTTCCGAACTCCCCGCCCGACAAGCCATGCGTCGCGCGGATGTCGTTTCCCGAAAGGCCGATGAAGAAGGTCTGGCCGAAGGACGACAACAAGGTGAGCAGGAACCCGAACGACAGCCAGCGGCCATTGTCCCTGAGAAAGTCGAGATTGCGCTTCAACATCTGTTGTCGGTCTCGCCTGTCGAACCGAGCATCGCCTCGGCCCGTCGGCGAACCTCGTCGGGAAAGGCGCAAGCCTTGCGCAGCGCGGTGTCGAGATGCACCCCGGTGATCGCCGAGGTGGCAGCGATCAGGCCGTCGCTCGTACGCACCATCGCATGCTCGAAGCGCAAGACCTTCTCGCGCACCTCGACGAGGCGCGTTGTGATGCTAACGGTGTCGCCCGCGACAAGCTCGCGCAGATAGCGCGTCGTCTGTTCGACCGCTGCCATCCCGCGACCGTTTTGGACGAGGTAAGACCGCGTCAGCCCCAGTTCGGCGAAGAGAGTCCACGTCGCTTCGTCGAATTTGCCCGTGTACCACATGACGTTCATGTGGCCCATCTGGTCGCAGTGCCACGGATAGACGACGCCGCGATAGGTGAGCAATTCCGGTGCCTCGGCGGTCATTCCCTTTCCCTTATTCGCAAAAGGTCGCGAAATCCTCGATCGGGGCACGACCGAGATTGAGACTGTTTTCCGGCGCGGCCTCATCGGCCCATCCCAAGGACATGCCGCACACCAGCATTTCGCTTTCGGGGATGCCGAGTTCGGCCCGGATCACGGAATGGAACTGGCACCAGCTCTGCTGCGCGCATGTGTCGAGCCCCCGTGCCTTGGCGGCGATCATGATGTTCTGCAAAAAACAGCCATAATCGAGAAGGCTGCCATGCTCGAGCGCGCGGTCCATCGTGAAGATGATTCCGACCGGTGCGCCGAAGAACTGGAACTGCCGCGCCATCGCCTGCATACGGCCCTTCATGTCGTCATGAGCAACGCCTAGCGCGGCTCCGAACGCCGCCCCGAATGCCATGCGGCGCGCAAGATTGGCTTCGGGAAACTCATCGGGATAATATTTATACTCGTCGTCCTGCGGCCGCGGCCCCGTCGCGAGCAAGGCTGCGACCGACGCGGCGCACAGCCTGTCGCGCGCTTCACCGGTCACGACCCAAGCGCGCCAGGGCTGGATGTTCGTCCCGCTCGGGGCGTAGCGCGCGACATCCAGAATATCGCGCACCATGGCGACCGGAACGGGCTCGGAGCGGAACCGACGAACGGCGTGGCGCGCGACGATCGTGGCGTCGACGGCCTCGATCATCGGGTCTGCTGGCTTCGATCTCAACTCGGCAACGGCGGACATCAAAAATTCTCCTGACTTCACAATGTATAGTAGACGCTATACATTGATTCGCGCTAAATGTAAAGCAAGGACTATACATTTGGAGGATCGGTTGGCTGAAACGATGAAACGAGGGGATGCGAAACGCGCCGCATTGATCGAAGCGGCAGCGGCCATCCTCATGGAAAAAGGCCTCGCTGGGCTGACGACGCGCGAGATTGCGGAACGCGCCGGCAGCACCGAGCGAACGCTGTTCAAGCAGTTCGGGAACAAGGACGGCCTGATCGTCGAAGTGCTCGATCGTATAGCGAACGCGCAGATGGAGCAGTCGCTCTTCACCCGGCTGTCATCCGATCCGCCGCGGGACTGGGACGCGTTCGAGGCGTGGGACCGCGCGATGATGACCGAGCGTGTGGCTGCACAAGGGACGCGCTCCGAGGCGGGGCGCATGTTCCTCGTCGAGATACTTCAAAATCCTGTGTTCAAGGCACGCTATAGTGCAGTCTGGATCGATCGGCTGTGGCGCCCGCTCGTCGAATGCCTGGACGGGCTGAAAGCAAGGGGGCTGATTGCCGAGGGCGCCGACACGCGTTTTCTGGGGCGCTCGTTCCTCAGCCTTCACCTCGGCTATCTGGTCACCCGCATCAACATCGCGCCCGACCTCGACTGGGACAATGAGCGCGACGCCGCGGAGCTTGCCGCCTATTTTCGCGCGGGCGCCGAACGGCGGGCTTGAGGCCCGCCCCTCAGGCCGGGACATTCGCCGCGACCCGCGCCTCGCGCAGTGCGCTGCGACGGACCTTGCCCGCTTCGTCGCGGAGCGGCTCGTCGGTGATTTCGAAGCTCCGGGGCACCTTGTAGCGCACGACCAGCTGCGCGGCGAACGCGGCCAAATCATCTGCTGAAAGCTTGCCAGCCAACGTGCGATCGCGCTGGACGATCGCGTGAACCCGTGCGCCCAGATCGTCGTCGGGCAGACCGATGACGACGGCACATTCCGCGGCGGGATGCTGCATCAGCGCGCTCTCCACCTCGGCGGGATAGATGTTCGCAGCCTTCAACATTACCGCCGAAATCTCGATGGAAGGAGCAGCTTCCAATCGCTGCTGGACGATTTCGTACCGGCAGCTTTCCCGTACGAATTTGAATAAGCGGCCCCTTCCGAAGGCGGCTCTGCCTTGCCATATGGTTACCGGAGAAAAGCCGCACAACGAGCAACCGCGAAGCTCCCTGCGCGACTTATGGACCCGTCAGCATCGTCGCTCGTATCGAAGGGCTGGTAACTAGAGTCCAGACAACATCTCAGTAGGTTACGGTCACGATGATCGTATCGCTGTACGCGCCGGCCCGAGCGTTCTGCCGCGCAGGAATCCGGCCATAAACCGGGATGGTTCGGTCGACCAGCAAGAGACCGGCGAAGCTCTGGGTTACACGGAGCGAGCTGCCCGTGCCGTTTCCCCAAATCTGCGTCCGCGCGGCGTTGGTGTAGAGATTATACACAAGACTGTTGGTGCCATTCCGCAACGTGCGGCCCGCGTAGTTGTTCGACGCACCCGGGCTGAGATCGACCGTAAAAGATCCGGCCAGATCCAGCAGCAGCGTGCAGACGACGCGCACGGAACCAGCCGCATCGTTGGGCGATGCCGCGAGCGTGTTGTATGAGCCGAAAGCGACGCCCGTCGCGCTGACCGTACAGCTACAGAGCGACAGCGGACTGCAGGCGGCCTGCGCCGGCACGGGGGCGAGGAGCCCAAGGGGCAGCACCCCAGCGAACACAAGGCGAAGGCGTTTGTCGGTCATGGTCGCATCTCGCGGATCGTACAGCGCAGCGGCCCGATCCTGGGCAGCGCCTCCGCGGGCAAGTCTTTGGGCAGTGCTACCCGGCAACTCGCGCTGCCGAGATCGATGTCCAGCGTCATCCCCGGGCGTATCTCGCGAACGAATATCTCGCCGCCATATCCGACAAATGCGGTCTCGCCCGTACTTGCCCTTGCGCTCGCGCCGGCCTCGACCGGCGCTCCGCCGGAATCGGTCACGAGAATCGTAGCCGGCCGGTCGCGTTCGACGTCGAAACGGGCGGCCGCGGCGCCGCGAAAGCGCGGCACGACGATCAACGTATCGCTGGGCATGCGGGCATCGAGCGGGAGGTCGGATGGAGATAGCGCTATTCGGTTTTCCTCATAGGCTCTGAGATCCGGAATGATCGCCCTGCCCTTTGCGTCGGTCCGGGTGACAAGACGGTTCTCCTGATAGATGCGGACGTTCGCCTGCCCCGGAACCTCGATGACACCCAATCCGTCTTCGATCCGACGCGTCGCATAGGCCCGCTCTCCCGCAATGAGCAGCCCGCCGCTTGCCAATGCACGCAAGCCGGCCTTGGCGCCGAAACGCGCAACCTCGACGCGCGCTTCGCCGACGTCGCCGCGCCAGTTTAGCTCAGCCTGCTGTCGATCGGTGTCGCCTTCGCTCGCAGCGAGCCGGTAGCCCCATCCGCCTTCGGTGGGTGCAGTTTCGCGGATCTCGGCATAGATATTTCGGCTGTCGGCCTGCAGATAGGCGCTGCGCCGCGGGCCGAAGGCGATGGTGAGCCCGATCCCCGCCGTTGTCTCCCATCCGGCGTCGCGTGCGCGGCTCCGGATTGCGAACAGATTCACATAGGCGCTGCTGCCCAGCGCCGCGCTGTAATTCCCCGATACAAGCCGCGTACGGTTGCCGTCGGCATATTTGAGGTCGGTCCACGAAATCGACGCATTGCCCCACCGGCCGAGCGATGCCCCGGCAGTAGCCTGAAACTGGTCGGTAATGCGGTCGCGGTCGGAATCGATTCCGAGCTGATCGAACTCGCGCGACGCATGCTGGTAACTGACCGCCATATTCCAGCTTGGAGTTATGCGGCTGAAGAAGATGCGGTAGAGGCTTCCCTGTCCGTCCTCGCCGCGCGACAACGCGCCTGCGGCGCCGAATTCACCGACGGAGGGCCAGACGAGATTGATGCCCGCACCGGCCATCTGGACATTCCCGCTGACCTCGGCGCGGCTTTCGACCGTCAGCCAATCGGTCAGGCCGCGGCGGTAGCTTCCCGCTGCGAAAGGATTGCCATAGTGAAAACTGCGAAAGCCATAGTCGCGCCGCTCGGCTCCGGCCTCGAGCGACCAGGCCGACAAACCGCGGCTGAGCAGGCGCGAACTGACATAATAAGGCGTGCGAACGCGCCGCTCGACGCCGAGCGCATCGCGGACCACCAGCGTCACCTCGCCGGCGCCGGTCACGACCGGAATCTGGTTGATCGAAAACGGGCCCTGATCGACCTGCCCCTGATAGCGCAGGGCATCGTTGACCAGCAGCTCGACATGCGACGGCACCGCCGCCCGATCGGCGAACTCGGGCACCGGAAAGGTTACAAGATCGGGCTGCAATCCGAATTCGGTTCCGAACCGCACGCCGCCGAAGCGGACCTGCCGCGACCAGTCGCGCGCCTCGGTGACCGTGTCGCCAATGACGAGGCGGGTAAGGCTTTCGGGAAAATCGCGGAGGTAATAGCTGTCGAGGCGCGTGAACTTTCCGGTTCCCCCGGTTCGTCCCACGGTCATCGTGCTCGCGAACAGACCCCAATCGTCCGACACGCCGGCTTCGACGAACGCCCCGCCGGTCACGCGGTCGTCCACCTCCAGCGACAAATCATAGTTGAGGAACGCCGAAAACGCGCCCGGCGTCGGCTGGACGCGCGCCGGCGCCGAGGAAAGGCGTTGCGCCATGAAACGGTCGGACGGGACGTTCAGGTCAAGGCGTTGAAGCGCCGTATCGAACACCGCGACCACCCCGGGAATTGCCGACAGCGCCACCATCGCATCTCCCTCGATCATCTGCGGCGCAACGCCGGCGTGATCGATCCGCCAGGCGTCGAGATCGGCCGCCCGGACCCAAAAATCTTCGCCTCGCCGTGCAACAATATGCTGGCCTTCGCGCACCGACCCGTTGATCGAGATTTCAACGTACATCAGCCCGGCATGGGCGTCGGCCGGCGGCTCAACGGGTTGCGCTCGAACCGGGCAGGCAGCAAGGATGCTCAGGACACCCACCGCTGCACTAAGGCCGCCCGGCTTCACGCGCCGCCGCCTCCAAGACGAGGTCGACCGACAGATCGGCCTGATCGGTCATCGCCTCCAGCTTGAGCCTTTCACCCGCGCGCGGCTGGCTGCTGACCTCAAGCGTCACCCTTCTCGACGTTCCCGGCAAAAGATAAACCGACATGTCTTCGCTACCGAGCACCGCGTCGCCCGCCCGCTTGAGGGTCAGGCGGTTGAGCTGGACATGGACATTCCCTTCATTCTGCACGAGGAACGCGACCTTGGCGCCCCCTTCGGAAACGACGCGCCATGACAGGCGCGCGGCCGGCTGTGCGGGCGGCACGAAGATCGGGACACTGATCCGCAGCAAGGTGCGCACCTCCCCCGGGACGCTTGGCCGATCGGTGGGAACCTCTTCGAGGAATACGCGGTACGCTTTCTCCGTCGCGCCCGGGCTGGTGCGCAGACCGAACCGCGCGATCTGCGAGCGCCTCGGCGCAATTTCGAACAGCCCCGGGTTGGCCAGAACCTCGCGCGTCTCCTCATAGATGTCGCGCTCGCCCTCCTGCCGCCAGGCATAGAGACGCAATTGGACCCGCGACGCCTCGTCGCTGTCGTTTTCGATCGTCATCGTCTGTACCGGCTGTTCGGACGTGAGTTCGATGCGGACCGGAAAGAGCTTGAACACCGCAGCGCCGAGCAGGCCCGGAGCCAGCAACGCAGCAAGCATCGTCGCCGCGAGACGGAAAGGCATGGCCACCGAAGCGGCCTAATAGTTTACGGTAACGGTGATCGTATCCGTATAGTCACCCGCAGGCACATTCTGGCTGGCCGGCACGCGTCCATAAACTGTCAGGGTCGTCGGGGTGACCGGAGCAGTTGTCGCCGGCGGTGTGTTCGTGCCGGGCGTGTTGCCCCATACCGTCGTCCGTCCGGCTTGCTGGAACAGCCCATAGTTCAGCCTGTTGGCCGCGTTGCTCATTTGCCGGGTTGTGACCGTCGCCCCCGCCGCGGTGCCTGCGCTCAACCCGACAGTGAAGGATGTTCCCACTGTGCAGAGCACCGATAATGTCGTGGTCGCGTCGAGTGGTGTCGCCGACGTCGGGTTATATGTGCCGAAAGCAAGCGGGTTGGCCGACACGGAACAGGATGTCAGCACGGTCGCCGTAACGGGAAAGGTGGTCGTGGCAGTCTGGGCCATTGCCGGCTGGGTCGCCAGCATTCCACCGCAAACAAGGGCGAATATGGGAATATGGTTGCGGCACGACATCGGGACCTCCTTTACGGTTGTCCCTCACCCCGGTTACCCTCAGATCCAAACTGGCACGAAGCATTAGATAAAGCAAATATGTCGTTTTTTTTCCGACCTGTACGATGCACAGTCGGCCTCACATCAATCAGCTTCTGTTAACCCTATTCGAAAGATCGACTGCGTCTGGATTCAGAAAAACACCTCGACGACACGCAGATCGCTCATCTTGTCGACAGCGGCCGGATCCGGCGAGTCAGGCGTCGGATCGCTGGTTTTCCCCGGGATCGGCGTCCGAACTTCTGCCCTGCGGGAATTGGCGCAGGCTATGGAGACAGGTTGATCGCCTTTCGCCGAAGCGTTCCCGGTCGAATTGACAGAACATGGCGACACCACCGTCGCACCGATCGCCAAGCTGGCCCGAGGCGGACCCGCGACGGATGCCTGTGCAACCAACAAGGCCACGCAGCTGGCGGTTACAAATCCCGATAAACTTGCGTTTCGCACATCGCCCCCCGTTTCTTGCTCGATCAGGTAACGGGACGAATATCCAGATCTTTAGGAAAATGAACCGAAAATCATCGCGCTACCTCCGGCAATGGCGCTGGGCCCATCAGCATTTTGCCACTAAGTCTCAGGCCAACTCGCTTCGCCAACGCAGAATTCAGTTTAAGCCCGCCGCATCGGGTCTCGTCAGCGCATCAGCCATTCTCGAACAAGACATGGGCAAATGAACGCTGATGGCCGACGGTGGACGGGCAGTTCCTAAGCGGCAAACCCAGACATGCGGACGTTCGTAATTGACCGTGATCGTGCGCGAAGAGAAATGACTAGATGAAGCCGCTCTTCAAAAAACATCCGCAACCGCGGGATGCGATCAGAACAATGCAATGAGTCCGCGTGCGGCAAATTTCGTCGATTTCAGTGCCGGTGCGGGACATGTTTGGGTCAATCATGGTTTTGTGGAACCGCGCCCCGTGTTGCCTTGTTGTTTCGAGCATAAGATATTGTTCACGGACGAGAAGGTCGATGTCCCGATACGACATCATCGCGAAAATACCCGGCGACGAGGCGCTGCGGCTGGCGGCAATCGAGCGCTATAAATTATCGGGGATCGGGCGCGAGGCCGCCTTCGACCGCATAGCCCGGCTGACCGCAAGCCTGTTCGAGGTGCCGGTTTCCCTCGTGTCGATCGTCGGTTCCGAAATGCAGTGTTTTCGCGGCGCATGCGGGCTCGATGTGTCGGGCACACCGCGCGACATCGCCTTCTGCGCCTTTGCCATCCTCGACAGCGACGTGACGGTCGTACCGGACGCGATGGAAGATCCCCGGTTCGCGCATAATCCGCTTGTGACAGGGCCACCCTATCTTCGTTTCTACGCGGGCGCACCGCTGCGGGTCGACAACCGTGCGGTTGGAACACTGTGCATCGGCGACACGAAGCCGCGGCAGTTCAGCCTGGAGGACCGCAAACGGCTCGCCGATCTCGCGTGTACGGTCGTCGATCTTGTCGAGCTGCGCGTCGAGCGGTTTGCGTCTAAGGATCATCGACACCAACTCGACAATGAGCGCGAGCTATTGAAGCTGACCGTCGAAAATGTCAGCGAGGGGGTCGGCCTGTTCGACGCCGATCTCAGGCTGATGCTCTGGAACGAGGATTTCACCAGGTTGCTGGGCTACCCCGCAGGGGCGGTACGCGAAAGGGCCACAGCCGCAGAGCTCGTATATCCCGTGGCCGCAAGAGGAGACCTTGGCCCGGGCGACCCTTCAGACATCGTTGCCGCGATGATGGCCTCGATCCAAAGCTCGGAAAGCCGCCACCTCGACATCGTACGCGCCGATGGAACGACGATCGAATTCCGGCGCAGGACGCTCGTCGACGGACGATTTATCGCAACCGTTCGCGACGTCACGACCGAACGGCAAATTGCCCGCCTCAAGGACGAACTGGTTTCGACGGTGAGCCACGAGCTGCGGACACCGCTCACCGCGATCGCGGGTTCACTGGGCCTGATCACGGCCGGTGCAGCGGGCGAAGTCGCTCCCAAAGCCGCACGGCTTGCCACCATCGCCTTACGGAATGCCGAGCGCCTGACCGGTCTCGTGAACGATCTGCTCGACATGGACAAATTGCATTCGGGCCGCATGAATTTCACCTTTGCGGTCGAAGACATTGCCCAGCTGCTGGCCGAGGCGGTCGAGCAGAATGAACCGTTTGCGCAGCGCCATGGCGTTGCGCTGAATTGAACGCGCCGCCCAGAGCGCTCATGGCATCGATTGATTATGCGCGGTTTAATCAGGTCATTTCCAATTTGATCTCGAACGCCTGCAAATTCTCTCCGTCCGGCTCTACCGTTCGGATCCGTCTTGAGCGACGAGATGATTTCGCCGTGGTTCGCGTCGTAGACGAAGGACCGGGAATCGGGCCGGAATTCCGTCAACGCATGTTCACGCGCTTCGCACAGGAGGAAGGCGTTCACCAGGCAGGCCATGTCGGCACCGGACTTGGACTCGCGATCAGTAAGGCCATCATCGACGCGCACGGCGGAACAATCGCTCTGGATGAATCCTATGCCGATGGTGCTGCATTCAATATTTCACTCCCGCTTCTCTGACATCGGCGCCGGGTGGCGCCCGCTTCCCGCTGCTTTCCGAACCTCAGCTCAGTTCATCGTAAAAGAAGGTGAGCTCCTCCACATCTCGCTCGATGAACAGTTCGCGTGTCATCGTATTGTGTCCAGCGCCTTCGCGCACGCGCAGGCGGATACGGCGATCGGAGCTGTTCGCGGCTTCCGCCGCCGCGATCATCTTACGCGCATGCCACGGCGGGCAGGTCGTGTCGGCGGCCCCCGCATCGCACAGCAGGGCCGGATAATGCGTCCCGGTACGGACCCGGTGGACGGGCGAATAGGCGCGCATCGCCGCCGCATCCTCGGCAATCGCCGGGTCGCCATAATCGGCCTTCACGATATTCAGCGGCACCGGATCGCGGGCAAGGTTGACCAGATCGCACACCGGCACCTGCGCCACCGCGGCGCCGATCAGGTCGGGACGCTGGGTGAACACCGCGCAGGTCAACAGGCCGCCGTTGGACGAACCGATCACGCCGGTGCGTTCGGGCGTCGCGAAACCGCGCGCATGGAGATCCTCGATCACCGCGAACATATCGTCGAACGTGCCCTGCTTGCGGTGCATCCGGCCCTGATTCCAGAATTCGGTGTCACGCTCGCCGCCGCCGCGTAGCTGGGTATGGACCCACAGGCCGCCCAGCTCGGTCCACGCCGCGCCCATCGCCGAATAGCTGGGGATCCAGGGCGCGTTAAAGCCGCCATAGCCGGTGACGATCGTCGGCGCGCTGCCGTCGAGCGGGGTCGACCGCTTGCGCAGCACCCAATAGGTGACAGGGCCGTTCGGGCCGGTCGCGCTCAGGCGCTCCAGTTCACGATCGCTCAGCGGATGCGCTGACGCCTCCAACTCTTCGACCGTCAACTCGCGAAGGTCAGCACGGTAAACGCCGCAGCCGGAGGTCAGGCTGCTGTGAAGGAACACACAGGAATCGCCGTCGGGACCGACGACATCGGACATGATCGCGGCGATAAAGCCAAACCCCATCAGCCCGAAGGCACCGTCATCGGGAAGCGGCAGATAGCCGAGGTCGCGGCCCTGCAGGTCGAGCGACTTGAGCCGCATCACACCGCCCTCGATGGTGGTGAGCGCGACATATTTGCCGCACAGGGTGATCGAGACCAGCTTGAGCTCCTCGCGGGCTGCGATCAATTCGCGCCATTTGGCGCGATCGTCGAAGCTGTCGGCGGGGATCGCGACCAGCCGGCACCAGCCTGAAACATCATCGGTGATCGCCCAATATTCGTCGCCAACAAACCGCCCCTTGTACATCGAACCGGCCGGGCCGCCGTCCTCCGCCAGCACGCGGATCCAGTTGCCGCCGTCCGTACGTTTGATCCAGCGCGGGCGCGGCGCGGTCTGGTTGGCCAGCACCGACACCCAGCGGCCATCGGCCGACATCACCGGCCAGCCGAAGGGAAAGTCGAGCTCGGTAGGCTGCAATTCGGCCTCGCCCGACAGCGGCTGCCACCAGACGTCATATTGCGGCGCGACCTGACCGTCGGCGAGCGTCTTCATGCCGAGGACCGAATAAAAGAAGCCGCTGTTGTCGTGCGCCCACGCGCCCAGCGCATAACCGGCGATCGACGGAAATTCGCGCACGACGTTGCCGTCCGCGACGCTCAGGACGCGATAGGCGACCGCCTGATCGACGCTGATGCCGACGAACAGCAGCGTCCCGTCCGGCGAGGGATGGCAGATGGTGATCGTCGCGGCCGGGCCATGATCGCTCGGGTCGACAAGCACGCGGCCCGCTTCGGTCGGGCTGGGCGAAACCGTCAGCACCAGATTGGGGCGGCCTTCGACCTGGACCTTGCGGAACCAGCTATCGCCGAAACGTTCGGGCGCGGTCGCGGCGAAGAGGTCCTCGAACGTCGCATTCACCGCGGCGGCAACGCGCGCGGCGTTGGGGGACGCGGCGAGTTCGGCCACCGTCGTGTCGTTCGCTTTCGTCTGCCATGCAATCACCGCAGCGTCCGCATCCTCCTCCAGCCAGCGATAATCGTCCGGCACGGCGGCATCCATCGTCTCGGTCATAGATCTTTCCTCTGCTTGCCGAATCCGCTGTGATATGAGGCACCGAATTCGACTTTTCTCTCGACTGCTGAAAATACTATTTTCCCGACTTCTAAAAAGTGTCAAGAGGGCTATATGACCGAGACCATCATCAAACGCATGGGCCGCCCGCCGAAGGTGACGCGCGACGAGATCCTCGACGCGGCCGAACGGTGGGAGCCCGCCGAGTTACAGCTCACTTCGCTCGCCGATGCGCTCGGCATCTCGGTGAAGACCATCTATTATTATTTCCCGGCCCGGCAGGTGCTGCTCGACGCACTGACCGAGCGCGCGGTTGCCGAGATGGGACTGCCGGATATCATGGCGGCCGCGACTTGGCGCGACGTGCTGACCGACGTGGCCATCTGGTTTTACCAGTTAGGGTATTCGCACCCGGGCTGGTTCATCGAATCGAACATCGTCGTCCGGCGTGTCGGCCTGCAATTGCTACGGCTGACCTTCACCCGGCTCGAAGAACTGGGCTGGCAGAAATCCGACGCCATGCGTGCCAATCTCGTGGTCAGCAACTGGGCCGTCTGCCGGGGAGAGTCCGCCAACGCCAATCCGGCGGGCAAATATTCCACCGAGCAGGCGCGCGATATGCTGGCGGACTATTTCAGCGCCGATGTGGCGGACGAAATGAACATGGTGTCGCAGACTGTTGGCAGCGAGCAGGAATTGTTCGACGACGGGCTGGCAGTGGTGCTGGCCGGTATCGAACAAGTAATATTGGGTGACCGACGTGAATAGCTCCGCATCTCAAGGAAATCTGTGCTTCGGTTCCTAGCCGATAGTCGACCCTCTCGGTGTAAACGAGATGCTCTTGGATAGCGGTCACTGGCCGGTTGCGGAATGGCAGGTTCCGGGCGCCAGTCCAAGATAGCTGCCATTCGTCAGAATCCCGCGCGGAGGGGCGCGCGGGCTACAGCTCCACTTCGTCGCCCTGCGGTTAGAGCATTAGCCCGCGGGTTGTCGCGCACCACTCGGCGCCCATCACAGTCGACAGGATTTTCGAACCGCGACATCCACGCACACCATGGTGAGGAAAATATTTGCCTATTGCGGCCCATCGCTTAATCATTGAAAAATAACCGATGAGTTGGGCGTGTCAGGGGGAGAGACACAATGCGCATCTGGCGACCAACCGCTGCTGCTGTTGCGGTGCTGAGCCTTAGTGGTTGCGGGGGCAGCGGGAATTCGGGGTCGACCGCTCCGCCCGTGGTTGTGGCGCCCACTCCGACTCCCACGCCCACCCCCACTCCAACCCCGACACCGTCGCCAACTTATTTGGAAGCGACAGATTTTACGGCAAATCGCGATTATCCCGGCTGGGGAGTGCGGGTTGTCAACACCTATACGGCGCCTCCTTTAGGGGCGCCGGCGGGTACGATAGGGACGTCGGTCTATACGGCGGACCTCGCGCCAGAGACCCGCGCCGCTGGCTTTATCTACACTGCTTCCACAAAGACCTACATTGTGAGGTGGTTTTCAGACGAGCGAAGCTATGGGCCCGTCACTTCGTCTTTGTTTCAGGATCTGATACCCACCGATAGGACCGCAGATTTTGAATTCGTCCGAAGCCACTTCCGCGTAAACCCGGCGACCGCGGATTACACACGCTATCTGGGGGCTGTGAGCTGGTCTTCATACGAGGGCAATGGTAATAGTGCGCTCAACTCGGTCACCCGGAACTACGCGTCGATTTTCGGCACAACGACTGTACCCTCAGATCTGCCAACGACTGGAACTTACCGGTTCAATTTGCCAAGCGGGTCGCTGCCGACCGACCTCACGGGATATATTTTCGGGGGAGCGGAGGGCATCCTTCTCACGGTAGATTGGGTGACCGGTGCAATCAGCGGCACCTGGACGTTTCAACCCGCTCCAAACGCACCGGCAGGGGCACAGCCTCTCGTGATGACGTTCAGCGGCACAGTGAACATGGGATCCAGCAGAGTGACGGGCAACATCACCGGTCCCTATTCGGGCACATTTTCGGGCGCGGTATTCGGGCCGCGGGGGCGCGAACTCGGCATTGCGATGACTTTGAGTAACGCGAGCGGAGGTAAGCTCGCCGCGGTTGCTGGGGGTAAACAATATTAGCTCAGCGACGCTTGCCGGGACTAAAGGCCCGGGGTCTTTTCAACTCTTGGCCGATTGCAGACACCTCGATAACGAACGACGCGGCCACTTTCGGCCATTCTGGCACTTGTTAAATGTCCGACATCAGGCGCGATGCGGTCAATGACACCCCAAACGCCGATGATTGAACCGCGATTCACAAGCAAATGGCGGTAACCACGCTCAGGACTTCAATGACTTGGCAAGTTGGTAGCGGAGGAGGGATTCAAACTCTGCATACAAACAGTTGAAATTAAATATTTTTTTCTTTTTTTTCCGCGCTAGAGGCCCTTAGAAGACCCCGCGAGTGACCAGACGTGCAAAAATCCCGGTAGGTCGAAACGTTACTTGCAAGAAATCGGTTTTCAGAACTGAGCTGACCAAGTCACAACCTCCGCGCTGCAAGACGGTATCGGCTCAATCACGCTGTAGGCGCTGCATCCCGTTTGTGCGACGCGTGGATATCGCCGTCCGCACTCGCTCCATCTCAGCCGCAAAACGGGCTGCAAGGCCCTCCAACAACCGGACCGCTTACTCACGATCCATGTCTGCCGGAACGACGACGTTTCCCGCGTGAGTGTCGGCGGCGCGCGTGCGAAGAAAGGCAAGTTCGGTTTCTGCGTCGCGATGAAATTTGTCGAGCGGACCCATGCGAGACCAACGCATGCGCAGACAGCGTTCACAATCCCGCGGAACTTTCACTGCGCTCATGGGCTCTTTCTCCACAGGAGTTGAAGATGCCAGACAAGTTCAAAGCCGGTGACGAGGTCATATGGAAAAGCCATGGCGGCACGGCGCAAGGCAAGGTCGTGAAGAAAGTCACCGCGCCGCTCGAGATCAAGGGCCACCACGTCGCAGCATCCGCCGAAAATCCCGAATATCTTGTTGCAACTGGAGCGGGAAAGCGTGCCGGTCATAAAGCGGGCGCGCTTCAGCGGCGGTAATCGCCAATCCAAATTGACGGAGATTGACTTTGTTCCGCTCGCTTCTTCTCGGCGCAATCGCAGGCTCGCGATCGATGACGCCGCTCGCTGCGGTGAGCGATGCCGCACACAAGGGCACTCTGCCCGCAGCTAGCGCTGCCCCAGCGATTATTGCCAACCCGCTCGTGGCCGCAGGCACGAAAGCGCTCGCCGCCGGCGAACTCGCGGGAGACAAGATGGAATCGGCGCCCGACCGGACGGTTGCCGCCGGAATGGCAGCTCGCATCGTAACCGGTGCAATTGCCGGCATGTCGATTGCACCGCGCGAGCAACGCGCACTTGCCGCATTGCTTGGCGTCGCAGGCGCGGTCGGCGCAGCTTATGTGACCTTTCACCTCAGGGTGAAGGCCATCGCTCGCTATGGACAAAAACCCACGGGCGTGGTCGAAGACGCGCTTATTCTGGGAGCTACCAGCCTGGTGATGAAAGGCGTGACTCTGCCTCCAGCGCCGCCTCCTCAACCAGCCCACTAAGGCGAGAGGCATCCGCCTAAGGTGGCAGGATCACGCCCAACCCCCGGGTGAAAGAGCGGCCGCGGCGCGCGCACTATTCCACTTGGCGGCCGGTGCCCTCGGGCGCAAACTCGCTGCCCGGCGCCGCAGTTTCGCAACCGTTTTGGCGGGAGGGCGTTTCCGAGCATCACCGAAAGGAACCTCGATGCGCTATTTCCTCCTGGCCTCCGCCTCCCTCTTGCTGCTCGCCGGCTGCTCCGACAGCAATGACGCGGCGGAACAGAAGATCGAGAAAGCAGCCGAGACCAGTGCGACGGTCGCAGGTCCGATTCCCGCCGCGCTCGGGCTTAGCGAAGCGCAACTGATCGACGCAGACCTGGTGGGAACGGACGGTAAGGAGCTCGGCGATGTCACACAGGTTCTGCGCGACCGCGAGGACAAGGTCGACCGGCTGCTGGTCGAACTCGACGGGCCCGGTGAACACTATGTCAATGTTCCGATCCTCGGCCTTAAACCTGTCGTCGATGGCGACGACACGAATTTGCAAACGACGTTGACCAAAGCCCGGCTGGACGCGCTGCCCGAGGTGAAGCTCACGCCGCCCTGAGAAAGTCGGTGCGCAAAGGGACGATTAGACGGGCTGACAGCGCCGCCTCGGCTCCGAAACCTTGGCAGGAACGAAGTCGATCCAGCCCACGCCCCATTTGACTGCCAGCCGCACGGCACTCGGCTATTCTCGGCACTTGGCCCTCCAGCGGCCTGCGCCTTCTATTTCAGCCACCATAATAAATGGATAGACGCAACGCCGACTGCCGGTGGCGCGTTGTGCGGTGAAGGGGGCTTAAGGCAGGACGTCTCGATGCCGCGCTTATCTCTTTTTCCTATCTCCGCTTTCACGATCGCTCTTGCCGCCTTCGCGCTTCAATCGTGCAAGAGTCAGCCCCAAGCCGTCGCGGTCCCCGCCGGCAGCAGCAAGGATATCGTGGTACTCGCCGATGGCGCCACGATCGTGGCGCCTGAAGGCAGCCGAGATCGGGCGATGACCGACTGGCTGAAGGCGGCAGAGGCGGCGCCGGCGAGGTTCTCGCTCGGCTCCGACATGTTCAAGGCCGGTTCGGCTGAACTAAGCCGTCAGGGTCTGGGCGATGCCGCCAAGCTCGCAACCCTCTTGCGCGCAACACCCGACGCGCGCGTGGCACTTCTCGGGGGCGCTGAAGTCAAAAGAGACGCCGCGCCAAACTTTGCTCTTGCGCAGCGGCGGCGCGAGACACTTGCCGCTTTTCTCAAGGATCGCGGCATAGCCTCGGATCGCGTCGAACTGTCGTCACGCGAGATGGCCGCTGAATCCGATCCGGCCGACGTCGAACTGGTCGCCAAACGCGGGACCTCACTCGAGCCGGTCCTCGCCTCAAATTCCTGAGTGATTCACTCACGAAGCTTCCGCGCATTCGTTCAACCTCAGAAAGGAATTCCCGATGTTCGCGATCAAGAGCCTGGGCGCAGTGAGCGCCAGCGCACTCCTCCTAACGGCCACGCCACTGCTAGCCCAAAGCACAACGTCCGAGCCCAGCAAGGATGCGCAGGAAAATCGACTGGGGGACATCATCGGGGCGCTGTTCGGTGACCGGCTAGGCGCATCCGCTTCGATCGAAGGACAATGGGCGCGCGGCCGCAAGCCGCTCGCAACGCAGCGCACCCAGTTTCACAGCCGGATCGATACCGACGTACGATCAGGAGCGCTTACCAATGCGAATGGCGTGCGCCTCAAGGCGGAATATGACAAACTCGTCGATCTTGAGGCTCGATACGGGTCGGATAATCGCTTTACGACACAGGAGCGAACCGAGCTTGGCGATCGCTATGGCGCGCTCACCCAGGCCCTCAGCGAGGGCGGCTACGCCGACGAGGGAAGCTCGAACCGCCTGTCTGTCGCAGAGGGCCGCGCGGAGTTCGAGCGCCGTGTCGACGCGGCAGCTGCCTCGCGCAAGATCAGCCGGACCGAGGCGTCGCGCCTGAAGCGCGATTACGCAAGCCTGATCCAGACCGAAGTCACCTATGCCCGAGACGGGATCAGCGAGCGCGAACAGGACGATCTTGACAGCCGTCTCGATGCCCTCGATGCGCGTGTCGGCGATACCGGCTATGGCGGCAGCGCTCCGGTCCTCGACAATCGCACCCGGCTTGCGAATATCGAACGTGCCTTGGGATCGAGCGGACTGAGCTCCAGCGCGCAGGTGCAGCTTCGCGTCGAGCTTGGCGACATTACGCGGCTCGAGGCGGCATACGGCCGAACGTCGCCTTCTAGCGACGACCGTAGCTATCTCGAACGCCGGATCGTCGATCTCGAAACACGGGCACGAGTCCGCCGCTGACCGACATTCAAAAGACTCGGCCGATGGCCAGGCGCAACTTCCTCTGCGCCGTCGGTCGAGCCAGGCCCATCGTGCTTGAGAATTTGAAGGCGTCCCATGCAACAGCAAATCTCGGTCGTCACGCTCGGTATAGCGAATATCGCAAAATCCCGCCGCTTCTACGCCGAGGGCTTCGGCTGGTCACCGGTATTCGAGAATGACGAGATCATCTTCTATCAGATGAACGGACTGATGCTCGGGACGTGGCTCAAAAGATCGCTTGAGGACGATATGCGCCTTACTGCGGCCGAGGGCGGCGCAGCATTCGCGCTCGCCCACAACGTAGCTTCGCCGGACGAAGTAAGAGCTGCGATGGCGCAGCTAGTCGCGAACGGCGGGCGCGTCCTGCGCGAGGCCGATGCTCCCGAACATGGCGGCTATCGCGGTTATGGCGCCGACCCCGACGGGCATGCATGGGAAATCGCGTGGAATCCGGCGTGGTCGATCGATAGCGAAGGCCGTGTCACCTTTGGCGAGTAAAGTGCCTCTCCCGCGAGCGGTCCAGCGGAGGCAACCCGCTTCGCTCCCGACCGTTTGGTCTTCATGGAAAAGACGCCGCCATCTCCTCGCAAGGGCATGCCCAGCCCAAAGCTCGGCGAAGAAGAGTTCAAGCGGCGCTATATCGAACAATTCCGCGACCCTGGATATGACAGCTTACGTACCCAAATCGGCGAGATCGCCGCAGTTGCCTGGGATGCCTATCGCGAGAAGCGTAAGAGCCCGCAGACCGTCAAAGCGGGGCCAAGCTTCGCCGACGCCGATTACGACCTGTCAGTCGACTGGCTCGCGGCATATGATGCGATCGCGGCTGCGCGCAGCGAATATGAGCGTGCCGACGGCATCTGCCGCGTCCTTGTCATCAATGGCTCGTCGCGATCGGAGCATACATGTCCCGGCGAAATGTCGAAAAGCTGGCGTCTTGCCGAAATCGCAGGCGAGGTGCTCGGACAGCCCGACACACGGGTCGAAACGCTCGATCTCAGCCGGTTGGCGTCGGAATATGGCCGGAACATACACCCCTGCAAAGCCTGTTTTTCGACAGCCGCGCCGCTCTGCCACTTCCCTTGCAGTTGCTATCCCAATCATTCGCTCGGTCAGACGCAGGACTGGATGAACGACATCTACCCGATGTGGATCCGCGCCCACGGCATCTTTCTGATCACGCCGGTCAATTGGTATATGGCGACATCGCCCCTCAAGCTCATGATGGACCGCATGGTCTGCATGGACGGCGGCAATCCCGATCCGACCCGAACGCAGGGGAAGGATGCGAAACTCGCAAAAGCGATCGAACTTGAGGGCTGGGATTATCCGCGGCCGCTCGAAGGCCGCCAGTTCGCCATCGTCGTCCATGGTGATACCGAGGGGGCGAAAAATGTCCGGCGCAGCCTCGCCGACTGGATGGCGACGCTATCGCTCGCGCCGGCAGGACCACGCGCCGAACTCGATCGCTATATCGGCTATTTCGAACCCTATGCGACGAGCCATGAAGCGCTCGACAAGGATGAGGCCGTCCAGGAGGAAGTGCGCAACGCCGCGCGCACTCTGCTCGAAGCCGTCCGCGCCAAGCGCGCCGGCAAGCAGGTGATCGCGGGAATTCAGCTCAAGGAGCCGCGCGATAAATAAGCCCCGGCTGGTTCAGCCGAAATCTTCGGCTGCGCGCAGCAGCGCGGCCTCGGGAGAGGTCTCAATGACGTCGCCGTGCGAGACGATGATGCGCTTCAGCCCGCGGATGCCGGCCCATTGCCTGAACTGTGCAGCAACAACCGCGGGTTCATCGACAAAGATGTGGCGGACGGTTCGCGAGGTCCGCGGGCGCTTCACGCCGAAAGCGAACAATCGCGCCATGATATTGGCCCCCAGTCCCTCAGGGTGACGGACGTTCGAGAGAATATCGTTGAGCAGGAGCGTCACGTCCCCGTTGCGCTCGACCGTTAGTGCAAACTCATCTTCCTTCGTTCCCGCGACCAGCCCGAGGCGCAGCGCCGGATCGTCCATGATATCGCCGGATGCCTCGACCGGCGCGGCTTCTTTGACCGCCTCCCGCGCGCTCGGCGGCGCGATCACTCTGGCGTTCGGATAGCGCGTCTTCCAGGCTGACAGATCGAGACGATGTCCGGCATTGGGGACGATCAAGAACCGCGGGGGCCCAAGCGCCTCGACTTTCGCCATTTCAGATTCGCGCAGCGGAATCGGGCTCCAAACAAGGGTTCCGTCGCCGGCGAGGGCAACGATCGTCATGCGCCGCCGAGCGGCATCACGATAGTCCCCTCCACGGTCAGGATCCCGGTATCGACCTCGACGAGGTCGCCGTGCGGCTGGACGATCCATTTCCGGTTGAGCTTGGACATGCGGGCTCCATTATCCCCTACAAGCCGTCAACGCCCACCGATCCCGGTCGTTGCGGCGGGTGACCTCGTTTAGCTGACTGCGATACGACATCGTCGCGGAAGCACACCGGCTCGCCGGATCCACCCGCCCGGCCAAGGATCGGAACGTGCTGCCACGGCATTCTCCAGACAGGCGGGGACAGCTGAAAGGTGTTCTTATGACTGCCGTCCATCACCGCCACATCGATGTCGACGGCGTAGATATCTTCTACCGTGAGGCAGGCGCTCCAGATGCTCCTGTGCTCCTGCTACCGCACGGCTATCCCTGTTCATCCTTCGAGTTTCGAAACCTGATGCCCCGCCTTGCCGATCGCTGGCGGACGCTGGCGCCCGATTATCCCGGCATGGGCTACAGCGCGACGCCGGAGGATTTCGACTATAGCTTCGACGGATATGCCGCCTTTCTCGATGGCTTTGTGCGGGCCATGGGCGTCGAACGCTTCACTCTCTATCTGCATGACTTCGGCTCGCCGATCGGTGCCCGGCTGGCGATCATGAATCCGGGTCGCGTCGCTGCGCAGATCATCCAGAATGGCGACATCCCCTATGCGGATGCGCTTGGTCCCAAATATGCCGGTATAGAGAAGAGCTGGGCGCTGCCCGATGCCGAGATGCGCGCCGAAATTGAAAAGTCCATCAACGAGGCGACGTTCCGCGAGGAGTTTCTCAACGATTTGGGGCCTGAACTTAGAGACCGCATCCCACCCGACCTCTGGAAATTGCATTGGTCGCTGATGACACCCGATCGGCGCGAAATAGTCGTCGACCTTATTGCAGGCCTCAAGACCAACCGTGACTGGTTTCCAGAGCACCGCCGCTATCTCGGCACCCACAAGCCTCGGACGCTTATCATATGGGGTCCGCAAGACTTCTACATGCCCGAGACATCTGCGCGCGCTTATTTGCGGGACCTTCCCGAAGCGGAGCTTCATCTTCTCGACGGCGGGCATTGGCTGCTCGAAACCAACCTCGATGAAGTCGTGACGCTTATCCGCGATTTTCTCGTTCGCATCGATGAGGGTGAACGCCGCTAGTCTGCTTTTTCGTCAGGCATTGGCGCAACCTTGTCTTAGGCAACAGCGCCGCCGATGCAAAAGCTGCCCCATGCATCCATAAGTTTGACGCGAGCGCCCGGCTGATCCGCGGTGCCGAGATAAGTTGTGCGGCGATAGGCGGCCTGAACGGCATCGGGCGTCTTGTGCGCCAAGGCTGCCTCCACCACGGCATCAGCGAAGTCTTCGTTGGCTGCCCAATCGGTGAAGGTGGAGCGAAAACCATGAACGTGAAACGGCTCGGCCATATCGCGCAGCACTTTAAGCAGGGTCATGTCAGACAGCGGTTTGCCAGCCGAACCGGGAAAGACGACGCCCGTGTCCGGCAGGCGGAAAGTGTTCGCCTTTGCCAGCACCGCCAGAGCCGCATCAGACAGTGGTACCATGTGGGCCTTGCCTCGCTTCATGTGATCGGCGGGGATTTCCCATAGACGGTCTTCCAGGGCTTGTGTCGAACCGGCTCTCTAACATATGAAATTGTTGATTATTTTCGGGTTTTTTCTGCCACCCTCCCACATATCCTCCCACATATTCTAAAAGTGCCGATAAACCAAAGTTCGAATTCACTGTTCTATCGGCGAAATCGCGGTCGAAATCGAGCGTCAATTTCCGGTCGTTTTCGGCACCGGATTCGGCCTCAACCGTCGATGGACGATAACGACCTCCGGCATGCCAACGCGACCCACTCGTGCCGACCCCGACAGGACCCGCGTCAACCTGTCATGGTCCTCAAGCTGCGACACGAACACCCTTCCTATTGTCTCTACTGGCTCAAAAACGCCGGCAAGGCTTGCCAGACAACCGCGAGAGCCGTGAGTGTTATGGCGGAGGCGCCGAGAGACCGACCCCAGCCTCGAAGCTTGTCTGCCCCGGTCCTCCGTCCCAACCAGACCAGGAGGCAAAGTCCTGCCAAGGCCGCGAGCGTAAAAAGCACGACGGCAGCTCGCGCCCCGCCGCCTGTGCCGACAAATTCGCCGATCACGTAAAGCGCGAAGAAATGTGCCGCCCAAATGACGAGGCCGCCGAGCATCGTCCACCATGTGCGCATCAGCCCGCCCCTATGGCGCGGCCGAAGAGCGCGCCGACCCCGCCCTGAAGTGCGGTATATCCAATAAACAGGATCGCAAGGTCGACACTATTGTTCGCTGGCTGCGTAACGAGCCCGCGTGCCGCCCGCGCGCAGCAATAGAGGGCCATCATCGCGCCGATCCCGACGGCGCAAGCCTGGAGCGCGTGGAGAGCGTAGATCACCGCGCCCTGCCCGCTGGCCTGCGGCACCAATCCCGCATGGCGCCAAGCGATGTAATCGAGCCAGACTGCCGCACCAGCCGCCGCCGCGGCAACGACGAGCAGAGTGGCCGTCACGGCAACCTTGCGCCGCAGCAACCACCTCGCGCCGAGCACGCACATCAGGGTCGCTGCGTACAACGCCATGATCGGAAGCGCTTCGACGAACGGCGGAGGAGAACCCCAGAAGACTTGCTGGCTCGACCAGAGGAACGCGAGGCTGAACAGTGCCATGATGAAGATCATTGCTAGGACGACCAGCAGGATGATCATCGCCCACCAGCCGTGGCTCGAAGGACCGGTGACATAGGTCGGGACCGTTATGCCCGCACCGATATCCACCTCCGTCTCGGCCACCGGCCGGTCGGTTTCCCAGAGCCAGCGGATCGTCGCGGCCACCGCGAGCACGCCGCTCACCCATGCAAATCCGTAGGCCTGCACCGTGAGCGCGAGGAAGAAGCCGGCGGTGAAGATTGCGGCAGCGAAGGGCCATGCGGAGGGACCCGGCATGATCTGCAAATACTGTGGTTCGGCGCGGAGCGGGCTGGTGACGATCGTCTCGCGAAGTCCGGTCGCAGAATTGGGTAGGAAGTAGCGTCCCGTCTCGACATTTTCCGCGAGGTTAGGATCGTCCCATAGCGGCTCGCGGCTGGTGACGACTGGAATCGAGCGCGTCGAGTAGAGTTCGCTCGGCAGCCATTCGAGCGTCCCGCCGCCATAGACGTTACCGGCATTGCCCTCGCCCGGCGCCAGCCGGAAGTTGCGCGCGAGGTCGATCAAAAAAAGGAAGATACCCGTCCCCAGCATGAAGGCGCCGATTGTCGAAACGAGGTTCGGCAGTTCCAGCCCCTGCCCCGGCAGATAGGTATAGACGCGCCGCGGCATGCCTTGGAGCCCCGCGAGATGCATCGGCAGGAAGGCGATATTCATGCCTGCGAACATCAGGCCGAACACCCATTTGGCGAGCCGCTCCGACAGCGCGCGGCGGCTGACCATCGGAATCCAGTAATAGAAGGCGGCGAAGAGCGGGAAGACCATGCCGCCGATCAGCACATAATGGAGATGCGCGACGATGAAATAGCTGTCGTGCGCCTGCCAGTCGAACGGCACCATCGCGACCATCACCCCTGTCAGCCCGCCGGTGACGAAGACGACGATGCTGCCCAGCACGAACAGCCCGGGCGCGTTGAAGCTGCGCTTGCCGATCGCGAGCGTCGCGATCCACGAGAAGACCTGGATGCCCGCAGGCACGCTCACCGCCATCGAGGCGGCCGAGAAAAAGCCGGTCGTCATCGGCGGCATGCCGGTGGTGAACATATGATGTGCCCAGACGCCGAAGCTGATGAAGCCCGTTGCGAGCATCGCAAGCACGATCAACCGATATCCGACGAGCCGCTCGCCCGCGACGGTCGCGACGATCATGCTCATCATGCCCGCCGCCGGGAGGAAAATGATGTAGACCTCGGGATGCCCGAAGAACCAGAAGAGATGCTGCCAGAGCAGCGGATCGCCGCCGCGCGTCGCGTCGAAAAAAGGCCAGTTGAATGCGCGCTCGATCTCGAGCAGCAGCGTGCCGAGAATGATGCTCGGGAAAGCGATAACGATCATCACCGCGAAGACGAGCATCGACCAGGCGAAGATCGGCATCTTGTCGAGCGTCATGCCGGGCGCGCGGGTGCGCAGCACGCCGACGATGATCTCGATCGCACCGGCGATCGCGCTGATCTCGATAAAGCCAATGCCGAGCAGCCAGAAGTCGGTGTTGATCCCTGGCGAAAAAGCCTTCGAGGTCAGCGGCGGATACATGAACCAGCCGCCATCGGGCGCGAGGCCGACGAAGATCGAGGCGAAGAAGCAGAGCCCGCCCACCGCATAGGCCCAAAAGGCATAGGCCGACAGACGCGGAAACGGCAGGTCACGCGCTGCAAGCATCTGCGGCAGGAGCAGCACCCCGGCCGCCTCGACCGCGGGCACCGCGAACAGGAACATCATCACCGTGCCATGCATGGTGAAGACCTGATTATAGGTGCCCGGCGGCAATATCTCGAGCATCGGCGCCGCAAGCTGCGCGCGCATCAGCAGCGCGAGCACCCCTGCCATCAGGAAGAAGAGAAAGGCGGTGCCGAGATAGTAGATGCCAACATAATTATTGTTGACGACTGTCAGATATTCCCAGCCTTTGGGCTTGCACCAGATGCGGCGAAGTTCTTCTTCCTCCCCCTTCGGTCGGGGCCCTTTCGTCGGAAATCGATCGTAGAGCGCGGGATCGAAGCCCGTCTCCGACGTCATTTGAGGCTGACCATATAATCGGTCAGCGCCAGCAGTTGCTCGCCGCTGAATTGATGATAGGCGGGCATGCGGTTTGCGGGTTTTATGCCTTGGCTATCCGCGATCCACCCCGCCATCGTTCCGGGATTGTTCGGCAAAATGCCTGCGCCGAGCGTGCGGCGCGACCCAACATGGGTGAGATCGGGCCCGGCGAGCCCGTTTGCCGGCGTTCCGCGGATCGTATGGCATGCCGCGCAGCCGCTCGACAGGAACAGCGACAGCCCCTCACCGCCCGATGCTGGCGCCGGCCGCCGCGATGCGCGCCAGCGCGCGAACTCCTCGGGCTCATGCGCCACCACGACAAAGCCCATCAGCGCGTGCGGTCCGCCGCAATATTCGGCGCACTGGCCCTTGTAGACGCCGGGCGCATCGGCCTGGATCAACAGCCGGTTGGTGCGCCCCGGAATCATGTCCATCTTGCCGCCGAGCCGTGGCACCCAGAAGCTGTGAATGACGTCGGCGGCTTCGAGCTCGAGCAGCACCGGCGTGCCGACGGGGATATGCAGTTCGTTCGCGTCGCGCAGCGTCTCGCGGCCCTTGGCATCCTGATAATGCACGCGCCACCACCACATCTCGCCGATGATCTTCACGCGCATCTCGGTGCCTGTGACGCGCGTTGCCGATAGCGACGACGTGAGCATCAGGCCCCAGATGAGAAGGCCGGTGAGCACCACGGCGGGAAAGGCGAAACCCAATATCCAGATCGCCTTCTCGCCGCCGAGCCGCGTTTTCAACTTTGCCGGTCCGTAGAGGGCGATCCAGAGCGCCGCGAGCACGATGGCGAAGATCACCGCCCCGCCAGCGACCAGCGCCCAGGCCAGTATCGTCACCGGCTCCGAATAAGGCCCGGCCGGATCGAAGACCGCTGGCGGCCAGCCGTCGCCGCTGCCGGAAGCAGGCGCGGCCCTAGTCACGCAAGCTCCGGAGCCAGGCCGCGATATCGCGCGCTTCGCTGGATGTCATCGGGACGGCGGGCATTCCGCTTTCCGGCACCTGCGAAGGCGCATCGCGGACAAAGGCGGCGAGCTGCGGCTCACCATTCGGGACTTTTCCAGCGATCAGCGCGCGATCACCGATGCCCGCCAGCGAAGGTCCGATCGTGCCCTTGGGCCAGCCGACGCCGGGCATGTCGTGGCACGCGCCGCAGCCCAGTCGGACCGCCGCTGCTTTCCCGCGCGCGACTGCGCGCACGTCGGCGACGGGTGGTTCGATGGCAGTGGGGGCACAGGCGGATACTACCATCAGCATCGATCCCGCCACG
Source organism: Sphingopyxis sp. OAS728 (assembly GCF_014873485.1). NCBI lineage: Bacteria > Pseudomonadati > Pseudomonadota > Alphaproteobacteria > Sphingomonadales > Sphingopyxidaceae > Sphingopyxis > Sphingopyxis sp. OAS728. The sequence continues at coordinate 4,588,149 of NZ_JADBDT010000001.1, read as the reverse complement.
CCCCCTTTCCAGATCCGGTTGATTTTCGCGCAAGGCACATGTCGGGAACCACCCCGCGGCGAAAATGGTTCCCCTGTCGTGCGCGCCGCCTCTCTTCTGCTTCTGCTTTTCCTCATGGGATGCGGCGCGCCGCCGTATCGTGATCCGTTTCGCGCGACAGGCGAGACAATTGCCATGAGCGGCGGCGACGCCGGCGCCGCGGCCGCCTGCTTCACCTGCCACGGCTTGAAGGGCGAAGGCGACGGCAAGGAAACCCCGCGCCTCGCGGGGCTGGACGCCGGCTATCTCCACCGCCAGCTCGACGATTATGCGAACGGCCGGCGTGAGCACCCCGCGATGCGCACGGTCGCACTGCGGCTACCGGACGAGGATCGCTCGAAGGTGGCGGCCTATTATGCCGCGCTATCGGTGCCCGACGTTTTGGCTACAGCCGGCAATGCCGAAGGCGAAGGGCTCTATCGGCAAGGCGACCCGGTCCGCGGCCTCGCGCCTTGCGCAACCTGTCATGGCGCAGGCGGCGCGGGCGACGCTGCCAACCCGCCGCTCGCGGGGCAGCCTGCGGCCTATCTCGAAAAGCAGCTCACCGCATGGCGGACCGCGAAGCGCAACAATGATCCACTAGGCGAGATGCGCGAAATCAGCCGGAGGCTTTCGGCCGCCGAGGCGCGCGCGGTTTCGGCGTACGCTTCGGGGCTTCGGGCGGGCCGCCCTCCAGATCGGGAAGCATCCCCCGCAGCACGTCGTGACGATCCCAAAAATGATGCTTTAGCGCCGCCCCGACATGCATCGGGATCATCACGACCAGGAGGATAATCAGCAGCAGGTGGATGCCCTCTGCCCAGTCAAGGATCCACCACTGGATTTGCGGCGCGAGCGTATCGAACGGCATATAGGGCCATGGAATGACGCCCGCGATTTTGAGCTCTTCCCCCTTCACCGTCGACCACATCGCCCAGCCGCTCAAGGGCAGCCCGAAGAAGCAGAGATAGAAGAGGATGTGGGTCACATAGGCGGCGACGGTCTGCCAGCCCAGGCGGTCGGCATCGTTGACGGGGCCAGGGATGACGAGCCGCCAGATACCGCGCAGGATCGCGAGCACGAACATGAGCAGGCCGAGTTCGGCATGGATGCGGAAGGCTTCGAGCTTGTCGCCCCCCGCCGGAATGCGGCTCATATGCCAGCCCCAACCAAGCTGGAAAATCACGAGCGCCGCCATCACCCAATGGAAAATCTGCCCGACCGGTGAATAGCGGCGATCCGCGGCGTAGCGCGCCGCCCACGCCTGCAGCGCCTCGATCATCGCGCAGGCGCGGCGGGCGGCGCGAGCATCGCCCACCCCCGCCACAAGGCGGCCGCCAGATAGAAGCCCGCCGCGGGCGCCCACATGATGAGCCCGGCGAGTTGCTGGTCCTCGACAGGCGACAGTCCCCACGGCTGCGTCGAGACATAGTGCGGCGTGTAAAGCGGAGAGCCGGCAAAGGTGATGAGTGCGCCGAGCAGCCCCATCTGCACCATCATTGCCAGTAGCAGCGCGATGGCGGTCGGTGGCGACGCTTCGCGCAACGCTGCCCAGACGGCGACCGCGCTCGCGAGCAGGCTCAGCTGCATCGCCCAAAAGATGCGTTCGCTCGACAACGCAAGCGCGTAAGGCAAGGGCGCGTGCCAGAACCAGAAGAGCAGGACATGAAGCGCCGCCCACAGCGCCGCGCTGCCTTTCACCTGCAACTTCGGTAAACCCCAGACGAGCAGCGGAGCCACAACCGCGGTGAGCATCACATGATGCGCCACCCGGACAGAAAACAGCGCCGACGAAAGCGCGCAGAGCGGCGACACGAACAAGAGAAAAAGCACCACGAACCCTGCCCAAAATGGCACCGCAACGCCCGCCCGTCTATAGGCGGCGCCCGCTGTGACCGCGACGGCGAGCAGCAGCAACGGATCGCCATTCCAGCGCCCTAACCAGTCGCCGGGCAGTGGCGCCGCGCCGCAATAGGGAATCCAGCTCTGATCCATAAAGCCCTTTCTCATGCAAACGAACGTTGCGAGCACGGCGGGGTTCCGCTTCTCCGGACGAAACCAATTGCAAAGCGGCGCATTACTGAGACGGGGGCAGCAACAGGCGGAGAACAGGCTTGACGTCCCATCCTTCCACGAACAGTCGATCCGTGCATCCCCTCCACGGGCTGCTCCTCGCCTTTCCCGTCGCGCTGTTCACGACCGCGCTCCTCTCCGACATCACCTATCTCAAAAGCGCCGAGATCCAGTGGAGCAATTTCGCCGCGTGGGCGATCACAGGCGCGCTGGTCGTCGGCGCGCCGGTGCTCCTATGGGCTGCGCTCAGCCTGTTCCGGCATCGCCGCGACACCTTGCGAACGTCTGCTCTCGTCTATTTCCTGCTCATCCTCGTCATGTGGATCGCTGGGCTGATCAACGCCTTCAAGCATAGCCAGGACGCGTGGAGTTCGGTGGGCACCACCGGCGTCGCGCTCTCGATCGTCTCCAGCGTCGCCGCGCTGATAGCGGGGTGGATCGCCTACGGCGGGAGGAACGCAGCATGACCCGTATCTTTTTCCTCGCAGCGGCCCTTGCTGCAACCTCGCTTTCGGCATGCAGTAGCGGCGACGAGAGCCTCGATCAGACGGGCGCGGATCCGAAGCTGCCGGCGCTCGACGAAACGCTCCTGCCGCCGATGAAGATCGCCAAGCCAGCCGGCTGGAACGGCGAGCTGCCGACCGTGCCGAAGGGGTTCACGATCACGCCGGTCGCGACCGGTCTCAAGATCCCACGTCAGATCCTCGTCTTGCCCAACGGCGATATCCTCGTCGCCGAAGATTCGGGCGGCCATGCGCCAAAGCTCCGGCCCAAGGACGTCATCGCGGGCTACATCAAGAGCCTCGGCAAAAGCAGCGTCAAGGGCGGCGACCGCATCACGCTGCTGCGCGACACCAATGGCGACGGGCGGCCCGAACTGCGCACGACCTTCATCAAGGATCTCGACGCGCCTTACGGGCTCGCTCTTGTAAACGGCAGTCTCTACGTCGCAAATCAGGGGGCACTGCTCCGCTTCCCCTATAGCGACGGGCAGACGAGCATCGGCACGCCGGGTGAAGAAGTCACCAAATTGCCCGCCGTCGTCAACCATCACTGGACCAAATCGCTCGCCGCCAGTCCCGACGGCAGCAAGCTTTACGTCGGTATCGGATCGAACAGCAATGTCGGCGAGCGCGGGATGAGCGTCGAGGAAGACCGCGCGGTAATCTGGGAGATAGATGCCGCGACTGGCGCCAACCGCGTCTTCGTCTCGGGCATTCGCAACCCGACCGCACTCGCCTTCGAGCCGACCTCGAACCAGCTATGGGCGGTAGTCAACGAACGCGACGAACTGGGGGCGGAACTGGTGCCCGACTATCTGACCTCGGTGCGCGAAGGATCCTTCTATGGCTGGCCCTACAGCTATTGGGGCAAGCATATCGACCCGCGCGTTCATCCGCAGAAGCCCGAATTGGTGAAGACGGCGATCGCGCCCGACTATGCGCTCGGCTCGCACGTCGCACCGCTCGGCCTCAGCTTCGCGGCCGGAGCCGGTTTTCCGGGCTTCGCGCAAGGCGCGTTCGTTGGCGAACATGGCAGCTGGAACCGCCAGAGCCTCGCCGGCTACAAGGTGAGCTTCGTGCCGTTCGCCAACGGCAGACCTGCAGGCAAGCCAAGGGATTTTGTCACCGGGTTCATCAAAAACGGGAAGGCGCGCGGCCGTCCCGTCGGGGTCGCTTGGGATTCCGCCCGAAATTCGCTCTGGATCGCCGACGACCTGTCGAACACCGTCTGGCGCGTTAGTGGTCCGAGCGCCGTCGCGATGGGCTCGCCTGTTGGACCGGTTGCCAGCCAAAAATAGGGCATTCGGCTCGAGGCCGGTTAGCGGATCACGGCGGGGGCCGAATGGCGGAAGCGGCCTCTAACCTCCTCCCAAAGCGGGCCGTCTGAGGCCTCCGCCATCGCAGCAGCCGTCAGTCCGCGATCGGCCCGAAGCGGCGCTGGTCCGGATCTCGTTCGAATTGGAATCGGCCCTTGATATGTTCGTTGAAAAACTGCCCGGCCGACGGCGCCGAACATAGGCGTTCGAACAAGTTGCGAGGAACGCCGAAATAGAAATAACAGCCGGTGTCGAGGAATCGCACACACAGGAGCTCTGCCTCCTCGTCGAAAGCTGCACGGTCGATGATCGATGAATTGTCGAAGCGGCAAACCTGCATCTTTGATGAGCGCCGCCCGCCGGAAGAAGTTCCGGCTCACCGTCGCGCGAAGCGCTCATGCAGGACAAGCGCGTTACCGATAGCGGCCGACGACGCCGTGTTGTCGAAGATGCACCATGCCCGCTCCGCCCCCGCGTCTGCCGCCACGATCCGTGACGCGTAAAGGTCGAGATCGCGCGCGGAATAACGCGAGCGATAGATGTGCGGCGAACCGTGCAGGCGCCAATAGGACAGGCCCCGCCACCCTCCTGGGTCCGCCGCTGCCGGTACGCGCGCGGGGTCGGCAGCGACCCGCGCGACCTCGTGGCGAGCCAGCAAATCGTCCGCCGGCGGATCGAACCAGCTGTGATGCCGGGGTTCACAGGCGAGACACGCCGATGTCGCAGCGCCAAGTTCCTCGAAAAATTCGGCGGCCATGACGGCGTCGAAAATAAGCGTTGGCGGCAGCTGGACGAGAAAGACCGCCAGCTTCTCGCCGAGCCCGCCAGTTTCCTCCACGAGTTTGTCGATCAAATCGCTGCAATCACGCAGCCGGCGTTCGTGCGTCATCAACTTCGGAACCTTGACTGAAAAGCGAAATTCAGCCGGCACGAGTTCGGCCCACCTCGTCCATGTCGACGGGCGATGCGAGCGATAGAATGACGAATTTACCTCGGCACAGGACAGGCGATGCGCATAACGCTCAAGTGTCATCCCCTCGACCGGAAAGTCTTCAGCATATTGCGAAGCAATGCTCCATCCGGCTGTCCCGATCCTCACTTGCGCTGCCGACCTTTGCTATGTGTCCGCTTTGCCGGACCCCGGCTCCGCGAGCTTGCGATGCATCTCAGCGGTCGTCGCTTCGCTGAGGACCCCGGATGCGAGCACCTGCGCCTTGTTCTCGCGACCATGGACGACCGAATGTTCGCCGCTCTCCAGCGCTTCCCATCCGGTTACCGCAACATCGGCCGGATCGTCCTAATGCGACTTCGACAGACCGGTTTCGAGCGCCTCGATACCGCTCAAAGCCCGGTAACGATCGCGAGTTTCCGGTCTGACAAACTGAATCTCCGTTTGCGGTGGCGGGTAAGACGGCGGGTACATGGCTCCAGGCCCCGCCTGAGTTGACGCCATAAGCGTGTTGGCTCCAGCTCGGCGTGCTAGCTGGTCAGCTTGGCACAGGCGCGTCACCGCCAGCCGCGGCCAGCCTCATGCCGAGCCGCGGGCAGGAGCCGATCTTTAGTTATGTTTCAACGAGTGTTGCTAGCCGCTGCTCCCGAAAGGTTCTGTAGCTCGGCAATGTGCTGCTCGACGACCGGCGCGATTTCGCCGGCCGCGGTCTTGAGGCTGGCAGTGTCTCCGTTCGTCGCATAGGCGCGGTGCAAGGCGAGCGCGGCGTCATGCGCGGTCTGCTGATGTCGCAGGTACACGCTGTCGATCGTCGTCGCATCGGCATTCTTGATCTCGTTCAGGCTCGCCTGCTGGCTGGCGTCGAGAACCGGCGGATTGACTTTAATCGACGCGGCGGCGGCTGCGGCCTTCACCTTGGCGGTCGACTTGCCGTGATGATCGATCATCATTTCGGCGAATTTCTTGACGTCGGCGCGCGCCGACTTGGCGAGCAGCGCTTTGGAAGATTCGATCTCCCAAAGATCTCCTGCGCCAGCCTTGGCGATGTAGCCGGCGGCATCCGTCGGTGCGCCCGGCGCGGCAGTGGGAGCAGTCGGGGCTGTTGCAGTTGCCGGCGGTTCGGTAACTTGCGTTTCAGTTGCCGCTCGATCGTCATTGCTTCCACAAGCGCTGAGCAGCGCGGCGGCGGTTAGCAGGCTGTATCTGAACATCTAGTTTCTCCCTTGGGCCGCCCCCGAATGAGCGACGTGCGAGGGCACGCGAAGTTCCGCCGGGGTAGCCGCTCGCCCAGCATTTCCGGCATTTACTTAACCTGCGATAATTTCTTCGGGATGCGTCATTCGAGGCGTGGTCGGCCAGAAACTGGAACCGACAGCGAGAGCCTTGCGCCTTTGTTTGGGACAGCGTCCGCAATTCCTGCAAATTCGCAGACCGCCGTCCCTACTCCATGACGCGCAGGAGATCGTAGATCGACGTCGTTGCGAAACCGATCGCACTGTCCGAGATCCCGTAGGGAATGAAGAGCTCGTTCCCCACGGCCATCGCTCCGCAAGTGTAAATCACGTTGGGAACATAACCTTCCCGGTCGCTTTCGGCGGCGGTGAGGATCGGGCATTGCGTCCGCCCGAGGACGATCGAGGGATCGTCGCGATCGAGCAGCGCCGCTCCGAGACTATATTTGCGCATCGCGCCTACGCCATGCGTCAGCAAGATCCAGCCCTCGTCGCATTCGATGGGACTGCCGCAGTTGCCCATCTGGATAAGTTCCCACGGATATTGCGGCCGGAGCAGGGGTCGCCCTTCGTCGTCCCATTGAATAAGGTCGTCCGAACTCAGAAGCGTCACATTTTTCCCGTCCTGGCGCCCCACCATCAGATAGCGACCGCCAATCTTTCGCGGGAACAGCGCCATGCCCTTGTTCCGGGCCGCGCGTCCGACCAACGGCTCGAGCGTAAAGCTCGCAAAATCGTCCGTCCGTAACAATTCAGACCGGATTTCACGTCCCGAATAGGCCGTGTAGGTGCCGATATACTCGCGCCTGCCATCGTCATGCGTGAACTGGACGAGCCGTAGATCCTCGAGCCCGTTGCGCTGCGCTTCGGTCACCGGAAACAGTACGCTGTTGGAGATCATGCTGCCCGGCTGCCGATGGATCGTGACCGTCTCGTCGGACCCGATGTGGTGACGGTCGTCGGCAACCGCCGCCATCGCAGGGCCCGATTGCGGCCAGAGACGGAAGTCGCCCGACGGGCCGATGATGCCTTCGCGAAAAGCGACCGAACTGATGTGCCCCTCGCCGACCGCACGCATCGACATCACGAAGCGCAGTTGATCACCGTCCAGTCCGCTCTGGTCGGGATGCGGCACGACACTGGGGTTCATCAAGGCAGCGGCGGCGTAGCTATATTCATGGCAGAAATAGGCACCGATCAGGCGGCGACGCACAGGAGAAACGTCCTCCACCCGCAACCCCAGATCTTCAGCGATCTCGGCGAAGCGGTCATCGAAAATCTTGCCGATCTGCCAGTGCCGTTCAGAAAAATCCTTCCACACCAGGCCGAGCTCAAGCTCGGCCTGATCGGCATCGAGGGTCATGATGTCGGCGACGAGCTGCTGCGCGCGCGACGGCTCGGACACATTCGTTTGCCAGGCCAGATGGAATGGTCGAAGCACGACCCGAGACGGATCGGCAGTGAGTTTCTCGCTCAAGATATGAAGCGGCGACTTGTCGGCTCTGCAGTTCAGCATCGGTGCTGCTGGTGTCCTCTTTTTAGTCCCCCTCGAAAGGATAGGATGTTGAACAAACAATAGGCAAGGCGGAAAGCTGGCGTCGCTTTTGCCCGGTCACTCGCACCAGCGCTCCTCAAGCTCGCCCCGCCGCAATTGCGCCGGCGACCAACAGTGGCGCGGCTCAGCGTGGTCTCGGGCCACCCGATCGCGCGCCATGAAACAGCCGCGAAAAATCGGAGCCACCGGATCACAATCCGAAGCGCGTCTTGGGTATGTGCGTCACGCGGCAGGCAAGATCGCCCTCACCCGATGCGACGATGAAATATTCGCCGGCGTCGGCGATCCCGGTCGTAAAAACGACATCGCGCACATATATTTTGTCTTCGAGCGGCCGAGTGAGCTCCGGGCTGGCCTCAAGCAGCGGCGCGTGCTCTGTATGAAGAACGCGCGACGGGTCTTCGGGATCGAGCAGCGACCAGTAGGTGCGGTAGACGCCGACGATTTCCTTCGGCTCCACTCCATGCCAAAGCGTCAGCCAGCCGCGGTCCGTCAGGATGGGAGGCGTTCCGCCGCCCATCCGGGCTGTCGCAACCGTGTCTGCGTGCGGCCGTAGCCCAGGCTCGCGGCGCGGTTTCCAGTGCAGCGCATCGGGCGAGGATGCCAGGTTGATCGAGGGTCCCGCGCGCCATTCGCTCCCAGGTGGGTAGGCAAAATAAAGCGAACCCAGCGGGCGCGTCTGTGCCCAATAATGTCCCGCTACTTTACCCTCGAAGATCAGCATGTCCTTGTTTTGATGGTCGAGAACGATGTCTTCGAAAGACCAGTCGAGGCCGTTTGCCGAGCTGTAGAGTGTCGTCGAATGGCGCTCGGGACTCACCGAACAACTCGTCATGAGCCAGCGGCCGTCGACATGGCTGATGCGCGCATCCTCGACGCCATAGCATTGGTAGGTCGCATGCGGCGCCACCGCCCGATCATAATGGACCGCCACGACTTCCAGGCCGTCGGGCGTAAGTTCAACCGGGAGGAGCCAAGAGAGCGATGTAAGCGCCATCACGTTCCACGCACCGCCATGCACGAGGAATTTGCGCGGATCCGAGGTATCGCAAAGTTCGAGCGGCCAGGCGTCGCGAACATATCGGCCGCAGTCCCAGCGGATACTGTGCACATGACCATTTTCCACCGGCTGGCGCAGTGCCTCGGCGACACGCACGAGCATCAGGAGGTTTCCGCTCGGCAGCCGTGCCAGGCCAGGATTGAAGGCACCAAGGATGAAGGTTTCGGCGCCAAGATGACCTGCAAGCGGCGAGCGCGCGAGATCGACATCATCCGGGCCGAATATCAGACGGTCGATTTCGAAGTTCATTCAGCTTCTTTCTCTACGGCGCAGATATCGGAGCGTGCGGAAAAGGAGGTCGGACGGGCCGGGGGCCCGAAATGGAATTAGAGCGGAAGCGACCTCGGCGGCATCCCCGCGCCCTGTATAACTTACCGCCGCCCTCGACGTTCCTGCGTTGCTCACAGGAAATTGACGTCGATGCCGAGCCGGATGACCGTGAACGATCGCGCAAAGCGAGAGGAACCGCAGAAGGCTCCAGAACGTTTTCCGCAAATGACTTGCAGCGAGGCGACAAGCAGACAGCAGCGCTGGCGCACCGCGCGGTTAGGCTTGGCGGCATTGTGCACAATTCAGCTCATGGCCTGCGATCGATTTCCGCAGGATCCGGAAAATACCGTCGACAGAATCCGTGAGCAGCGCATCATCCGCGTCGGTGTTGAACAGCCAATCCCGCGCGAGGCGCGCCGATTGCTGGCCGAGATCGAGCGCGCGACGGGCGCCAAGGCGGTGATCAGCCGCAACGGCGTCGAACCCTTGCTTACGAAGCTCGGCGCAGGCGAGATCGACCTGGTGATCGCGCCGTTCGGCAAGGAAACGCCGTGGGCGGCCGAAGCCGCGCTTTCACCCCCTGTCCGGATCGACGGAAACGGGAAAGGCGCGACCGAATGGCGCGCCGCGATGCGCACCGGCGAAAACCGCTGGATCATGCTTGTCGAGACCAGCGCTCGCCGTGCCTCTAGCGCTCCCAGCGCGTCATGACCGTTGCACCGCAAACCCATGCCGACAATCTGCCGCCCGACGTCCGCGCGACGTTAAAGCGCGCCGAGCGTCTCGAATGGTGGAATATCTTCTGGACGATCACGATCGTCATCGTGATGGGGCTGGTTCTCGGGCAAAGTCAGACCATGAAGACCGCGTGGATCGAGGATACGCTCGGTCTCGTTCCCCCAATCGCCTTCCTGATCGCCGCCCGCATGGAGCGGCGCGGCAAAAGTTCGCGCAAATTTCCCTTCGGCTTCGAGCGGGTCAATGGCCTCGGCTTTTTCCTCGCGGCGGTCGCGCTCGCGGCGACGGGCGCCCTGCTACTCTGGGACTCGGCCATGACATTGATCGCCGCCGAACATGCGACCGTCGGTTCGGTACGCATTTTCGGGCACTACATCTGGCTCGGCTGGCTGATGATCGCAGCACAGGTCTACGCGATGATCCCGCCGATGATTATCGGCCGCAAGGAGTTGCCGCTAGCCGAAAAGCTTGCGGACAAGCTGCTTCACACCGATGCACTGATGAACAAGGCGAACTGGATGACCGGCGCGGCAGGCGTTGCCGGTATCATCGGGCTCGGGCTCGGCTGGTGGTGGGCGGATTCGCTCGCAGCCGCCTTTATCTCGTTCGATATCCTTCACGACGGCTTCAAGGCAATCCGCTCGTCGACCGCCGAATTGGTCGACGGCACGCCGCGTGCGCTGGCAAGCGCCGAGATCGCCGAAGAAGCGGAGGCGCTCGAAGCGGCGCTTCAGGGGCGGTATCCGGGCGCGACCGTCAAACTGCGCGAAACGGGCCGATTGATCCGCGCGGAAATCCACGGCTGCCTTCCAGGCGAACCGTTTGACCTTGATGGGCACTGGCCCGGCAAGGAAGAGAGGAACTGGCGCCTTGCGCAAATCGCTTTCGTACCGGCACAGCGGGACCACGAAGGACCGACGGGCTGATGGCACAGCCAGTTGAAAAAGCGGGAGAAGCCTCCGGTCTGCTGCAGCATCTCAAGGCCGATATCGTGCTTTATGGCGCCTTGTTCGCCAATCTCGGTATCGCCGTCGCCAAGTTCGTCGCCGCAGCGATCAGTGGCTCCTCGTCGATGCTGTCGGAGGGCGTGCATTCGCTTGTCGACAGCGGGAACCAGGCGCTTCTGCTGTACGGCCAGAAGAAGGCGAAGCGACCGGCTGACGCGCGCCATCCGTTCGGCTATGGGCGAGAACTCTACTTCTGGGCCTTCGTCGTTGCGATCCTGATCTTTGCGGTTGGGGCCGGAATTTCGGTGTATGAAGGCTGGATCCACTACCGCGATCCAGAGCCGCTTCGCGACCCGACGATCAACTATATCGTGCTGGGCATCGCCTTCCTGCTCGAGGGCGCGTCCTGGACCATAGCGGTGCGCGAGTTCGACGCACGCCGGCGCGGCCGTGGCTGGTGGCAGGCCGTGCGGAGATCCAAAGACCCCGCAGGGTTCATCGTTCTCTTCGAAGACAGCGCAGCGCTTGCGGGACTGCTCATTGCCGCACTCGGTATCTGGCTGAGCCACGCCACCGGGGACGCGCGGATCGACGGCATCGCGTCGATGGCGATCGGGGCGATTCTCGCCGCCGTCGCGATTCTTCTCGCGCGCGAGGCAAAGGAGCTTCTGATCGGCGAAGCGGCAGATCCGGAGCTGATCGCCTGCATCTGGACGATCGTCGAGCGCCGGCCGGAAATCACGTCGGTCAACCATGTCCGCACGATCCACACCGCTCCCGATGCGATCTTCGTTGCGGTGAGCGCCGATTTCGAGGACGGCCTTGCCATGGGCGATGCCGAGACGCTGATCGAGGCGATCGAAGCCGAGCTCAAGGCGGCGTCGAGCGACATCAGCTCGATCTATATCCGGCCGGAGAAACGCGCGGATGCGCTGGTCATGTCGCGCCCTGCAATGCTCGCAGACCCCCAGCTGGCGACACCGGCAGCTAGGCCTTGATTTCGCTCGGGCGCAATTGGAGGGCGATTGTCGCAATGGTGCCCGGCTTGTTCCTTGATGGGTCAAACGATCCGTAAGACACGTCGGACTTGTGGGTGCGCGCCAGCGCTTCGATCAGCCTGGTTCCAAGGCCGGTGCCACGGGCAGCCCCGTCGACCGGCATGCCGGCTCCCTCGTCGGCCACCACCAGTTCGATCGATGAAGCGCCGTTCCGGCGCAGCGAGATGCGGATCTCGCCGTCTTCATCCTCGCCATAGGCATATTTGCACGAATTGCTGACCCACTCATTGGCGATCATGCCGAGCGCCACCGCCTTGTCCGTCGCGACACGAAGCGGCTCGACATCGGCAATCACCCGCCGCGCCCGCGCTCCCGTCGACCAGGTTGCCGACAGATCGTCAGCAAGGCCGCCAAGATAATCGTCCATCGCTACATATTCGACGTCGTCGGTAGTGTAGAGGCGCCGGTTGACCTGAGCTACCGTCGCGATCCGTTGCTGAGTCTTCTGCAAGGCTTCGCGGGCGGCAGGATCGGCGAGCGTTTTCGACTGGAGCGCGACGAACGACATGACCATCTGCAGATTGTTCGCGACGCGGTGGTTCACTTCCTTGAGCAACGCCTCGAGGCGGGCATTGCTGGCACGAAGTTCGGTCTCCGCCTCCACTCGTGCGCGGCGAAGCTGCGCGCGCTCGAGCACCTGTTCGAAGCTTGAGACGAGCAGATCGAAGAAATCATCGCCGACCGACTTCACGACATAATCGTCGGCGCCCGCCTTCAGCGCTGCGACGGCGATACGCCCTTCCTCCGAGCCGGTCACATATACGACAGGCGGGCATCCGGGCAGCGCGCGAAGTGCTTCCAGCGTCGCAAGCCCGTCGAGCCCCGGCATATAATGATCGACCGCGATGAGGTCGAAGTCGGCCGTCTTTGCCTGCTCGACGCCCTCGCCGCCGCCCGAAGCGAGGCTCACGGTGAAGCCCTTTCGGGCAAGCGCGCGCGAGGCAAGCCGGCGCATGCCTTCATCGTCGTCGATGTAGAGTATGTGGGCCAGCGTCTGTCTCAAGCCGGATCGGGATCGGGGACCTGGATCACCGAAAGGAACAGGCCGAGCTGCCGGATCGCGTCGGCGAAATTCTCGTAGTTCACGGGCTTGGTGATGTAGACGTTACAGCCCAGATCGTAGCAGCGCTGGATCTCGATCTTGTCGTCGGTGGTCGTGAGCACCACGACCGGCGTGCGCCGGAGCGGGCTGCCGTCGGCCTTGAGCTTGGCTAGAATATCGGTGCCGCTCATATCAGGCAGGTTGAGATCGAGGAGGACGAGCGCAGGTCCGTTTCGGACAGGGCCGTCAGCCGCATCGTAGAGAAACTCGAGCGCCGAGGTGCCGTCGAGAAAATGGTGGATCTTGTTCGAGATACCCGCGCGGCGGATATTCTTCTCGATGAGGCGGGCATGCCCCTCATCGTCTTCGATCATGACGATATTGACGGGTTGCTGGTCAGACATCTTCTTCTCCACTTTGCCACACGAGCGGCAGGATCAGCCGGAAGGTGGACCCTACACCTAATTCGGACTGGACTTCGATATTGCCGCCAAGGCGGTAGGCAAGCGCCCGGGCGTGCGCAAGGCCGATCCCCTCGCCTTGCTGGTCCTGGACTCCCGATCGGCGGAAGAGATCGAAGATGCGCTGATGATCGCGCGCCTCGATGCCGCGGCCGTTGTCGCAGACCGACACCCAGGCGCGGCCGAGATCGGTGCCCCCCGAAATGGTGATCACGCCCGTCAGCCCCGGCTTCAGATATTTGAGCGCATTCTCGACGAGGTTGGAGAGGATCTGCTCGACAGCGACCCGGTCGTTAATGACGGTCGGCAGATCGGCCACCGTCACCTCGGTACCCGTCTCGTCGATGCGGTGCTGAAGGCTCTCGACGATTGCGCCGACCACGATCGAGAGGTCGAGCGTCTCGGGCGCAAGCGTGCGGCGCCCCTGGCGCGACAGGTTGAGGATCGCGTTGATCAACCGGTCCATCTTCTGCGTCGAGGTGCGGATGAAGCCGATCGATTCGGGAAGGTCTTCTTCGATTGCGAGCCGGGTCGCGGCATCCGGCGCCTGCCAGCCTTGCGTGTCGCCGGCTTCGAGATAAGACGCGATAGATTTTCGCGCCGTCTCGAGTTCGGCAGTGAACCCCATGACGTTGACGAGCGGCGAGCGCAGATCATGGCTGACGATGTAAGCGAAACGCTGAATCTCCGCGTTCGCGCGCTGGAGCTCGCCCGTGCGCGCATCGACCAAGTCCTCAAGACCCTCGTTGAGGCGGCGAAGCTCCTGTCGCGAAGCTCGAAGATCGACGAGATTGCGGCGCACCAAAGCGAGAGTGGCGGCCGCGACGACAAGCAGGAGAATGAAGGTTCCGATCAGGGTCAGCGTGAAAAGACGCTGAGTGCGCTGCTGGCGCGCCTCGCGCTGCTTAAGGAGCGACAGTTCGTCGCCGAGCATCGTCTCGACAATCGCGCGCATCGAACGCACTGTGAGCACGCCCTCGTCATTCGCGAACCCCGCAATGAGCGCCTCGCGATCGGCGCCCCGCATGCCAAGGGTTGCGCGATAGTAGCGCGCATAAGCGTCAAGTTTCGCGCGAAGCTCCGCGACGCGGGCCCCCTGCTGCGGATTATCGCCGACATTTGCCTCGAGGCCGGCGAGCTGCGCCCGCGAGCGGCCTTCGGCTTCATCCATTATCGTCGCGAACGCAGGGTTTTGCGTCAGGATGAGGCCGCGTCTTGCGGTCTCCATCCGCTCGGTGGCGCTGGCGAAGGCTCCAAGATTGGCCTCTACCGCGAGAGTATGCGCGACCATCTCCGCGTCGGCCTCATTCTGGCGCTGTACGTAGAATGCAATCAGGGCCGCCGCGAGCAGCGCGGCGAATCCGACCGAGAGCAGTACGATAATGAGGCGGCTGGCCCGCGTGTCGCGGCCGAGCGACGAGATCCTGGCCGACTCCATATGAATGGCTCCCCGGCCGATAGATCACTGGCCACGCGGTGTGCGCGGCGCACGACAGTGCAAGCAGCCAAAATGGCGCCGGTCAAGCGCTAAGCTCTTAGAGCGTGACGCGAATTAACATAGATCAATCTGAATGCGCAGAAGCCGGGATCGCGCTCTCATCATCGGGCTCATTTTCGATCCGGTCCGATCGCTTTGGGGATCTTGCGGTTCGCGTCGAGCAACCGCTCCACGCTGTCGAGAAACACGACGGTCGAGCGGCCAACCTTGGCGGCTTCAATTTCACCGCTCGCGATCAGTATGTAGACCGTCGAACGGCACAGCCCGGTCATGGCGATCACATCGGGGATCCGTACCGTGATGGGCCTCATGTGCGCTTGGGTAAAGCCGTTCGCCATGTTTCTCTCCAATTGCCCCCGCCTTTTCACCGGCTCTTGCGCGCACTGGCGAACCCGCGGTCGGTTGCCATGAACCGCTCGACCATCGCGGGGATCAATCGTTCGGGCGGCAGCGCGGCGGCAAGGCCGTTCAGCTTCGCATGTATCGCGGCATAGGCGGCGAGATCGCGCAGCAGAGCTCCGGGGAACTCCACCGTGAGTTTCACCGGTTTCTCTTCGGCGAGCGGTCCAAGACGAAGCTTCGTCACTGCCTGGCCCCGCTGTCGATCGGCTCGAGCACAAGATCTCGCGTTACGATCACCCGGAATGCAAAGCCGGGACGAATGGTGAGTGTTGGCGCAACCGAAAGCTCGCGTTCGACGACGCGCCGCCCGGCTTCATTCGTTCCGTCCTGCGCGCCCGAGCGCAGCGCCCGAACGAGCTCGCTGTCACCGCTCGACGCGAATTCGGTGCCGACGCCAAGCAGCGACGAAATCAAGGCGGCACGAAGCATGCGCCCCCAGTGGTTGTCGACCTTGTCTTCGAGCCCGGCCATTCCCGAGGCATCGGCGCCCGGTTGCCGGTCGAGCCGGATCGAGCGACCACCCGGAAGGATAAGCCTTTCCCACGCCAGAAGGACGCGGCTCTGACCTGCGATGACCTCGCTATCATAATCGCCGACCAATCGGCTGCCCTGCGGAACAAGCAAAACGCGGCCCGTGGGACTGTCGAAGACATTCTGGGTCACCTGCGCGCTGATCTGTCCGGGCAGATCCGATCGGATTCCGGTGATCAGCGCCGCGGGAATGACTGCGCCTGCCTGGAGCACATAGGGCGAGCGTGGCCCCACGATCTGCTCGCTGCTCTCGATGGGTGCGCGGTTGCCCCCGGCAAGATATTGGCCCCTCGCCGAAATCGCGGTCGTCTTCTCGGCGACTGCCACGTCCGGCGCCGGAGCGGCAGTCATCCGGCTAGCCGCTTCGTGAAGCAATGTGCCCGCGTCGCCCCCGAGGAACAGCCGGCTCGCCTGCGCGGCATCGCGTTGCTGATGCGCTCGCTGCCGCGCCTGTTCTGCCGCCGCGATCCGGGGATCGACGGGGGCCTGCGCCATGCCGGGGACCGGGACCGCTTCGCGTGCATTCCGGGCGGATATGATCGGTCGCCCGAGATCGCCCGGCAGCGGCGGTCCGAGTTTCGGGACGGCGCTATAATCTGCGGGCCCGCCGGTTATCGTCTCGGACTTGTTCGGGTTCGCGACTTCGTAGTGTTCCTGCGCAGTTTTGGGATCCGGTGTTCGCAGCGCCCATAGCAGCGCGCCGCCGATCGCAAGGCCTGCCGCCCCGCCCGCAAAAGCCAGCGTCTTGCGCGACAAGCGCATGACCCGCGGCAGCTCGCCTTGAAGACGAAAGCCGTCGGAGCCGACCGGCGCGGCCGGCGCGGGCGCCAGTTTCACCTCCGGGCCCGCTTCTTCGGCCTCTCGGTCGGGCGCGCTCACTTGCTGCTCCGGCGCTGCGGCGTATCGCGCTCGATGCGGACCGATTTCGCGCCGCCTCCGTTTCCGAGGCGAAGCTCGCCGCGCTCGAAGAGCCGATCGACGATCATGAAGCGGCCGTGGACGCGGTAGTTCACCAGTTCCGCGACACCTTTTTCGCCGAGGATGAAAAGCGGCGGCATTTCGCCGGTGGCGACCCCGACACCGAATTCGACGAAGATCTGCCGGCCGTCGTCGAACACCCGCTGCGGACGCCACGCGACCTTGTCGCCGGAGACCCGGTAAGCAAAATTGAGCGCGGCAAAGTCGATGCCGCTCGCCACTGGCGCGGTCCTCGCACGGTCGGCCTCGGCGGCGCGGAGCGCGATGAGTTCGTCCTGCGGATAGGACCAGGATACGCCCGCCATATAGGTAGCAGGCGTCGCCCGCAGCTCGAGGTGATAGGTCCGACGGCTGATGTTGATAACGAGGTTCGTCACGAGGTCGGGCCGCGTTGGTTTCACTAAAATATGGACGCGCCGCGACGCGCCGGTCCCGCTCAGCGTGTCGCCGATGATCCAGCGCACCGTGTCGCCCGCGGCGACCGGGCCCGGTCCGACCAGTTCCTCGCCTTCCTGCAGCGCGATATCGGTCACCTGCCCGGGCGCCGTGTAGATCTGGAAAAGTGCACCGTCCGCCCATGCATATTTCTGGATCGCATTCAGGAAGGTCGCGCGTTCCGGCTGGACGCGCGCGGCATCATTGGCGCGGCCGACCTGGACCTTGGGATCGCCGGGCGCGGCGTGCGCGGGAAGACCAAGCGCGAGGGCGCCCAGCAGAAAAGGAAAACGGTTCACTGGCTGAGCTCCTTCGACCAATTTAGAGCGGAAATCCGAACGCCCAGCGGGTTGGCGCGCAAGGCTTCGGGCGTGCGCGGCGGCTGGATCGCGACGGTCACGATCGCCGACCATCGCGAGGTTTCGAGGAGGCTGCCATCCTGATAGCGGCGCTCGGCCCAGGCGATGCGAAAGCTGTCCTTCGAGGCGCGGACGACGCTCGACACGTCGACCGCGACCTGGCGCTTGCCGATCTCCGCGAAGGGATCGTTCGTTCGCGCATAATCATTGAGCGCCTGCGCGCCGCTCGTGGTCGTGAAGTCATAGGCGCTGAGCCAGTCTCGCCGAAGCACGACGGGATCGGCGGGGATCGAGCGGACATGCTCGATAAAGCGCGCGAGATGGAAGGCGATCTGCGGATCGGTCGGCTCGAAGTCGCCACTGGCCGGCGAAACCGACCGCGCCTCGCCGAGCTTGTCGACCTCGACGACCCATGGCGTGATCGTGCCGCGCGAGGCTTGCCAGACCACCGCCGAGGCAAGGCCGCCCGATAATAGGAGGCAGCCGAAGAAGGCGAGCCGCCAGTTTTTGGCCTGAACACGCGCCCCGCCGATGCGGTCGTCCCACACCTGGGCGGCGCGTTGGTACGGCGTCACCGGTTCGGCTGGCTTGCCATAATGTTTGCTCGGTCGTCGAAACATCGGATCATTCCTTCTCGCTGATATCGGGAGCGGAGCCGGCACCGTGACTGTCGCCGGACTTGAGGGTCTGCGAGGCAATGGTCGCGCCGGAAGTCATGGCCTGTCGGCGCTTCATCGCCGCGGCCCAGGCCGGGGAGCCGCCGGGCGCCGTGCCTTGCGCGGCGGCAGCAGGGGCGGAGGCAAGAGCCCTCCCCTGTCCTTCCGAAAAGCTTTGGCCAAGCTTCGCTGCGGCGCGCCGCAGCGGTGATGCCGCACCGCTCGCGGCGCCGCGCGCCACATTGGCAAGACCGGCACCGAAAGCCCGCATCCCGCTCTTTCCGGCCGCGCCGCGGGCATAGGAGGCCGTTGCACCGCCGGCCGTGCGCGAGGCACCGAGCGCAGTTCGGCCCAGCGCGCTGCTCGCAGCGCCAGCTGCGAGCGTTGCGCCCGCCGCACCGGCGGCGAGCGTTGCGCCCGCCGCAAGGGTGGTGCCCGCCGCCGCGCCGGCGCCGAGTTGCGGTCCGCCGGCGACAATGCCGTTCGCGACGCTCGGTCCGAAAATACCAAGCCCGAGAAGCGTCAACGCCCCGAGCGCAATGGCCATGACCTCGCGAATATCCGGATCGGTCCCGAGACCCGCGTCCATGAAGCGCTGAAACAGCGTCGCGCCGATGCCGGTGATCACCGCAAGCACGAGCAGCTTGATCCCTGATGAGATGACATGCCCGAGCACCCGCTCGGCCATGAAGGCGGTCCGAGCGAAGAAGGCGAAAGGCAGCAGGACAAAGCCCGCGAGCGTCACGAGTTTGAACTCCAAGATCGTGACGAAGATCTGTACCGCGAGGATGAAGAAGGCGATGACCACGATCACCCAGGCGATCAGCAGGATCATGATCTGAACAAAGTTGGTGAACAGCCCGACGGGGCCCACAAGATCGGCCGTCGCGTCGAGCAGCGGCTCCGCGGCGTCGAGGCCCGTCGCGGCGACCATGCCGGGGCGCATGAAATCCCCGATCGCCATCGCCCCGCCGCTCGCTTCAGCCCAAGACCTGCGAAGCTTTCCAAAAGAATGGTCGCAAGCGTCTGAAAATTACCGATGATGAACGCAAACACACCGATGTAGAGTGTCTTTTTGACGAGCCGTTGCAGCACATCTTCGTCCGTGCCCCACGCCCAGAAAAGCGCCGCGATCGTCACGTCGATGACGATGAGCGTCGACGACAGGAAACCGACCTCGCCGCCGACTAGCCCAAAGCCGCTGTCGATGTAGGTCGAGAAGACCGACAGGAAATTGTCGATGACGCCTGTGTCGTTCATTGGTCGCTCTTTCTGGAACCGAAGAAGTGGCGCCGCTTCGCCTCCCACGCCGCCGTGCATTCGGCGTCGGCTGCAGTGACGGTGCGGCAGCGGCGAAGTGTGCCGGCATATTCAGGTGGCGCGTCCGCTCCGGAGATCCGGGGAGCGGACGCACCGGGCGCGGGCGGATCAAGCGCAGCGACGAGAGCAAGGGCTAGCGCAAGCCCCAGAACGATTGCTCCCATCACCA
This sequence comes from Sphingopyxis sp. OAS728, assembly GCF_014873485.1. Lineage (NCBI taxonomy): Bacteria > Pseudomonadati > Pseudomonadota > Alphaproteobacteria > Sphingomonadales > Sphingopyxidaceae > Sphingopyxis > Sphingopyxis sp. OAS728. Next base: position 4,568,579 of record NZ_JADBDT010000001.1, on the reverse strand, counting down.
GTCCGCCCGCCCGGCCCATCTCAATTACCCTTTCGGAAACGGCGAAAGCGTTCGCGTCCTTCCGCCTCGGCGGCAGCGGCGCGAGCAGCGGCGAGCATTTGCGCTCGGCCCTGCGCGCTCATGACGGCCGCGAGGTCGGTTATTTGCTGCGACTGGATCGCGAGTAGCTGGTTACCCGCTTGCGCAGCCTGCAGCGCCCCGGTGGCCGACTGGCTCGCCCCGACGATCGCAGAAATCGACGTACGCGTTCCGCCCATGTTCGAGACTATGCCGGCCTGCACTTTCATCGCGTCTTCGAATGCGCCGACGCTGTCCTTCCAGCGCGCCTCTGCATTGGCGACCATATCGGCGGCCGAGCCGGTCAGCGCACCGCCCTTGTAGCGCTGCTCGAAGCCCTTCCGGATATCGGTCACATCGAATGCGATACCCTCGGCTTCGCCGAGCAGCCGGCGTGTCTGGTCGACCTGTGCCTGCAGCTCGCCGAGCGTCGAAACCGGCAGGCTCTGGAGATTGCGGGCCTCGTTGAGCAGCGAGGTCGCCTGGTTCTGGAGCTGCTTGATCTGGTTGTTGATCTGCTCGAGCGTGCGCGCCGCGGTCAGGATATTTTGCGAATAGTTGCGCGGGTCGTGGACGATACCGCCGACCTGACCCTGCGCCGGCATCGCCAGCATGGAGCCCGCCGCCGTGAGCGCAGCGAGTGCTGCGGCGACCATCGTGCGGACAAGTTTCTTCTTCATCGGGGAGACTCCTCAGTAGAGACGGCAATGGCGGGGAGCAGCTCGGCCGCCCATTCGAGCTTGCGGTGAGAGAGCCAGGCGGCAGCAAAGCCGTCCGGGCCGTGTTCGGCGAAAATCTCGCCGATGCGCGTCTGGTCGATTTTCGAGGAGGCGGCCGTGAAGGCCAGCGCGACTTCGCCAAGTCCGAGGTCGAACAGGCGGTTGCCGCGCCGCGACTGGCAATAATAGTCGCGCTTGGGGGTCGCCCGGCTCAAAATCTCGATCTGCCGGTCATTGAGCCCGAAGCGTTCGTAGATGCGCGCAATCTGCGGCTCGGCGGCACGTTCGTTCGGCAGGAATATGCGTGTCGGGCAGCTCTCGATGATGGCGGGCGCGATGCTCGACGTCTCGATGTCGGCGAGGCTCTGCGTTGCGAACACGACGCTCGCATTCTTCTTGCGAAGCGTCTTCAGCCATTCGCGCAGTTGCGCTGCAAAGGCCGGGCTGTCGAGGACGAGCCAGCCTTCGTCGATGATGATGAACGTCGGCGAGCCGTCGAGCCGCCCGGCGAGACGGTGGAAGAGATAGGAGAGGACAGCGCTAGCCGACGCCGCGCCGACCAGCCCTTCGGTCTCGAATATCTGCACGCGGGTCGCGCCGAGCCGTTCCTCGTCGGCATCGAGGAGCCGTCCCCATGGGCCGCCGATGCAATAGGGCGCGAGCGCCAGCTTGAGCGGCTGCGACTGGAGGAGGACCGCGAGACCGGTGATCGTCCGCTCCGGAACCGGAGCCGTCGCGAGCGAGGTGAGCGCCGACCATAGATGCTCCTTCGCCGCGGGATCGACCGCGACGCCCTCGCTTGCGAGGAGAGTTGCGAGCCATTCGGCAGCCCAGCTGCGTTCGGCCGCCTCGTCGATACGGGCCAGCGGCTGCAGGGCGACACCGCCGTCTCCCGCGTGGAGCGCGCCTCCGAGATCCTGCCAATCGCCGCCCATCGCGAGCGCCGCCGCGCGGATCGAGCCCCCGAAGTCGAACGCAAAGAGCTGTGCGCCGACGTAACGGCGAAACTGCATTGCCATCGTGGCGAGCAGCACCGACTTGCCGGCGCCGGTCGGGCCGACGACGAGGCAGTGGCCGACGTCGCCGACGTGAAGCGAAAGGCGGAACGGGGTCGAGCCTTCGGTCTTGCCGTAAAGCAAGGGGGCGTCACCGAAATGCTCGTCCCGTTCCGCCCCCGCCCATACAGCTGAGAGGGGAATCAGGTGGGCGAGATTGAGCGTGGAAATGGGAGGCTGACGGACATTGGCGTAAACATGGCCGGGGAGGCTTCCGAGCCAGGCCTCGATGGCGTTCATGCCCTCGATCGTGCAGGTGAAGTCGCGGCTCTGGATGACCTTCTCGACCAGCCGCAGCTTCTCCGCCGCGAGAGCAGGGTCCGCGTCCCAGACGGTGACCGTCGCGGTCACATAGGCGATGCCCGAATGATCGGCGCCGAGTTCCTGCAATGCCATGTCGGCGTCGGCGGCCTTGTTCGACGCGTCGCTGTCCAGGAGCACCGATTGCTCGTTGGTCATTACCTCCCTGAGGATCGCCGCGATCGACTTGCGCTTGGCGAACCATTGCCGCCGGATCTTCGTCAGCAGCTTGGCAGCGTCGGTCTTGTCGAGCATGATCGCGCGGGTGGACCAGCGATAGTCGAAGGCCAGACGATTGAGTTCATCGAGCAGCCCCGGCCAGGTCGCGGTCGGAAAGCCGGTGATCGTGAGGGTGCGCAAATGCGATCCGCCCAGCCGCGGCTCGAGACCGCCGGTGAGCGGCTGGTCGGTAAGGAGCGCGTCGAGATAGACGGGTGTCTCGGGAATGCGAACGCGTTGCCGCTTGGTCGATACCGTGCTGTGCAAAAAGGTCAGCGTCTCGCCATCGTCGAGCCATCCGGCCTCGGGCATGAAGCCTTCGACGAGGTGGAGAATACGGTTGGTGCGATCGATGAAGCTTTTCAGATATTCCCTCGGATCGACGCTGCTCCGCTCCATGCCCTCATAGAGCCACGCCTCGGCGCGCGAAGCGTCCTCAGCCGGCGGCATCCACAGGAGGGTAAGGAAATAGCCGCTCTCGTAATGCGTGCCCTCCTCCCGGAATTGCTCGCGGCGTTCCATGTCGACCAGCGCCGATGCCGGATCGGGAAATTCGGACTGCGGATAGGCGTTCGACGGAACACGCTGCGCTTCGACGAACACCGCCCAGCCCGAGCCGAGGCGGCGGAGCGCATTGTTTAGCCGCGACGTTACTGCGACGAGTTCGGCGGGCGTCGCGCTTTCGAGATCGGGACCGCGGAAGCGTGCGCTGCGCTGATACGACCCGTCCTTGTTCAGCACCACGCCCTCGCCCACGAGCGCGACCCAGGGAATGAAGTCGGCGAGACAGGCGGATTTCGAGCGGTATTCGGCGAGATTCATCATGGCCGCATCCAGACAGGATATTTGAGGTGACGCCGGGCGACGTCAACGAAGTGCGGATCGCGCCGCGCCGCCCACACCGACAGCGCGTGACCGATGGCCCAGATCGCGATTCCGGCGATCCAGAGGCGGAGGCCGAGGCCAATCGCGCCGGCGAGCGTGCCGTTGACGATCGCGAGGCTGCGCGGCGCGCCGCCGAGCAGGATCGGTTCTGCAAGCGCGCGGTGGACGGGCGCGAAGAAGCCGGAGATCTCCGCCTCGGCTGCCATCAGACCAGCGCCCCGCCGCCGAAGGAGAAGAAGGACAGGAAGAAGCTCGACGCCGCGAAGGCGATCGACAGGCCAAACACGATCTGGACGAGCCGGCGGAAGCCGCCCGACGTGTCGCCAAACGCGAGGCTGAGCCCGGTCACGATGATGATGATCACCGCAACGATCTTGGCCACCGGCCCCTCGATGCTCTCGAGGATCGACTGGAGCGGAGCTTCCCACGGCATCGACGAGCCGCCGGCCCAAGCAGGAGCCGCAACAAACAGGGAAACGGCGAGCGCGGTGGCGGACAGAGCGGCACGGCACGCACCGCGGCGAAAAGCTTTGATCATCTTATGTCTCCTTCAGGGGTGATGAGCGGCGTGAGGCGGTAATCGCCGGTCACCGGGTCGAGTCCTTCGACGCGGGCGAGTTCGGAAAGACGGCGCCCGGCGCCGTCGCGGACCAGCACGGCCACCAGATCGATAGTCTCGGCAAGGAGCGAGCGAGGCACTGTGATCACCGCCTCCTGAATGAGCTGCTCCATACGGCGCAGCGCACCGAGCGCGCTTCCGGCGTGGATCGTGCCGATCCCTCCCGGATGGCCTGTGCCCCACGCCTTCAGGAGGTCGAGGGCCTCGGCGCCCCGGACCTCGCCGATCGGGATCCGATCGGGACGAAGGCGAAGCGACGCGCGGAGGAGGTCCGAGAGCGAAGCCACGCCGTCCTTCGTGCGCATAGAGACGAGGTTAGGCGCCGTACATTGAAGCTCGCGGGTGTCCTCGATGAGGACGATGCGATCTGACGTCTTCGCAACTTCGGCAAGCAATGCGTTGGCGAGCGTCGTTTTTCCTGTTCCGGTGCCGCCCGCGACCAGGATGTTCCGCCGCGCGGCGACCCCGCGCCGCAAGGCTTCGGCAGCGCTCATCTCGATGATGCCCGATGCGACATAATCGCCGAGCGTGAAGACCGCGACGGCGGGTTTGCGGATCGCGAACGTCGGTGCCACCACGACGGGCGGGAGGAGTCCCTCGAAGCGCTCGCCGCCATCCGGCAGTTCGGCCGAGACGCGCGGCGCACCGCCATGGACCTCCGCGCCGACATGATGCGCGACCAGCCGAATAATGCGCTCGCCGTCCGCCGCGGCAAGAAGAATGCCGCTATCGGTGATCCCTACTCCCAGCCGATCGATCCACAGACGACCGTCGGGATTGAGCATGATCTCGATGATCGCCGGGTCGGCCAGCCATTCCGAGATGGCACCGCCAAGGGCAGTCCGGAGCATGCGTGCGCCGCGCGCCTGCGGTTCCGTCCGGATCGATTCTGTGCCCATTGAAGATCCCGGTTCATGGGCCGGGCAACAGCGCCCGGCTCGACGGGGTCGATTAAGAGACGCAGAAACCTCCGCGCTTCAACAGCGATTTACGCGCGTCCAACAACAGGAAAGAATAACCGGCGAAACGAAAGGCGACCTGTTCAATTCGGAACGGAATCACCGTGTGTTACCGCGTTGATGCTTGCGCTCGCCGCCTTTGTGACAAGAGTGGGACCCATGAACGATTCGGGGTCGCACCCACGCCATGACGAAGATCGCTGGAACCGCCTGACCGAGAAGCAGCGCGCGTGCCTCGACCTGCTCATCGATCATAGAACCTCGAAGGAGATTGCGCGGCTGCTCGACATTTCGAAGCATACCGTCGACCAACGCCTGAACGCCGCGCGCGATTCCCTCGGCGCCCAGGACCGAAACGAGACCGCGTTCATCTACCGCCAGCTCAAGCAGATATACGACCGGGTGACATACGACGCGGTGGAGGTTCCCCGCCGCCCGGCTTTGGTGCGATCCAAGTTCCCGAACGGAAGCCCGCCCAATCTGATGGACTTGCACGACAAGGCCGCGGATCTGGGTCGGCCCTCGAGCAACCGCTTTTCGTTCAGGGGTCTATGGAGGCGCGACCATAATTCTCCGGCGCGGGTCTGGATCATGACGGCGATGCTCGTTGTCACGCTCCTTGTACTTCTCGCCGGGCTCGGGATTGCGCAAGCGCTCAATCAGCTGATCTCCGGCTGACCTCTCATTTCTACCGTCACAATTGGCTGAAGCCTTTCAGGTTTCGGCGAAGGAGAAGTCATGCCTCAGAATATTTCCGCAATGGCGGCACGCCTGCAGCGCGATGTGCCGAACGCCGAGACGAGCATCGACGATGCGCTGATCGCGCTCTTGTCGCTGACGACAAGCGTCGTAACCGCGCGCCGCGAGACTGGCGTGCCTGCCAAGACCGGGCACGGTACGATCGCCCGGCTCGTGGAGGCGCAGGCCTCGCTTGTCAAAGTGAGCGGCCAGATCCTCCGCGCCCACGGCGAGCTCGTCGAGATCGGGCGGGAAACGGCGGGCTATGACCTTCGCGAGTGCCCCGAGGTGGGCGCCCCCAATGCGGTCGGTGCGGCAGCGGCGGCCTGAGGCGAATTGACCGGGAGCGATGGGCATGGATAGTGGCGTGCATGCGCACTGCCCTCTTCGCCGCCTTCCTGCTGATCGCTCTTGCCTACGCGCTCTGGCGCGGCGGCGGACCGGAGCGTGCGATGGCAGCGATTGCGGTCACCATCGTCGCCTGGGATCGGTTGCTGGTGACGTCGGGGACCTTTGTCTACAGCTCGCTCGACATCGGTTATCTGGCGCTCGACCTGTTCGGGTCGCTGGCGACGATCACCCTGGCGATGACGGCGTATCGCTTCTGGCCGATGATGGCGGCGGTGCTCCATACGCTGCCGTTGCTCGCCCATTTCAGCCGGGTGGTGGACATGTCGATGCACCCGGCAGTCTATCTCACGATGCAGGTGGCCTCGTCATGGTGTCTTCCTCCGCTGCTCATCGCTGGCACATGGCATCATCGGCAGCGGCTGATGCGGCACGGCAGCGATCGATCCTGGCGCGGCTCATCTCCGCCATCGCACCCGATGACGGCGAGCGGCTAGCCGGGCTGCTACTCGAAGAATTCCAGACGATCGGGCGGATATGGTCCGAAACCCCGGAAGCCTTGAGCCGAATTCTCGGCCCCGATTCCGCGATAATCGCACTCATCCTTGTCGCGCGCGACGCCGCGCTGGCGACGATGGGGAGCCACATGCGGGGCGCCGTGATCGATACGTTCTGCCCGGAGATCCGCAGTTACCTCATCGCCTCGATGGGATCGCTGCCGGACGAAATGCTTCGGATATTCTTCCTCGACGCCTCAGGCCGGCTAATCGCCGACGAAATGTTGCAGCAGGGATCGCTAAGGCAACTGGCTCTCTATCCGCGGACGATATTCCGCCGCGCCCTCGAGCATAATGCGGCGGGCCTCATCCTCGTCCACAATCATCCGAGCGGCGATCCCGCACCGAGCGCGGATGACGTCGAGACGACAAGACGGCTGGACCAGATCGGGCGCTCGCTCGATGTCGCGATCATCGATCACATCATCGTGACGTCCAGCCACACCCATCACATCGTCCGCGACGAACGCCACTCCGGACCGACGGCCGCGTCAGCCGCTTTCACCTTGCGGGCCCCTGCACCACCCGCAAGCGATCTCGCCGTCGCCCTCGGAAATGCACGGACGGCGCTTCATCGCCGCCTGCTGCGCGAGCAATTGCTCGGGTCTCCCGAGCTGTTCGGCGACCCGGCATGGGAGATGCTGATCGATCTTTTCATCCATGAATGCGAGGGCAAGGAGCTGTCGATCAGCTCGCTCAGCATCACGCCGAGCATGCCGCTCAGCAGCGCGCTCCGCCTTGCCCAGAAGCTCTGCGACGCCGGCCTCGTTCGCCGTGTACCGGATCCCTTCGATGGGCGCCGCAGCATCATCAGGCTGGAGGCGGCTACAAGCCATCGCCTCCGCGCCTATTTTGCTGAGGGTTCCGATTGAAGGTCGCCCGACAAATCCCGCGATAGTTCGGCAGCCAGTTTGGGGCCGGCGTTCATGCGCCGCGCCAGCGCGGCGACAAAGGCTTCCCATCTTCGCTTCCCGACCGACTGTGCCGCTGGCAGCGCCGCCTCGGGCAAGGGCGGCGTGTTGGTGAGCCAATGGCGAACGAGAAGCGCCAATGTCTCGCTCACCAATTCGCCATGCCACTCGATCCGGTCGAGCTGGCGCGACATCCGGTCGAGCCGCCGCGTGACCATCGCCTCCATGCGTTCCTCATGATCGGGGGTCAGGAGCGACGCGAGCGCCGCTTCGACTATCTCGGTCCGCGTCAGGCGCCGCTGCTGCGCCCGCTCGGCGACGAGGCGAACAAGTTCGGCATCAAGCCTGAAGGTCTGTTTGATGTGTCCCCGTCTCACAGCTCGATCCCGTCATCGGGGTCGAGTGACGCCGCCCGCGCGTTACGCGCGAGGCGCCGGTCGGCTGCGGAGCGAAGCCGGGCGGCGTCCGCCTGCGCGCCATCATCGCTGAAATCGAACTCGCTGGTGAAAACTAGCGCGGGCGGCGCGATGTCCTCGTGCAGCGGAAGCTCCGGCTCCTGCCTTATGCCGCCGTTCGCGCCGTCCTCGTCAAGATCCTCCTCCTCGACGGGCTCGGGGCCGGCTTCGGGCAGCACCCGTTTCGTCCAGTCGTCGGCGCGATCGACGTGCACGGCCGCGGTCACCGGAGGCGGCAATATTCGGCGGGCAAAGCACGCGTCGGCGAAATAGCGTGCCTTCTCAGCGCGGATCGGCGGCAAACCCGAAACCATGACAAGCTCGTCGCTTGGCGGAAGCTGCATCACCTCGCCGGGCGTAAGCAGCGGACGCGCGGTCTCGGTGCGCGATACCATCAGGTGGCCTAGCCAGGGTGAAAGCCGGTGCCCTGCGTAATTCTTCATCGCGCGCTGCTCGGTGGCCGTGCCGAGCGCATCCGAAATCCGCTTCGCCGTTCGCTCGTCATTTGTCGCGAAACTGACCCGGACATGGCAATTATCGAGGATGGCATTGTTCATTCCGTAGGCCTTCTCGATCTGGTTCAGCGATTGCGCGATCAGGAAGGCCTTGATGCCGTAGCCCGCCATGAAAGCGAGCGCGCTTTCGAAGAAGTCGAGGCGTCCGAGCGCCGGAAACTCGTCGAGCATGAGAAGAAGCCGCTGCGGCCGGGCGGCGGGATTGAGCTCTTCGGTGAGCCGACGCCCGATCTGGTTGAGGATCAGGCGCATGAGCGGCTTGGTGCGGCTGATGTCGCCCGGCGGAACGACGAGGTAGAGCGATACCGGTGTATCCCCCTCCATCAGGTCGGCGATCCGCCACTGTGATCTGCCCGTCACTTTGGCAATGACCGGATCGCGGTAGAGGCCGAGGAACGACATGGCGGTCGAAAGCACACCCGAGCGCTCATTCTCGCTCTTGTTCAAAAGCTCCTGCGCCGAGGCAGCCACGACGGGATGGACGCGGTCGCCGAGATGCCGCGCCTTTTTCATCCGGTGCAGCGTCGCCTCGATCGGTCGGCGCGGATCGGATAGGAAGGCGGCCACACCCGCCAGTGTCTTGTCCTCCTCGGCGTAGAGCACATGGAGGATGGCACCGACGAGCAGAGCGTGGCTCGTTTTCTCCCAGTGATTGCGCTTCTCGAGGCTCCCCTCGGGATCGACGAGCACGTCGGCAACATTCTGCACGTCGCGCACTTCCCGCTCGCCCCTCCGTACCTCGAGCAGCGGATTATAGGCGGCGGATCCGGCATTGGTCGGATCGAAAAGCAGGACGCGCCCGTGGCGCGCGCGAAAGCCGGCGGTGAGCTGCCAGTTTTCGCCCTTGATGTCATGGACGATACAGCTTCCCGGCCAGCTCAGCAGCGTCGGGACGACGAGCCCGACGCCCTTCCCCGAGCGCGTCGGCGCGAAGCAGAGGATATGCTCGGCACCATCGTGGCGTAGATATTGCCTAGCGAAGCGGCCGAGGATCACGCCATCCTTGCCCAGCATGCCGGCCTTGCGGATCTCGCGTTCGCCTGCCCAGCGCGCCGACCCATAGGTCTCGGCGCGCCGCCGCTCGCGGGCGCGCCATACCGACATGGCGATGGCGGTGATGATCGAAAGAAATCCGCCAGACGCGGCGATCGCCGCGCCTTTGTAAAAGATCGGCGGCGCATAGGCATCGTAGGCGAACCACCACCAGAAGAAGGCGGGCGGCGGATAGACCGGATAGCCGTCTACCCGAAACCATGGCGCGCCGAGTGCCGGCTGAAAGCCGAGCGCGCCCGCCGTCCACTGCGTCGCCGCCCAGACCGCCCCGGTCGCGACGGCGAGGACTATGACGATCTGCCCCCATAAAATCCGGTCATTCATGTCCTGCTCCTTGTGTCAGATGCCGATCCCGCGGCTGCGGCCGAGCGCCCAGTCGATCCCGCCCGCCGCGTTCATGGTCCCCGCGATATGTTTGCCGAGATGCCGGTCGAGCGCGGGGCGCCACGGCACGAGCTGAAAACCAAGCCCGTCGTCGATCATCGCGAAGCGGCCCGAAGCGAGCGAGACGCGCTCACGGTAAATCCCGGCCATATGCTCGCCCGGTCCCGCTGGCCGGCGCGCAAGTCCCGTGCGTTGGGCGATGGCCTCGCCAGCGGCCTCGAGATCGCGGCGGCGCAGGGTCTCGATCAGTCCCGGCTCGAGCCGGAGCCGTGTCCCTTGCCGGCGCGCCAGGCCTTCGCCTTCGAGGAATTCAGCGCGCGCCTTCATCGCTGCGTGAAGTTCGAGACCGAAGCCCGAGCCCGCAACAGGATCCCGCGCGAGCAATTGCCGGTCGAGCCAGGTCGCTCCGCGCGCGGAAATCTGATCGGCCAGCGGAAGGTCCGAACGAACGGCGAGCGACAGCCGCTGTTCGCCGTCGCGCCCGTCCCAGCGGCGCAATTCGACGATCGCGCCGCTGGCCGCATCGCCTGTCCATTCGAGGTCGGCGAAGCGGAGATGATGCGTTCGGCCGTCGGTGGCATCGACGATCGCGAAGGCCGATCCCGCGAGCTCGTCGTCGAGGCCGCGCGCGACGAGACGACCGACGAGCGGGCCTTCGCCCTGCCCCTCATGAATTGAGAGCGCTGCCGTATCGAACGCCAGGCCCAGCGATCGCATTTCACGGTGCATCGTCCTGATGATGTCGCCGCGCTCGCCGATCCTGCGGAGCATAGTCTCGGCGTCGGGGTCGATCACGTAGATCCCGGGCGATAGCGCCGCTGCGAGCCCCATCGCCTCGAGCCGTGCGGCGCGGCCGCGCAAATGGCGATCGGCATCGGCGGCCCCGCGCTCGGGGCGCAGATTGACGACGCCGGTCTCGCGCCCTCTCGCCAGCAGCTCGGCGTCGAGCCCGGTCCAGCGATCGGCATCGACCTCGCGCGCACGGGCCTTGTCGATCTGACGCTCGGTGCGCGGGCCAAGCCCGAGTGTCGCGATTTCCGAAGCGCGCCCGCGGATGCCCTCGGCGACATAATCGCGGTCGATCACCAGGTCCGAGCCGTCGGCCGCGACGCCGCGCACGAGGATGTGGACATGCGGATTGTCGGTGTTCCAATGATCGACCGCGATCCAGTCGAGCGGCGTTTCGAGATCGCGCTCCATCTGCAACACGAGGTCACGCGTAAAACGCCGGAGGTCGCCGAGCTCGGCCGCATCCTCGGGGCTCACGATCAACCGGAAGTGGTGCCGGTCGTCGCCGCAGCGCTCGGCGAAAGCGGAGCGATCGGCGTCATCGCGAGACGCATCGAACATCGAAGCATCACGCCCGTCGCGCGTCACGCCGTCGCGCTCGAGGTATGCGATGTGCCGCCCGAGCGGCGCCGAGCGAAACGCCGCGCCCCGGTGCCGCACGATCCGCACCATCACGGTGACGCGGCGCTGCGCCGGACCATGACGCAGCGCTGCGAGAGCCCGGCGGCCGCGGCCGTGCCGCCCCGAGCTCCCGCGGCGCCCGCCGCCGGGCCGCGAGCGCGCAAATCCCGAACGGGCGGCGGCGCGCTTCACCTGCGCGGCGAGCCGCTTGCCCCGCTGCCCCGCGCCGGCGCCTGCATCCCTTCCCTTTCCGGGCCGTATCCGGAAATCCTGGTCGTCGCCCATCATGTCGCCAATGCCAGCGCGCAAGCCATTGTAACAGAAGAAAAAATATATGCGGGGACTGGCCGCAGCAGAGGCGTGCCATATGGAATACCCCAGCGAAACCAACCACATACCGCCAGCGAGCTGGCAGGTCTTTTATCTTGCCCTCGCTCCCACCGGCATATTCCAACCCGTCGTCCGCTAAAATCGGCTTCGATCAGAGGGTGGCGGTAGCCATGCATCACGCTCAACGGTCGCTACCGGAAAGCGGAACGAACATCGACGGGAGAGGACGCGCGGCGGGCAGCGAAGCTGCCGCCGGCGCGCGCTCGGCCTGCAGCGCCGGTGCAGCGGAGCTGCCCGGCTGGTTGCTTCCACCGCGACCGGCAAAGAGCGACGCGCTGCGCCAGGCGGGCGCGCCTGCGGACGGCGCGGGAGCGAGCGGAGCGAAGCTCGATGCGCCGATCGCGGGCGCGATCGCTGCGACGTAGGCGACCGTCTCGGCAGGCAGACCGCGCCGCCCCGCCGCGTAGGCGTCGGCGCGGCCGGGTCCTGCATTATAGGCCGCAAGCATCAGGCGGACATCGCCGTAGCGATCCCACATCGCGCGCAAATAGGCCGCACCGCCGAGGATATTTGCGCGCACATCGAAGGGGTCACGCCCGAGGCCATGGCGTGCGCTGAGCATCGCCCAGGTCGCGGGCATGATCTGCATTACACCCATCGCGCCGACAGGAGAAACAGCGCGGGCATTGCCGCGGCTTTCGACGTGCATCACGCGCCAGATCCAGTTCTCCGGGATGCCGAAGCGAAGCGAGGCCTCGGCAACATGCGCAGCATAGGGATGCGGCGCGCCCGGCGGAGCCGGTGCCGCCAACGCATTCCCTGCGGCACCGCACAGCGGTGCGAGGAAGAACAGCGCGGCGGCGATGCGCGCGGCGCGGACGCGCGCAGAGCGAGCCGGACGCGTCACCGCTCAGGCCTTGTCGCGCGGCATAGGCCGCGACCAGAGAAGATGGTATTCGTCTTCATTCTGCGCCGAGCGCAGCAGGTTGGCGCGGATCGGTGCACCGAGCACGGGGTCGTCGATCTGCAGCGCGACATAGGATCCGGCGCGCTCGCTGCGCCGTTCCCATCCCGCCCCGATCTCTATGCCATTGTCGGCCTCGACCAGGAGAACGCGCCATGCGGGCGCGTTCTCGGTGTCGGACGGCTGCGCCGGAACGATCGCGATCATCGCATCGAGAAGAAGCGTGCGGATCTGCCCCGCGAAGCCGTCGTCTGCGGATTGAAAATTGCCGATAATCATCACTGGGGTTCCTTTTCATACGCGGTGGAAGGGGGATGCGGAGCGCCCGTGCGCCAGCGCAGCGGCGTGCCGGGGGCATCGCGGGTGAACAGCGGATGGGCGGTGCCGATCACGGCCGCTGCAGGCAGCGGCCCGAAATAGCGGCTGTCGAAGCTGCCCGGCGCGGCACCGAGGACAAAATATTCGCCGCGCTGAAGGCGGCGGCAGCCGAGCCAGCGCGGCAGCGGCCGGCCCGATCGGTCGCGCGCATGGGCTCTCGCGGCCCCTCTGCCATCGACCGTCACAAAGCTGCCGCTCCGGCAGACGAGCGCACCGTCGCTGGCAGCGACGCGTTTCAGCAGCGGCACGCCGCGTGGCAGATAACCGCGCTCCGCGAGCAACGCCGCGACACGCTCGGGCGGGTCGATCAGCGCAAGCTCGCCGGCCTGCGGCCGGCGCCCGACCTCGACGCCGTAAAGGCCGATGGGCATGCTCGCGCTCGCGTTCCAGACGAGCCGGGGCTGCGGCGCGAGCGCAGCGACCGCGCCGAACAGCCCGGCGAAGATTACCCCCGGAACGAGCGCCGCGCGGAGCCGGCGCCGCCTCATGAACCGATCGCCTTGCGCCGCAGCCATGCGGCGTGGCGGTCGGCCCCATAGGGCCGGAACGGCAGTCCGGCGGAAAGCTGGCTACCGATATGGCGCCAGTGATCGGGCGCGACGTCGCACGGATCGACGTCCGCCGCTTCGATCGCATCGATGGCCTTCAGGACCTGCTCGACCTTCGGCCAGCCATCGAGACGGAGCAGCAGGTCGCCGCCGGGCCGGATGAACGGATAGGTCGCGTACGGCGACCCCGGCGTGACGGCCTCGACGATCGCGATGCTCGAATGGATCGTTCCGAAATCGTTCGAGGTCCAGCGTATGAACGCGAAGATGGCGCCGGGCCGGAAGGAGGCGATACGCGTCCGGCGATTGACAATGCGGTCCGCCGCGACGCGTCCGAAGCGTATCCATTGCTCGAGACGGCCTGCAATCCATGTCAGCTCGACGTCAGTCAGGCCGGAGGCCGACGACGGCTTGGCGGCGCCATCGGCGCGGCAGGCAGCCGTCGCGGCGGATGGCTGCGCGGCCTGAAGCGCGCGCATCAGCGGCGCCCCGGGCGAAGCGGCGAGATGGTTCCGGCGCCGGGATCGGAGGTCGAGGTCTTGCGCCCGATCGCCGCCCACGCGTCGAGATCGGCGATCGCATAGACGATGCGGCCGCCGAGCTTATGGTAGCGCGGGCCGGTTCCGTAGCAGCGATGCTTTTCGAGCGTCGTCGGCGAGAGGCTGAGATGAACCGCCGCCTCCGGCGTCCTCAAATAGCGCGGTGCGACGGGCACGGGACGGTCGGACAATCTTGCCTCCTGCCAGCAACCGGAACCAACCGAAGGCTCCAGGAACCGAAAGGCGACATTGGGAAATCAGAGGAAGGATTCGGAACGGACAAACAGGCGGCGTGCGGAATGTCCCGATCAGGCCGAGCGAAGCAGGGCGCTGAAGCCGCCGTCGCGCATCGCAATGGCAGCACGCTGCCAGCGTGCGATACGCCGCCGTTCGCTCGAGGCATCCCATTCGGAAGCCGAATAGCCGCCGGCATCGGCAAGCAGCAGCGCCGCGGCGATCTCGCGAGCCGGCGCGCCTTCGTCCAGCGCGTCGAGAAGACGCAGCCACTGGACGAGCCGCCAGCGCTCGGTCGGCCCGGGCGCGCTCCCGGTCGGCGGCGCACCGCCGCCGATGTGGAGCAGTTCCCGGTGCAGGGACATGATCAACGAGGCACGAAGCTCGGTCTCGGCGTCGGCCGGGGCGAGGAAGGCAAGACGCTCGTTCGCAAGGCAGCGCCGGATCAACAGCCGGTAGCGACGTCCCCCCGCACGCAGCACGACATGCCAGTCGCGGTAGGCAAGAAGTTCTGCCGACACTTCGGGTCCATCGAATATTTCAGCGAGGCGCAGCGCCGCGAAGCCCTTCGGCGCGGGGCGGGCGATGGTGACGAAGGCGCATGATTGCGGCTGCCACAGGGCGGGTGCCACGTCGGCCGACAGGTCAGGGTCCAGGGCGAAAAACCAACCCCCAGCGGCTGGCGAGCCGCCGCAAGCGCCGGCGCCGCTCGGCGCCCCGCGCCGCGGCGGCGGCCGCATAGGCACGGCGATAGGCCGGATTTCGCCGCAGGAACTCCTGCGCGAAATCGGCGCGATCATATTGCTCGAATATTTTCTGAAAATATGGCGACTGCCACCCGGCTGCCTGTTCCATTCGCACCTCCGTCCCGTTTGAGGAGAATAAACCGCGAAATAGAGCCGGTTCCGTCGCTGGCGGCGACCTGGTTACCGGCGCGCAAGCGACGATGCTTAGCGCAAATTCGTCTCAATCCCGCACGCTAACATCCTCAATCTGGTGGTAACATCGCCCGGTCGGAACCGGGCGATGTCGCAGGATCAATTGTCGCCGCGGCGCTGCTGGCGGTTCCAGACGAGATCATGCTCGCCCTCCTCGCCCGGGAAGAGCTGCGCGAAAATCGGCGCGATGAAGCTCGGATCGTCGAGCTTGACCGAGAGATAGGGCCTGTTGTCCTGGCTCGTCTTTTGCCAGGCGGCGCCCACTTCGGCATCGCTGACGAAGACGCGGTGGCTCGGCGCATTGCCGGTGGAATTCTTTTCCGGAACGATGCGGACCGGCCTCGCCTGCACCGAGAGCGTTACGATCTCGCCGAGATATTCGCCCGACACCAGTTTGAAGCTTCCGATCTTGCTCATGACGATTTCCTTTGCTGCATGTCGTGGTCGCACCAGCGCGGCCTCGATGCGCATCGGCAGGCGGCAAGGGATCGTGCCGCAGCCCTCGGGCCCGGAGCGAAGCGGAGGATGGCGGCGCTAAGATTTTCTTGTTTCGCGAGGAACGGCGGCACGCCGGGGGAAGAAAGTCGCAGGCTCCGCCGTTGCGGCCAGCGATCCAGCGTCAGCGGCTTGCCGGCAGATCGCGCAAATCGAGAGGCCGGACCGGTGCGGCACCCACGCAAACGGAGAGCGATGGCGACGGTGCGATAATCTCGAGCGAAATCGCGTCGCCGTTCGTTCGCGGTCAGGCCCCTAGCGGGACGCCTTCCTCGGATCGATATCGCTGCGTTCCCACGAGACTCCGCCAGGCGGAAACCGCGGCGGTCACCGCGCCCGCAGCCCCGAGACATTCCAGAAGTGCGCCCTCGGCGAGCAGGAGTCCCGCGAGCCCCTTTGCTGCCTGATATCCGGCGACACCTGCCGGAAGAGCAAAGGTGAGTGCCACAACGGTGCCAAGCAGCGGCGGCGCCGCAGCGCTGATCATTCGCCCGGTCCCCAAGACGATCAAGCCCGTGAGCAGCCCCGCGGCGATCGACGCGCCATAACCATAGCCATGTGTATGCAACCAGATTCCCGCGCCGATCCCGGCGTAGAGCGGCAGTGCAAGGGCGGCCAAACGGAACATCAGCACTGTCAGATAGACAGCTGCCGCAGCGCCAAGGATGATCATGAAGGTCACAAGCGTCCTCCTTCAGGACGCGCTTGCCACCACCACCACAGCGCAATCTGCAAGAGCAGATTAGCAGGCCGGATCGCAGGGTGGAACCGCAACTGGAACCACCCCGGATCGAGTTCGGGGTCAGCGCCCGAACGGGTCATATTCGCTGACGATCGTCGCCGGATCACCGTCGAATTCGTCGAGCGGCATCACGGTATAGCCGTTCGAGGTTTCGATGAGGACGATGATGGTCATCATCGTGCGGGCGAGGTTCCAGCCGAGCGATTGGGCAGTTGAAAGCGGCATATCGAAGCTCCTGCGGGAGCGGGCCATTCCCGCTCGACAGGCGCCCCGCCGGACGGGGCCAGACCGCAATCACCGCGGCCGCAGGCTGCGGCCCAAGCGTAGCGAAGGGACCCCTCGCGGGTTGATTGACGGAGGGATGGCCTCGGCCAAGGGATCAGCGGCTTGCGTGCGGGGATGGAACGCGCCGGAGCCGGTCCTGCGCGCCTGCCCTCTCCCGGCCCAATCCATGCCGGGCGATGACGGATTGCTAGCCGGACGGCGCTATCGTTGTTCGCGGTCGACCAGCAAGGCGGTGGCGGGTTTGCGCCGCAACGCCACGATCAGCACGCCCCCGAGGGCGAGCGTCGCTCCGATGGCCATTCGCGTATCGAACGCGTCATTGGTGATGAGAACGCCAAAGCCGATGGTCGCGAGCGGCGTCATCAGGGTCAGAGGCGCAAGAAGATTGGCCTCATATTGGCGTATCAGATGATAATAGGCCGAGTGAGCGCCGACCGATACGACAAGCCGGTAAACAGCACCGCGATCGCAAAAGGCCATCCGACCGCCGTCGCCGCCGCGATATGTCCTTCTTCGAACAATGCGGATCCGATCCCCAGCACGATGATCGAGACAAAACCCACCCAGGCCTGAAAACGAAATGGCGTGACATCCTCGACCTGCTTCATCAGCACCGCGCCGGCGGAGCCAGCGAAGGCGGCAGCCACCACGAAGCCTAGCCCCGCCGACAGGGAAAATCCCTCCGGGCGCCAGGTGACGATGAGCACGCCGAGCAGGGTCAGGCCGATGCCGAGCCCGCGGCGCCAGTGGATCCGCTCGCCGAGCATCAGCACGGAGAGCAGGATCGTGAAGGGCACCCCGAGCTGGAGGATGATCGCGGTCGCCGAGGGTGACGCGGTCTGGAGCGCGATGAACAGCAGCGCGAAATTGCCGCCGCCCATCAACAGCGCGATCAGCAGGATCCGCCATGCCGGGCGCGGGATCGGCCAGAGCCAGGGCAGCATGACCAGCGCGACGACGGCGAAGCGGAGCGCCGCATAGAAAAGCGGCGGGATCGCCCAATTGTCGACGATGATCTTGCTCAGCACATTGTTGAAGGCCCAGATCAGGCAGACCAATGTGAGAAGGAAAAAATCGCGCACGCGCACTGGACGGAACCTCCGGAGCGGCCCGCGGCCGCGACGCTGCCCCTATCCCCTTGCCCCGGCTGCCGCAATTGCGGCGGCGCAAAAAGACGGAAAAGGCCCCGCCAGGAGGCGGGGCCCGGGTCCGGTCAGCTGGGCGGGTTCCAGATCAGAACCTTCTGTGAGGCGTCGTCGCCCGGCGCATTGGCGATGTTGCAGTACATCGTGCCGAGTTCGGGGGCCGAGAGCGAGACCGAGACATATTCGGCGCCGGTCGTCTGCGAGGTCCGGATCCAGCCGGCGCCCAGTTCGAATCCGTTTTTCTTGCTGATGACCCGGTAATCCGGCTCGCTGTCCTTGACCTTGCGGCCGTTGGGCAGGATCGCGATCGGCGCGGTAACACTGAGGGTTGCAAGCGTGCCTTCGAAGCTGCCGTCGGCCTTGGCGACGAGTTTTGCGATAGTGGCCATGTGAAGTCTCCTTGGTTGCTCGGGACCATCCCGATGGCGCCAACCCAAGGGCCCGCGAGCTGCCGTCACCGAGCGGAACGCGAGGGCGAACCCCGCATGGGGTTGACGGCGAAGGCGAGCCGGGACCGCAGAAGGCGCCCGAAGAGGGATTGGCCCTGCGGCAACCGGAGAAATTCCGGCCACTGCGGCCACGCGAAAAAAAGGCCGGGAAACGAAGGCCCTTGTGGCCCCTCCCGACCTCGTGCCCCTCCTCCACCCGTCGCAGAAGGAACAGCAGCCGCTTGACTCGAAAAGGCGGAAAGGAACAAAGAGGGAACGAACTGCCGCCACCGGAACTTATGATGTCATGCGCCAATCCGCCGTCCTCGCCGATCTTCGCGCCAAAATTGCGCGAATCGAAGGCGTGGCCGCGCGTCATGACGTCATCCCGTTCGAACTTGATGCCGTCGACTCGCGCCTGCCCGGCGGCGGGCTGGCGACAGGCGCGCTCCACGAGGTCGCGGGCAGTCCCGAACTCGCCGACGATGCGAGCGCGACGATCTTCCTTGCGGGCATTCTCGCCCGAACCGAAGGCCCCGTCTTCTGGTGCCTGCGCTGGCGCGACCTCTTCGCCCCTGCCCTCCATCTTGCGGGCCTTCATCCGGACCGACTGATCCATGTCGAGGCGGGCAGCGACACCAATGTCCTGCTCGCAATGGAGGAATGCCTCCGCCACCAGGGTCTCGCCGGGGTAGTCGGCGAGGTCGCCAAATATACGGTCACCGCGTCCAAGCGGCTCCAGCTCGCCGCCGAGACCTCGGGCGTTCCCGCCTTTCTGTTCCGCCGCGCCTCGAAGACCGGGCCGGCGGTCGAAGGGACGGCCGCGCTGACGCGCTGGCGGGTGACCGCCATCCCGAGCGAGGATCTCGGGATCCCGAGCCTCGGACGTCCGCGCTGGCGCGTCGATCTCGAACGGGTGCGCGGCGGCAATCCGCATCAATGGATATTGGAGGGGTGCGATGCGACGGGTCGTATCGCTCTTCCTGCCGCACTGGTCGACCGACCGGCTGCGCAGGAAGACCAGCAAGCCTCGGCCTGACGCCGCGACCTCTGCGCGCCCGCTCGTTACCGCGGTCCCCGACCATGGCCGGCGGATCGTCGCGGCGACGTGCCAAGAGGCGCGCGCCCTCGGCATATCGCCCGGCATGACGATCACGAAAGCGAGGGCGTTCGCGCCCGAGCTCGACGTCGTCGATGCCGATCCCGAAGCCGACGCCGAGGGCCTGCGCCGCCTCGCCCTCTGGGCGGGCCGGCGCTATTCGCCGATGGTTGCACCCGATCCTCCGAACGGCATTTGGCTCGACGTCACCGGCTGCGCGGCGCTGTTCGGGAGCGAGCGCGCGCTGCTGAAGGATCTCCACCGGCGCACCGCCGCATTCGGGCTGTCGCTCCAGATCGCGGTCGCCGACACGGCGGGCTGCGCGCATGCCGCGGCCCGCTATGTGCCGGCGGGCCGCCCGGTGACCGTCGAGCCCGGCGCGCATCGCAAGGCGATCGCATTGCTGCCGATCGCGGCGCTGCGCCTGCCCCCCGCCGACGTCGAGGCCTTGCGCAAACTCGGGTTCGAACGCATCGAGCAGCTGATCGGCGCCCCGCGCGGCCCGCTCGCGAAGCGCTTCGGGTGCGCGCTCCATCGCCGGCTCGACCAGGCGCTGGGCACCCTGCCCGAGCCGATCGAGCCGATATTCCCCGAGCAATTGCCGCGCGCGCGGCGCGGCTTCATGGAGCCGATCGCGACGGCCGAGGCCTTCGCGCAGGTCATCGGCGATCTTGCGGGGGACGTCGCGAGCCAGCTCGGCCGCGCCGGCAAGGGGGCGCGGCGCCTCGACTGCTTTTTCCACCGGGTCGATGGCCACACCCAGGCGATCCGCATCGGCACCGCCGCGCCGTCGCGCGATCCGGCGCATCTCGCGAAGCTGCTCGCCGCGAAGATCGAGAGTATCGAGCCCGGTCTCGGGATCGAGGCGATGACGCTCGTTGCGCCGCTGATCGAGGACCAGGGCGCCCGGCAAGGTGAAGGGCTAGAAAGCCTTGCCCGCCGCGGCCCCGATCTTGCCGCGCTCGTCGATGCGCTCGCCAACCGGTTCGGCCAGCGCGGCCTTCACCGCGCCGAGGCTTGTCCAAGCATAATGCCCGAGCGGTCCGTGGCGCTCGTGCCGGCGCTGCAGGGCGGCGAGAGCCAGCCCTTCGCCGACGATCTCCCCCGCCCCTCGCGGATGCTCGCTCGGCCCGAGCCGATCGACGTGATCGCGCTGCTGCCCGACGATGCGCCGCGCATGTTCGTCTGGCGCCGCAAGCGCTACCGGGTGACGCAGGGCGACGGTCCCGAGCGCCTCCATGGCGAATGGTGGCGCGATGGCGGCATCGAGGGAGAAACGCCGCTCAGCGTTCGCGACTATTATCAGGTCGAGACGGAGGGCGGCGGACGCTATTGGCTTTTCCGCCTTGGCGACGGCGTCCATGCCTCGACCGGGTCTATGCGCTGGTTCGTCCACGGAGCTTTTGCGTGACGGGCGAGCCCGCCTATGTCGAACTCCAGGTCACCACCCATTTCAGCTTCCTGCGCGGCGCCTCGTCGCCGGGCGAGCTGTTCGCGGCGGCGGCGCTGCTCGGCCTGCCCGCGCTCGGCGTGGCCGACCGCCACAGCGTCGCCGGAATCGTGCGCGCCTGGGATGCCGAGAAGGCGACCGGCGTGCGCGCGATCACCGGCACGCGGCTCGATCTGGCCGACGGCACCGCGCTGCTTCTTTATCCCACCGACAAGACGGCCTATGGCCGCATGTGCCGTCTGCTCAGCGCGGGCAAGACGCGCGCCGGCAAGGGCGCGTGTCACCTCGATTGGGCCGATGTCGCGGAATGGAATGAGGGGCTTCTCGCGATATTCCTTCCCGATCGCGCCGACGCGGCGAGCGAGGCGGCGCTCGCGCGGACGAAGCGGATCTTCGGCAGCCGCGCCTATATGGCGCTCGCGATCCGCCGCCGTCCGCGCGACGCGGTGCGGCTGCGCGATCTGGCGGCGCTCGCGGCAAAGGCGCGCGTGCCGACGCTCGCGACGAACGATGTCCTTTACCATGCGCCCGAGCGCCGCCTGCTCCAGGATGTCGTCACCTGCATCCGCGAGAAATGCACGATCGACGAGCTTGGCGACCGGCGCGAACGCTTCGCCGATCGCTATCTGAAGTCCGCGGCCGAGATGGAGCGGCTGTTCCGCCGCTACCTCAAGGATGCCTCGCCGGTCGCGCGGACGCTCGAATTCGCCGAGCGCTGCGCCTTCAGCCTCGAGGAACTCAAATATCAATATCCCGACGAAATCGGCGACAGCGGCCGCACGCCGCAAGAGGAGCTTGAGCGCCTGACCTGGGAGAAAGCACCCGCCCGCTATCCCGAGGGCATCGACGGCAAGATCCGCGACCAGCTCGAACATGAACTTCAATTGATCGGACAGCTCGATTACGCACCCTATTTTCTAACGGTCCACTCGATCGTTGCCGAAGCACGCCGCCGCGAGATTCTTTGCCAGGGCCGGGGTTCCGCGGCGAACAGCGCGGTCTGCTATGTGCTCGGCATCACCTCGATCGATCCCGTGCGATCGGAGCTATTGTTCGAGCGGTTCGTCAGCGCCGAACGGCGCGAGCCGCCCGATATCGATGTCGATTTCGAACATGAGCGGCGCGAGGAAATCATCCAGTGGATCTACGAGACCTATGGCCGGACGCGCAGCGCGCTCACCGCCGTCGTCACGCGCTACCGCTCGCGCGGCGCGGTGCGCGAGGTCGGCAAGGCGCTGGGGCTCAGCGAAGATGTGACCGCCGGGCTCGCGGGCGCGGTCTGGGGCTATAGCCGCGACGGCGTCGAGGAGAAGCATGCCGAAGAGCTGAACCTCGACATGAGCGACAAGCGCCTCGCGCTGACGCTCGAACTCGCGCGCACGCTGATCAACACGCCGCGGCACTTGTCGCAGCATCCGGGCGGCTTCGTGCTGACGCGCGACCGGCTCGACGAGCTCGTGCCGATCGAGCCCGCGGCGATGGAGGATCGCCAGGTCATCGAATGGGACAAGGACGATATCGACGCGCTGGGGTTCATGAAGGTCGACATCCTCGCGCTCGGGATGCTGAGCTGCATGCGCCGCGCCTTCGAATTCCTCCGTAATGACAAGAGGATCGCGCACGATCTTTCTACGATCCCTGCGGAGGATCCCGCGACCTATAAGATGATCCGCAAGGCCGACACGCTCGGCGTCTTCCAGATCGAGAGCCGCGCGCAGATGGCTTCGATCCCGCTCATGGCGCCGAAGACCTTTTACGATCTCGTGATCCAGGTCGCGATCGTGCGGCCGGGCCCGATCCAGGGCGACATGGTCCATCCTTACCGCCGCCGCCGCAACGGCGAGGAGGCGGTGACTTATCCTACGCCGGAGCTGCGCCGCGTGCTCGAGAAGACCTTGGGCGTGCCTTTGTTCCAGGAGCAGGCGATGCGCGTCGCGATCGAATGCGCGGGATTCACGGCGAGCGAGGCCGATTTGCTCCGCCGCGCGATGGCGACCTTCAAACTCACCGGCGGGGTCTCGCATTTTCGCGACAAGCTGATCGATGGCATGGTGCGCCGCGGCTATGAGCGCGAGTTCGCCGAAAAGACCTTCAAGCAGATCGAGGGCTTCGGCTCCTATGGCTTCCCCGAAAGCCATGCCGCGAGCTTCGCGCTCATCGCCTATGCCTCGTCGTGGATGAAATGCCATCATCCCGACGCCTTCTGCGCCGCGCTCCTCAACGCCCAGCCGATGGGATTCTACGCGCCCGCGCAGATCGTCCGCGACGCGCGCCAGCACGGCGTCGAGGTCCGCCCGATCGATGTCAACATGAGCCGCTGGGACTGCTCGCTCGAGCCCGGCGACGCGCGGCATGGAAACGGCAAATATCTCGCGGTCCGCCTTGGCCTCCGCATGGTCCGCGGCCTCGCCAATGAGGACGGCGCCGCGATCGTCGCCGCCCGCGCGGGCCTACCCTATACGAGCGCCGAGGAGATCCAGCGCCGCGCGGGGGTCGGGCGCGGAGCGCTCGACCGCATCGGCGACGCCGACGGCTTCGCCTCGCTCGGAAGCTCGCGCCGGGAAGGGCTGTGGGAGGTGAAAGGCTTGGGCCATGCCGCCCTTCCCCTCTTTCAGGCTGCCGACGAACGCGCCGGACGTCTCCAGCGCGAAGCGCTGGAACCCGAGACATTGCTCGCGCCGATGGGCGAAGGCGCCGAGGTGGTCGAGGATTACCGGGCGTCGGGCCTGTCGCTTCGCGCGCATCCCCTCGCCTTTCTCCGCGACGAACTCAGGGCCAGGAAATTCATCACCTGCGAGGAGCTTCAGACGACGAAGGACGGCCGCTGGGTCAACCTCGCGGGCGTCGTACTTGTGCGCCAGAAGCCGGGCTCGGCGAAGGGCGTCATGTTCATCACCCTCGAAGATGAGACCAATGTCGCCAATCTCGTGGTCTGGACCAAGGTCTTCGAAGCCAATCGCCGCATCGTGCTCGGGGCCTCGATGATGGGCGTGCGCGGACAGGTGCAGCGCGAGGGCGATGTCATCCATGTCATCGCGCAGCGGCTCGAGGATATGTCGCCAATGCTCGCGAGCGTCGGCAACCGGCAGGATGTCTCGGACATCTACCGTGTCAGCCGCGCCGACGTCGTGAAGAGCCCCGTCAGTCCGGACCCGCGCGATCCCGAGACGCGGCCGCTCGGCCGCAATCCCCGCGATATCTATATCCCCGACCTTCGGCTCGGCTCGGGCATCGTCCCGGGTCAGCCGACCAAAGGCATCAAGATCAAGCCGCGCGATTTTCGCTGAACGAGCAGCCGCTCAGAGCCCGAGCCGGCCCCAGAATTCATCAGCCTTGAGCTTCGCCCGCGGCGCTTCGCGCTCATCGGCGCCATGTTTCCAGCTCGGATGGATCAGGGGAATTGGACGGCGGTTGCGAGCGGGCTCTGCGACCCATGATGATGATCGAACGGTCATCGCTTTCTCCTTTCGCCGGAGTAACTTGCGCGGCATTCCGGAGTTCCGAGCGTATTCCGCGGGCCGGTCACACGCATGGCAGCCAACGTTGAATGTTCCGCCTTTGTTCCCTATATTATCCGCGACTCGAACAAGGATATTCGCGTGAGCAAGGTAGTTCCAATCAGGCACGGCTTGAGCGACGCATCGACGGAAATTGAGGCCGAACCCGACCTAGTCGACCTGTTCGCGCCCGAAGGCTTCGTCAGCTCGCTCAATAGCGTCCATATTACGGGCGCCCAGATGCGCGCCGCTATCGAGACGATCGCGGCCGTCCCGGTCCGAAGCGAGGCCGATATCGCGGAGCATGGCCGCCGGCTCGCGGCCTTCGCGAGCGACTATGGCTTTGCGCCCGCACCCTATGCCGGAATGGCGCTGCACGCCCGCGCCATCGCGATGGACCGCTGGTGCCAGCTTCACGATCCCTTCGGTGAGACCGATGCCGATGCGTTTTACGAGGCGGGCGCGCGGGCGAAGCTGATACGGACCGACGAAGGCCTTGGCTTCGACCCCGCGCCATTTGCAGAACTCATTCAGTTCATCACGGAAATCCCCTATTAGGGCGACATGAGCCGGCTCTATGCCCTCGCAGCGACAGCGACCGAGATCGCCGATCATTTCGCGGCCCGCGGCGATGTCGATATCGCGGTGCCGTCCGAGACCATCGAGGCCTGCCCCGGCCTCGTCGTGCGCGAGGCGAACAGCCGCCGTGTGCTGGGTCAAATGCTCTGGGGCTTCCCGCGCCTGACCCGCGAAATGCGTCTGCGCGGAGATCCGCCGGGGCGCATCGGCCTCGTCGCCGATCTCACCAACCCGATGTGGGAGATGCTCGTCGTCGAGACCAAATATCGCTGCCTCATTCCGCTCACCCATTTCGCCAACCCCAACGGGACGCCGGGCGAGAAGACGCGAAGTTGGTTCTCGCTCGAAGGGCAGCCGATCATGGCCTGGGCGGGCTTTTGCAAGAACACGGCCGAGTTCGGCCCGGTCTATGCAGGCATGACGATGGACGCGAACGCGGCGGTGATGCCATACAATGACCGCATGCCGGTGCTGCTCGAGCCCCATGAATATGAGCGCTGGCTCCATGGCACGATCAAGGATGTGATAGCGTTGCAGTTCCGCCCGCCCCCGCCTGCCGACGCCTTTACCGTCGAGCACACCGACGACCTCTGGCGCAGCGGCAAGCTGCCGCCATCGGCGCAGCCCCAGGCGTCGCTCCTTTGAGCGCTTCCCGCCCGCGCATTTCGTGATAGGCTTCAGCCCATGTGCAATCTCTACACCGAGCGAAAAAGCGCCGCCGAAGTCGCCGCCCACTTCGGCGTGGATCTTGCGCCGGGCGAATTCAACATCCCCGAGGAGACGCTGCCCGGCTATCCCGGCATGGTCGTGCGCGAGGCCGAAGGCCGGCGCCTCCTCGAGAAGATGATCTGGGGCTTTCCGCTCCCGCAGAAAAGCAAAAAGACCGGGCTGCCCATCAAGCCCAAGGCGGTGAACAATATCGCCGACCTGTCGAGCTTCATGTGGAAATTCATCGCCGGCAAGCCCGAGAACCGCTGCATCATCCCCGTCACCGAGTTCGCCGAGGCCGAAGGCGAGGCAGGATCGAAAACGCGGACCTGGTTTCGTGTGAAGAACCAGCCGATCTTCGCCTGGGCCGGGATGTGGAAGGCGAGCGACGAATGGGGTCCGGTCTATTCAGGCCTCATGACCGATTGCAACGAAGCCATCCGGCCGGTGCACGACCGTATGCCGGTGCTGCTCATGCCGGGCGAATATGATCGGTGGCTCCGCGGCGGCCTCGACGATGTCATCGCGTTCCAGGA